>CAYMKW010000004.1:25913-41038 GCA_964391365.1 uncultured Microthrixaceae bacterium | reverse complement strand
CACCGACGGAGACGGACGTCCCGCCGGACGAGGCGGTCTGGGTCAGCAGGGCCGACTCGCCGTCGTTGTTGTGGAGCAGCGTCAGTTCGCCTGCGCCGTCGGGGTCGATCGGCCCGTACAGGACGACGCTGCCCGAGATCTCGTGGGAGACGGTGACGAGCGGGAGGCCGCTGGGGCTGCGATCGGCCTTGACGAACCCGACGCCCTCGGGGCCGGCATCGGTGTCGGCGACCGGGAGGCCGAAGTCACGGGTGTTCAGGTACTGGAGGAACTCAGGGGCTGACGGGTCCGACACGTCGTAGACCATGACGCCACCGATCCGCTCGAGGCCGACGAAGGCGATCTGGTTGCCGTCGACGACACCGGTCGCCGCACCCTCGGGCTCGGGGCCCTTGTTGTCGGACCGGTCGTCGAACTTCGAGTCCTCGTTGCCGGCGTTGAAGAACTCGGGCAGGGTCGCAGCGATGATCTGCTCGAAATCGTCGCCGGTGTCGGACACGCGCACGCCGTCCTCGTCGTAGATCGAGAAGGAACGGGTGCCGAAGGCGTTGAGCTGCACGTACTGGCCGCTCCCGTTCTTCGGGCTGGTGTTCGTGATGTTGAGCCGACCGAGATTGGCGTTGTTCCTCAGGGTCGCCGCGTTCGGGAACGTGGCGGGGTCGAGGGTCACCGAGCCGCTCCCGATCCGCACCTCCTCCTTGAAGGTGCTGTAGTCCCGGGCGTCACCCTCGTTGGCGGTCAGGTAGTAGGTCTTCGGGCCGACCCGGAACGAGGCGATGGCGTCCGGCAGCGGGAGCCCCTTGACCGGCCAGTTGGCGACGTTGATCGTGTTGTCCCTGTCCGAGGCGTCGATGGCGTTCCCGGGCAGGCTGTGGTCGACGGTGCCGAGCGCCTGGATGGAGACGACCGACTTGCCGAGCAGGTCGATCTCTGCGACGGCGTTGTTCTCCTGCAGGGTCACCCACGCCGTGGCGAAGGTCGGGTCGATGGTCGGGTACTCGGGCTCCAGGTCCTGGGCGACGGACGCACCGGGGCCGAAGATCCGGACACCGGCGGGCAGTTCGGCGGCACGGGGTCCACCGACGTTGAAGTCGGAGAAGCCGATGGTCGTCGTGTTGGCGGCGACGAGCGGCGAGCCGGTGTACGAGGGGGAGGACGGCTCCAGGCTGGAGGTGAGCGGGTACAGCGCCTGGAGCTCGACGATGCTGACCGATCCCTCGGGGTCGACCGAGTAGTCGGACGACGGCTCGCCCTCGTTGGCGACGACGGCGCGGGCACCGTTCGAGCCGATGACCACCGAGTCGGGGTCGGCACCGACGGTGGCCTGACCGAGGAACCGGCCGTTGCGGTCGAATGCGACCAGCATGCCGGGGTCAGTGGCCACCGGAGCGGTCATGGTGACCAGCACCAGGCCGCGGCTGAGGGCGACGCTCGTCGGAGCGGCACCGTATGCGCCGAGCGGGATCCGCTGGGCGAGCGTCGGTGCGGCCGGGTTGGAGACGTCCACCAGGTCGATGCTGTTGTCGTCGCTGTTGGTGACGACCATCCGATCCCGGTCCAGGGAGGCGATCTCACCGGAGCCGTTGCCGAGGCCGGTCTCGTACCGGCCGAGCAGACCGAACGTCGGCACCTCACCGACAGGCGGTTGCGGCGGTGACGGCATCACGCAGGCGGCGGCGACGAGTGCCACCAGAGCAACGACGGCGGACAACGACAGGATGCGGCGCATCGACATCTCCCTGATTCAGGCCACAGCAGCCACTGCGGCAGGGGGAGTCTCCGCGGCCGAACTTTCGGCGGGTTGGTGCTGCGGTGACGTGCGTCGAACGCTTCGGTGAACACTCGCGCCGGTCGGTGCGCCTCGCTGCCCTGCTGCGGGCGGCGATCAGTTGCTGATCGCCGCGACCAGATCAGCGAGCAGGTCGTCCTCCGTGGCATACGGCGTGTAGACGCACACCCGCTCCGCGTGCGGCCCGTAGCGCCGCTCGATCGTGGCGGCCACCTCGGTCGGGGTGCCGCGCACGGCGACGAGGTCGAGGAGTTCGTCGGGGATCAGCGCTGCGAGCTCGTCCCAGCGGCCCTCCCGGGTCAGGCCCTGCGCCACCGGCTGGATGTCGCCGAACCCCTCGTGATCCAGCACGGGACGGTAGGCAGGGGTCGAGGCGTAGAACCCGAGCAGCGCCCGACAGCCGGCGTCGGCGACCGCCTGTTCCGAGTCGTCGCGGCCACAGGCGACGATCAGTTCGGGCAGCACCCGGAACGCGCCGAGTCCGGGGTCCCGCCGGGACAGGCCCTCGGCGACCGCCGGCAGCGTGCTCTCCGTGAAGAACCGCTCGCTCGTCACCGGCATCACGGCGAGTTCGTCGGCCACCTCGGCGGCGAGCGCGCACATCCGCCGTCCCAGGCCGCCGACGGCCAGGCGTGGCGGACCGGCGGCGTTGGGCTGCGGGGAGAACATGGGGGTCATGAGCGTGTGGGTCCGGAACGGTCCCCGATGGTCGAGCCGCTCGCCGGTCTGCCAGGTGCCGAACACCGCCCGGACGGCCAGGACCGTGTCACGCATCCGCTCGACGGGCCGGTCGAAGTCGACCCCGAACCGCCGCTCCACGTGGGTCCGCACCTGCGCACCCAGACCCAGGGTGAACCGGCCGCCCGACAGCTCGTGCAGGTCCCAGGCCGAGTGCGCCAGATGGACCGCGTTGCGCGGGAAGGCGATGGCCACGTTCGTCATGACCGACACGTCGGCGGCGGCCGCCGCCAGAGCGAGGGGGACGAACACGTCGTGCGGCCCCTCGAAGGTGAAGACGCCGTCGACGCCGGCCGCGGCCATCCGACGGGACTCGTCGGCCGCGGACGTCAGGCCGTAGACGGGGGCGAGGACGCGCACGCTGCGTCAGCGACCCGTGGGCACCGGTCGGGTGCCCCGGAGCAGATGCCCCGGTCGCTCACCCGTGGCCTCGTCGTCGAGTCGGACCGGCACGCCGGCGCAGAGCGTGGCGCCGTACCCGTTCGCCCGCTGGATCAGACGACGTCCACCCGCAGGCAGATCGTGGACCATCTCCGGCGGCGCCAGGCGCAGGCCGTCGAGGTCGACCACGTTCACGTCGGCACGGAACCCCGGTGCGAGCACTCCCCGATCGCCGTAGCCGTAGAGCGCTGCGGTCTCGCTGGTCTGCATGGCCACGACGCGTTCCAGACCGAGCCGCTCACCCCGATCGCGATCGCGCACCCAGTGCGTCAGCATGTAGCTGGGCAGGCTGGCATCACACAGCAGGCCGCAGTGCGCACCCCCGTCGCCCAACCCGAGCACCGTGCCGGGGTGTTCGAGCATGGACTGCAGGGCACCGAAGTCGCCGTGGCTGTAGCCGAGCAATGGGAAGTAGAGGAGCTCGTGTCCGTCGCGCTGCAGCAACAGGTCGTAGGCGACCTCGGCAGCTGGCCGCCCCTCCCGGTCGGCGATCGCCGCGACGCTCGAGGACGGGGCCGGCTCGTAGTCCGGTGGGTCGCCGAGCGGGAACAGCTTGTGGAAGCTCCGCAGGAGGTGGTTCCCGAAGTCGCCGACGTCGATCTGCTCGGCCAGGATCGCCGCCCGCACCTCGGGCGTGCGCATGCGCGCCACCCGCTCGGCGAGCGGCAGGTCGGCGAGCCGCCGGTAGGTGGGGTTGGCGATGAACGGGTGCACCGACGACTCGAGACCGAACAGCAGGCACGCCGGCCGGCCCGCGACCTGGGGGACGACGTGCGCGCCCGTGGCATTCGCCTCGTCGGCGAGCTGGAGCAGCTCACGCCACTGCTCGGGCCAGACGTCGGACTGCAGGCAGTTGAACGTCACCGTGCGGCCGCTCCGGCGGGACAGCTCGGCCATCCAGGCGAACTCGTCGGCCGGGACCACCATGTCGCTGGCCAGCTCGAACACGCCACCGCCGGCGGCGCCCATGGCGTCACCGATGCCCAGGAGTTCATCGGGTGAGGCCGTCGTTCCGGCGGCGAGCTGGCCGTCCTTGGCCCGGTGCAGCACGGTGCGGGTGGTCGAGAACCCCGCCGCCCCGGCCCGGATCGCCTCGGCGACGATCTCGGCCATGGCCGCCACGTCCGCGGCGGTCGCCTCCTCGTTGGAGGCGCCCCGCTCCCCCATCACGTAGGCCCGCACGGCACCGTGCGGGACCAGGGCGGCGACGTCCATCACCCGAGGCATGCGGTCGAGCTCGTCGAGGTACTCGGGGAACGTCTCCCAGTTCCAGCTCATGCCCTCGGCGAGTGCCGTCCCGGGGATGTCCTCCACCCCTTCCATGAGCTGGATCAGCCAGTCCCGACGCTCGGGGGCGGCCGGGGCGAACCCGACACCGCAGTTGCCCATGACCACGGTGGTGACGCCGTGCCAGCCCGACGGCGAGAGCTCCGGATCCCAGGTGGCCTGCCCGTCGTAGTGGGTGTGGACGTCGACCCATCCGGGGGTGACGAGCCGGCCGTCGGCGTCGATCTCGTGGCGAGCACGACCGGCGCGACCGGGGGCCGTCACCTCGACGATCGTCTCCCCGTCGATCGCCACGTCGCCGTGCGCCGCCGGCGCCCCCGTCCCGTCGACCACCAGACCGTTGCGAACCACCACGTCGTGCATGGCGACAGCGTAGTGACGATCGCCTCCGGTCGACCGGGGAACGGCCTCAGCCGAGCGGCACGAGCGACGCCGCGTTGTCGTGGGTGACGAGTCGGCGGTCGGCGTCGGACAGCACGGCCAGGTCGTCGAGCGCATCGGCGGGCCGCGGCAGCCCCTCGATGTGGGGCCAGTCGCTGCCGAACAGGACCCGGTCGGCACCCACGTGGGCGACGACCTCCTCCACGTCGTCCTCCCAGAACGGGTTGATCCAGACCTGGTTGCGGAAGATCTCGACCGGATCGTCCGGGAACGATCCCGGCACCTTCTTCGCGATGGAGCGGACCTTGCGGAACAGGTCCCCGAGGAACTGGGCCCCGTTCTCCACCGACGCGATCCGCAGACCGGGGAACCGGACCAGGTGGTTCTCCAGGACCATCGTCAGGAGGTAGTCACGGATGGCGGCCTCGATGGCGAAGAAGGCGATCGACGGTCGCCAACCACCGGAGAACGAGGCGGCGAACCCCTCGGGGGCGTACCCGTTGAACGACACGCCGCCGTCGCCGGCGTGGAGCACCAGCGGGACGCCGCTCTCCTCGAGCAACGACCAGAATCCGGCGAACCGGTCGTCGAACGGCGACACGGGGCCGTGGACGGTCCGGGCCGCAGCGGGTCGCATGACCACCAGACGGGCGCCGCGGTCGAGCGCCCAGGTCAGCTCCTCCACCGCCCACTCGGGGTCGGCCAACGTCAGGTAGGGCGCCGCGACGATCCCGTCACGGCCGTCGATCCCCCACTCCTCGTCGAGCCACCGGTTGAACGCCCGGAACGTCACGCAGACAGCCTCGGGGTCGTGCGCCAGGAGCTCCTCGTAGACCATGCCGAGCGTCGGGAACAGCCAGCAGGCCTGCACTCCCTGTTCGTCGAGCGACGCCCGTCGTGCGGCCCGCTGCCGGTAGGCGGGGCGGATCGGTTCGCGCTCGGTCAGGAAGCTGAGCGGGTCGCGGCCGTCGGCGTTGCCACGGAAGTAGTCGTACATGGACCCCGGCAGGGCGATCGGGTCGAAGGTCGGGTTCGTGACCGCCCGGGACACGCGTCCTCCGACCACGTGGTACCGACGTCCGTCGATCTCGCACCAACGAACGCACCGGTCGGCCCAGGCGGGGTCGAGGTGCCGGGTGAATGCGTCGGTGGCCTCGTAGTAGTGCTGGTCGGCGTCGATCACGCCGGCAGGCTACGCCGGGGTCGAGGACTCCGCGCTGTCGTCGGACACCCGGTTCGCAGGATCGTCGGAGGTCCCGTCGGCAGAGTCCCCGGCCAGGTCCTGCTCGGCGACCGCCGTCCGGTACAGGACCTCGAGCACGACGAGCGCCACCAACGCGATGGCAGCCGTCCAGAGGACGGCGCCGGCGCTCGGCTGTTCGACGACGAGCAGGAAGAGGACGGCGACGGCGACGACCGCCACCCGGATCCCCACCACGTACGAGCGGAGGAACCCGCCGAGCGCGCCGAGTCGGGCACCGTGACCGGCCGCAGCATCGCCGGTTCGGGACACGCCGGCACCGACGAGTCGGCGGAGCGCAACGGCGGGTCGGCTCGGACCGGCGAGCAGGGCCGCCAGGATCCCCACGGCACCCAGGGCGGCGAGCGCACGAACGGCGCCCCGGACGAACCGGGTGAGCAGGTCGAACACCGCCTCGGTGGCCGAGATCGAGGAACCGGCCGGGATCGCCTGCAACAGGTACCAGCGGCCGAGCGCGACCACGACGATGAACAGCAGCGAACCGACGAGCAGACCGCCGAACGCCGCCATCACGCCCCGACGCCGGTTGGTGAAGACGAAGGCGGCGGCCACCAGCAGGGCGATGGTCACCCAGGGGAGCACGGTGGCCAGGCTGTCGAACAGGCTCACCGCCGTCTGGGCCTTCGCCAGTTCCTCGGACTCGAACAACTCGAGTTGGGGCGCGCTGCGCTCGCCGGAGAACAGGTTCACACCCAGTCCGGACAGCTTGGACTGGACCTCAGCGGCGACGCCCGAGAGGTCGACCGAGACGGAACCCTTGCGATCGCCCGGGTCGGTCAGCACCGTGACCAGCGTCTCGTGGGCCACACGGTTGGCGTCGATCCACAGCGACTCGAACTGATCGCTGGTCACCAGCTCACGGACGACCCGCTCGATGAGGTTCTCGATCCCCAGGCTGATCGGGGCCGCCAGGAAGGCCCCCTCGGACGGGAGCGCCTGGGCGACCTTGGCCTGCACGTCCACTTCGGCGTACAGGGATGACGTCACCCGGGCCACCACGGCATCCTGCACGGCAGGATCGTCGGCCAAGGGGGTGACGGTCTCGACGTACCGATCGGTGTCGAGGAGCAGGTTCCTGGACCAGACCCCGAGCACCGAGACCGGAACGAGCAGGGTGGCCACGATCAGGAGCAGCCACCCCGCCGCGGTCCGGCCACGGTGCCGAGCACGATCGGGGGATTCGGTGGTCGCCGTGGGCGACCCGGAGGAGGTCTCCTCAGACGACACGGACGTCGAGGGCTTCGTCGCCCTTGCGTCCGGGCCCGACCTCGAACTAGACCCGCTGGCCCTCTTCGAGGTTGCGGTAGCCGGTGCCGGCGATCTTGGAGAAGTGGACGAAGATGTCGCCCGAGTCGTCGTCACGGCTGATGAAGCCGTAGCCCTTCTCGGAGTTGAAGAACTTCACGGTTCCGGTTGGCACGGCACTACTCGTTTCTGCTTTTCGCAACACGCGGGACGGACCGTCCCGCACTCAATGGTGTCCGCACCCTACAGCACGCCCGGGACCCCTCCCGGTCACGGGGCCCCGGCGCACCGGGGACGGGTGCCCGGAACGGCGTCGAGGACCCGCCGGAGGGTCAGCCCACCGAGTACGTGTCGGCCACCTCGAGGGCGGCGTCCACGGCCGCCAGCCCGACCCGGAGGTCGTCGTCCGAGGTGACCAGCGGCGGCGCCACGTGGAGCCGGTTGCCGCTGACGAACGGCCAGACGCCTCCCGCCCGGCAGGCCGCGGCGAACTCGCCCATCGGGGCCGCGGCGGCGCCGGCGGCGTTGAACGGAACGAGGGGCTCGCGGGTCGACCGGTCCCGAACCAGTTCGACGGCGAAGAACATGCCCAGGCCGCGGACCTCGCCGACGGACGGGTGCCGCTCGGCGATGGCCTCGAGCTCGGGCCGCAACAGACCGTCGCCGACCTTGCGGACCCGATCCAGGATCCCCTCGTCCTCGAACACCCGGATCGACTCGACGGCCACGGCACAGGCCAGCGGATGGCCGCTGTAGGTGAGCCCACCCGGGAACGGCCGCTCGTCGAACGTGGCTGCGACCTCGGCGGAGATCACCACGCCCCCGAGCGGCACGTAACCGGAGTTGACCCCCTTGGCGAAGCAGATGAGGTCGGGGGCGACGTCCCAGTGGTCGACGGCGAACCACTCGCCGACCCGACCGAAGCCGACCATCACCTCGTCGGCGATCATGAGGATCCCGTGACGGTCGCACAGGTCGCGCACACCGGCGAGGTACCCATCGGGCGGCACCAGCACGCCGTTGGTGCCGACCACCGTCTCGAGGAGGATCGCAGCGATCGTGTGCGGTCCCTCGAACTGCACCGTCTGCTCGAGGTGCTCGAGCGCCCGTTCGCACTCCTCGACGTCGTTCGTGGCGTGGAACGGGGACCGGTAGGGGTACGGGCCGTGGAAGTGGACGATTCCCGGCACACCCGGCTCGGACGGCCACCGTCGGGGCTCGCCCGTCAGCGTGATCGCCGTCGCCGTCGCACCGTGGTAGCTGCGGTAGGTGGCCAGCACCTTCTGCCGCCCGGTGTGCAGGCGCGCCATCCGCACGGCGTTCTCGTTCGCCTCGGCACCGCCGTTGGTGAAGAAGACCCGCTCCATGCCCTCGGGTGAACGCTCGACGATCATCCGGGCCGCCTCGGTGCGCACGCCGACGGCGAACGACGGGGCAGCGGTACAGAGCCGTTCGGACTGACGGCGGACGGCCTCGACCAGTCGTGGGTGCTGGTGGCCCAGGTTGACGTTGACGAGCTGGGAACCGAGGTCCAGGAACCGCCGACCCTCGGGGTCCACGATCCACGGTCCGTCCGCTGCGGTGATCTCGAGTTGGGACACGTGGTTCTGCGCCGACCAGGACGTGAACACCACCCGGTTCCCGTCGGCGGGCACGCCCCGCGATCGCTCCATGTCGGCCTCCAAGTCCTGCCCGGCCCGGCCGGGACGATCACCCAATCCTAGGACACGACGCCACCGGCTCCTCCGGGGCAGACTGGAGACGCAACGTCGACGGTGCCGTCCGAACGGGGGCAGGATGCAGCGGATGCGAACGACCACGATCACGGCCACGATCGTCGCCACGGCGGCTGTCCTGGTCGCCTGCGCCCCCATGCCCGCCGGTCCCGGCACCACGTCCACGACCACGACGACCGTGCTCACGGGGACGGCACCGGTGATCACGTCGTTCACGACACCGTTCGCCGCCGTCACGACCCCGGCGCTGGTCCCCTTCTCCTGGACGGTGGCCGACCCGCAGGGCAACGCGCTGACCTGCACCCTCGACGTCGAGGACGACGGGGACGTCGAGCTCACCCTGCCCGACTGTCAGGGCACCCGGAGCCGCAACGTCGGCGTCGGCACGACGGGTCCGCTGGTCGTGAGACTGAGCGTGAGCGACGGAAGCGAGACCGCGTCGGCGACCGTCGCCTTCTCGGCCTCCCCCGGACCCACCGAGACCTACGACGTGGTCCTCCGGCCGCAGAGCCCGCTGGCACCCGAGGCCCAGACCGCCTTCGACGCCGCCGAGGCGCGCTGGGAGTCGGTGCTCGTCGCCGGCGTGCCGTCGGCCTCGGTCAGCATCGGCGAGAACGCCTGCGGAGCGACCAACGGGGCGTTGTCCGGGATCGTCGACGACGTCGTGATCGACATCTCGACCACCGCCATCGACGGCGACGGCGGGGTCCTCGCCCGGGCGGGACCCTGCCTGATCGCCACCGGCGACCGCCTCGCCCGCTTCGGGGTGATGGAGTTCGACGTGGCCGACATCGGGGACCTGGTCGCCAGCGGCACCCTGGACGACGTCATCGTCCACGAGATGGGGCACGTCCTGGGCATCGGCACCCTGTGGGACTCGATCCCGACCGGATCACTGATCACCGGGGCCGGGACCGCGGACCCGCGTTTCGTCGGGGCCAGGGCCGGGGCGGAGTGGTCCACCCTGGGACGGACCGGAACCGTGCCGGTCGAGGCCACCGGCGGACCGGGCACGGCCGACTCCCACTGGCGGGAGTCGGTGTTCGACAACGAACTCATGACCGGGTTCATCGACACCGGGTCGAACCCCATGAGCCGCCTCACGATCCGCGCGCTCGCCGATCTGGGCTACCTCGTGGACGTGGGAGCGGCCGACGCCTACTCACTCCCGGGCGGCTCGCTGCTCTCGGCACTGCGCGCTCCGCCGGTCCGGTTCCAGAGCGAACTACTGGGCCCCATCGGCACCGTCTGAGTACCCTCCGACCCGTGGTCGATCTGAGCGTCGCAGCCGTCCCCTTCTACTTCGGCGCCATGGCCGCCGAGGCGCTCCACCACGCCCGACGGGAGCGGCGGACCGGCACCACGACGGCCGGGGACTACACCTGGCCCGACACGCTCGCGAGCCTGACGATGGGCACGGCCAGTCTGGTCGCCCCGTTCGTCCTCCCCAAGGTCGTCCAACGACTCGACCTGGTCGACTCCCGGCGACGACGGCTCGTCCTGGGCGCCGCCGGTGCGGCCGTTGCGGCGACCGTTGCGGCCGACGTGACCGTGCGGTTGGCGGAGGCACGGGCCAGCGGGCTCGAGGCGGGTGAGGTTCCTCCGGCCGGGGCGCCGCCGGAGATGGCGGTCGACCCGTCCGATCCTGCCGACGAGCCCCGGAGGTGGCGTCGGATCGCCGCCCGAGCCCGCCGCGTGGCCGGGTCGGGCGCCGTGGCGGCGGTCGCGGCCGCCGGCGCCTCGGTCTGCGGGACGCTGGCCGCCCACACCACGGCGAAGCGACTCTTCGAACGTCGGCCGGGACCGGATCTGGGCGAGGGCCCGCTCGCATGGGCCGCAGCGCTCGTCGGGTGGGACTTCATCTACTACTGGAACCACCGGTTCATGCACACGAGTCGGTACATGTGGGCCATCCACGTGGTCCACCACTCGAGCGAGCGGTACAACCTGTCGACCGCACTGCGTCAGCCGGTGGCCGATGCCCTCGGGACGTTCGTCCCCTACGGAGTGCTGGCCCTGCTGGGCGTCCGGCCGCACATCATCCAGCAGTCACGGGCGATCAACCTGATCTACCAGTTCTGGATCCACACCGATGCGATCGACCGGATCGGCCCGTTCGAACGCTGGTTCAACTCGGCCTCCCACCACCGGGTCCACCACGGCAGCAACCTCCGGTACATCGACCGCAACCACGGCGGCATCCTCATCATCTGGGATCGCCTGTTCGGAACCTTCGCCCCGGAGGTCGACGAGGAGCCCGTCGTGTACGGGCTCACCACGAACATCGACACCTACAACCCGCTGCGGATCGCCACCCACGAGCACACATCCATGCTCCACGACGTGGCCGGAGCCGACTCGTGGAACGATCGCCTCTCGTTCGTGCTCCGGGGCCCCGGTTGGGCCTACCAGCGCCACCGGGAACTGGCGGATCAGGCGGCCGGGTCCGGCGCCACCTCGATGCGACCGGAGCTGGCCGCCTCGGCGAACGCCTCGTAGTCCCGCTCCACCTGGTCCGCGTAGGTACGGGAGAACTGCACCATCGACCGGTCGAAGACGTCTCCGTTGCCCAGGTAGCCCGCCACGGCGACGACGTCGCCCGAGCGGGCATGCGCCCGGGCGAGCGTCCAGCCACACCTTCCCAGGTAGTGCTCCGCCTCCTCGACGCGGATCCTCGTGAGGTCGACGGAACCCTTCATGTCGCGGAACTGCCGCAGGTAGTAGTCGTGATGACCCATCCGGGCCCATCCGAGGAGCGGGTCGGAGGCGGCCTGCATGATGCGCTGGCCGTCGACGACCCGCTGGCCCTCGGAGCGCTGCTCCGCCCACAAAGGACTGGGCCAGTACGGCGCCAGCACCGACTGCTGGGCCTCCTTGATCTGGAGGATGTACAGGTCCTGGTCGTCCCGACCCTCGCCGAGCGCCACGAAGCACCTGGTGCCGACACTCCCGACGCCGACGACCTTGAGCGCCTCGTCGAGCAGCCGATAGTGCGACATGAGCACCTGGACGTCGCTCGGGAGCGTCTGGAGATAGCTCAGGAAGAAGGTCCGGATCCCCTCCCGGAGGCGGTCCCGGTCGGCGCCCTCGTAGAACGAGTCGATCCGGTGCAACAGTGGCGGGTCATCGCGGAACACCCGGCGGCCATCGACGACCTCGGTGAACTTCTCGACGGCCCGGTGGAGGTCGTTGGCGCGGGCCTTGGCCGCCGCCCGCTCGATCCGACGACGATCCCGGTCGTCGGTCTCGTGCTGCTCGATCTCGTCCACCGTGAGTCTCGAGTACCAGATGTCGACGTTCGACATCTGCGCGAAGTCCCGGGTGGCGGTCCGGTAGGTCCGCACCGCTGCGTCGACCAGCCGGTCCTGGACCGCATCGTCCCAGCCCCGGTCCCGGCCCATGAGCACGGCGCTCACGGCCAGGCGGACCACGTCCCACTCGAAGGGGCCGGGGTGGGTCTCGTCGAAGTCGTTGAGGTCGAAGACGAGCGCCCGCTCGGGCGAACCGAACATGCCGAAGTTCGCCAGGTGGGCATCACCGCAGGCCTGGACGGCCAGACCGGAGTTGGTCGCTGCGCCCAGGTCACCCGCCATGATCGCCGCTCCGCCGCGGTAGAAGGCGAAGGGGCTCGCCAGCATCCGACGGTGCCGCTCGGGGATCAGCGCCTGCAGACGGCTCGGGATCTGACCCTCGAGGATCGCCACCGGGTCGGGCCGGTCAGCCGCCGGCGCCCAGTCCGCCCAGGTGCTGCGCGGCTGCTGGGTCCGGATGGAGCGCCCACGTTCGGTGCGCTCCGCCACCGAGGGCCGGGCGAACCCCTCGGCCAACGGGGCCGACGGATCGTCGGCGAACCCCCGCGCGAGGTGGGCGTTGCCCGGAGCGGCAGGGACGGGTGGTTCCGCATCTGAAGGGTTCGACATGCCCGCAGATCCTACGGGTGGGGCGAGTACGTTCCTCCCGTGACCCCTCCCGCACCACGACCACCCGCCGAGCGGACCACCGTCCTGCTCGACGCCGACACGGTGGCCGGCTGGCGACGGACCGCACCCTCGCTGGCGCAGCTCCACGCAGCCGTCCGGGACCTCCGCCGCGAGCACCCGGACGTGACGGTCGCCGTGGTCGCCGACCCCTCGCTCAAGTGGGCGCTGCCCGACGAGGAGCAGGCGGCGTTCGAGGAGGACATCGTCGGACGAGCCGTCGTCTGCGCCCCGGCGGGGACGCGCGACGGGACGAACGCCTGGCTCGCTGCGGTCGCCGAGGCGGCGACCGCCCACGCCGACCGGGTGGTGGTCGTCACCGATCGGGCGCTCCCGGCGCTGCCGATCGCCCGACTCAGCCGGGTCGGCGAGCGGTTCAGCTTCGACCTGGCCGGTGCGACACCCCTCAGTCCGGGTGCGGTGCCGAGCTCGGGATCCAGTCGTCGTCGCCGGGGACGACACTGAACGCCTCGGGCGGGCCCCAGCTGTCACGGAAGTAGGGCACGACGGGACGGGGGTCGTCCAGGATCGGTTGGACCACCCGCCAGGACTCCTCGACGGTGTCCTGACGGGCGAACAGCCGGGCGTCGCCCTCGATGACATCACCGAGCAGCCGCTCGTATGCGGGCGCTCCGGACGGGGCCAGGCGGCCGTCGACGTCCAGGTCGACGGTCCGGCTGCGCATCTCCTCGCCCGGTGCCTTGAACTGCAGCTCGAGCTGCACCATGGCGTCGGGTCCGAGGCGGAACCGGAACCGGTTCGGTTGCACGTGGTCGTCCTGGTCGGCGAACAGCAGCTTCGGTGGGCCGTGGAGCACCACGCAGGCCTCGGTGACCGTCTGTGGCAGCGCCTTGCCCGTCCGGATGAGGAACGGCACCCCGGCCCAGCGCCAGGTGTCGATCGCCAACTCCATCGCGATGAACGTCTCCGTGTCGGAGTCGGCCGCCACGCCGTCCTCCTCCCGGAACCCGACGTACTGACCGCGGATCACCTTGGAGACGTCCTTGATCGACGTGGCACTGATCACCTTCGTGTGCTCGTCGCGCAGCGCGTCGGAGTCGAGGGAGACGGGCGGTTCCATGGCGAGCAGGCTGACGACCTGGAGCAGGTGGTTCTGCACCACGTCGCGGAGCGCCCCGACCGAGTCGTAGAACCCGCCGCGCCCCTCCACGCCGAAGTCCTCGGCCATCGTCACCTCGACACGGGCGACGTGACGCCGGTTCCAGATCGGCTCCATGAGCGCGTTCGCGAACCGGAAGACGAGCAGGTTGAGCACCGGCTCCTTCCCGATGAAGTGGTCGATCCTGTAGACGCGCTCCTCGGGAACGGCGGCCAGCACGATCCGGTTCAGCTCCCGGGCCGACTCGAGGTCACGGCCGAACGGCTTCTCGAGCACGAGCCGGGCCCGATCGGCGATACCGACCCGGGCGAGTTCCTCGGTGACGGTGGCGAACAGCGACGGTGGGATCGCCAGGTAGCAGACCGGGAGGTGGCAGTCCTCCACGAGCGCAGCCACCTGATCGAAGGTCGCATCGTTGCGGTAGTCGCCCGACACGTAGTGGAGCCGACCGAACAGGTCCTGCAGCACCCGGTCGTCGATCGCCGTGTCCGAGTCGCCGAGCGAGGCGACGATCCGGGCCTGCAGGTCGGCGATCGACATCTCGGTCGAGGCCACCCCCACGATCGGTCCGTCGACACGGCCGTTCTCCACCAGGTGGTACAGGGCCGGGAAGAGCTTCTTGTAGGCCAGGTCACCGGTGATCCCGAACAGGACGAGGGCGTCGGCGTGTGCAGCGGTCACGCCGGCGACGGTAGCCGCCGCGGGTCGGACCGTCGGCCCGGTCGTCGTCGACCGGAGTTCTCAACCTCCTCTCACCCTCGCGCCGATACGTTGCCCGCATGGCGCTGGAACTCGACCGTCGACGAGTGCTGGTGGCCCTCGCCGCCTGTGGGGTCACGGCCGCCTGCCGCCCCATCGCTCCGCCGGTGCCCGTCCGGCCCCGTCCACGACCCACCACCACCCTCCCGCCGACGACCAGCACCACGGTCCCGGCCGGACCGCCGGCGGGCCTGGCGCTCGCCCGACGGTTCTCCTTCGGCCCGACACCGGACCTGATCGCGGCCGCCGCCGGCGGTGTCGATGCGTTCGTCGACGCCCAGTAGGGGTCGCGCGCGGGACGTGTCGCGCGCTGGAGCCGCAGAATCGGGTTGCGACTGGTCAGACCGGGGCGATCCGGCCGTCGAGCGTGACCACCCACGCCCGCGCCCGG
>CAYMKW010000004.1:3465-25903 GCA_964391365.1 uncultured Microthrixaceae bacterium | reverse complement strand
GGGCGGCCACGACCGCTGCAGTGTCCCGGAGCGTCGTGCTGTCGGCGTGGTCGAACCTGCAACTGCGCCAGGTGGCCGCCGACTTCTTCGCCGACCACCTGCACGTCAGCATCGCCGAGCAACCGACCGTGTTCTTCGTGCCCGAATACGACGACCAGGTGATCCGGGCCGGTGCGCTCGGGAGGTTCGCCGACCTGCTCGTGGCCTCGGCCCGCAGCTCCGCCATGCTCGTCTACCTCGACAACGCCAGGAGCCGGGCCGACCGGGGGCGGGTTCCGAACGAGAACTACGCCCGGGAGCTCCTCGAGTTGCACGCCGTCGGCGTGGCGGGCGGATACGACGAGACCGACGTGGTCGAGGTGGCGCACGTCCTGAGCGGCTGGTCGCTGGACCCGTCGACCCGGGAGTTCACCTTCCGGTCCGCCTGGCACGACCTGGGGCCCGCCGAATCGGGCGAGATCCTCGGCTGGCGACCGTCCGGACGGGGGGTCGCCGACGGGGAGTCGTTCCTGAACCACCTCGCCCGACTGCCGGCGACGGCCCGGTTCCTCTGCTGGAAACTGGCCCGCAGGTTCGTCTCCGACACCATCGCCCCCGACGATCCCCTGGTCGCCGACCTGTCCGCCACCTACCTGCGCGAGGACACCGCCATCGCACCGGTCCTGCGGCTCGCAGCCCGGCGGAGCGACCGCTGGGGGCCCAAGGTCCGCCGGCCGCTCGACCTGGTCGCCGCGGCGCTCCGGACGGGCGGACCGGTCCCGACAGCCGGGCAGTTCCGGGCCTCGGCGGGCCAGCTCCACGCCACGCTCGACACGCTCGGGCAGGTGCCCTGGAAGTGGCCAGCTCCGAACGGGTTCCCCGAGAGCGCCGGCGCCTGGAGCGGGGCCGGAGCGATGATCGCCCGTTGGAACGCCGCCACCTCGGCTGCGAGTGGGTTCGGAGGGCTGCCGGTGCACCCGGCGCCGACCCCGCAGGCGCTGCTCGGACACGCACCGGGTCCGGCCCTCGCCGCTGCGGTCCGCACCGCCCGCACCCCCGACGTTGTCCGGGCTCTCACGTACGCCTCACCGGAGTTCCAGCTGCGATGAGCACTCCTCTGGTCGTCGTGTTCCTCCGGGGTGGCCTGGACGGGCTCTCCCTCCTCAGGCCTCCCGGCGACGCCCTGGACCGGGCCCGCGGCGCCGCGGCGCTGCCGGCCGACCTCGCGCTGCCCGTCGGCGACGGCTGGTCGCTCCATCCGGCGGCCACCCGCCTGGCGTCCCGGGCGGCCGCCGGGTCCGTGGCGTTCCTCCCCGCCAGCGGCGTTCCCGGGACGTCCCGGTCGCACTTCGAGGCACAGGCCACGGTCGAGCGCTGCGGCCCGACGACGGAGTCGACGGGCTTCCTGGGTCGGGCGCTGTCCGCCGGAGCGGCCGGATCCAGCCCGTTCCGCGGCGTGTCCATCGGCCAACCGCAGACGCCGGCACTCCTCCGGGGCTCCGCCGACGTGCTCGCCACCGCGAGTCTGACGGGCATCCGGCTGCGACCGGGGGCCGGCGTGACGGAGACCTCCATGGCGGCCCTCTGGCGGGACGACCGGGGTCCGCTGACGTCATCGGCGACCGGCGCCCTCGTCGCCCTGGACCGGGCCCGCACGATCCAGGTGCCGGCGAACGCCGACGAGGCCGAGCAGATGGTGGCGCTCTTCGGAGCCGGCGTCGGCGCCGAGGTCGGCGTGCTCAACGTGGGCGGTTGGGATCACCACGACCAGATCGGGGTCGTCGACGGCACGTTCGACCGGATGATCGGGCAACTCGATGACACCGTCGAGACCCTGGTCGCCGGGATCCCCGGGGTCACCGTGCTCGTCGTCAGCGAGTTCGGCCGCCGGGTCGCAGCGAACGACTCGGGCGGATTCGACCACGGCCGCGGCGGGCTGGCCTTCGTGGTCGGCGACCGGGTCCGAGGAGGCGTCGCCGGCGACTGGCCCGGCCTGACGGATCTCGACGAGGGCGACGTCAGGTCGGCCAACGACCTGCGCTGCCTCGTCGCCGAGGTCGCCGAGCGCGTGCTGCAGGTCGACCCGGCCCGGGTGGCACCGGGCGCTCCGGCGACACGTTTCGACCTGCTCACCTGAGCCCGGGGGTCGCGTACCTGCGAGACTCCCCTCCGAGCGGGCCGACCGAGGCCCCTCACCCCGGAGGGCACCGGGGTCGCAACCCCGGGAGGGAACGGTGGCGAGAGAGCGAGCGAGCTTCCTGACGCGTGCGGCTCGGCGGGTGCTGGGGCTGCCGCCGGCGGTGCTCGACCGACTCATCGGCGCACCGCCGGTGACCGTCGACGGGCGGGTGCTGTCCCGACCGGTGCAGGCCCTCATCGTGCTCGGCGAGCGCACCGGCGTCCGCGTCGGGGCCCAGGACGTCGAGGCCCGACGACGCGACATGCGGAGGGCCGCTGCCGTCGGCATGCCCAGACGACTCGGCGTCCACACGAGCGAACGGCGGATCCCCGGCCCGGGAGGTGACCTGGGTGTCCGCATCTACCGTCGGCTCGGCGGGCTCGAGCAGGCACCGGCGATCGTCTTCTTCCACGGCGGCGGTTGGGTCGTCGGCGACCTGGACACCCACGACGGTTCGTGCCGCCTGCTCGCCGACGTGTCGGGCTGCGTCGTCGTGTCGGTCGACTACCGACTCGCACCCGAGCACCCCTACCCGGCTGCGGTCGAGGACGCACTCGCCTCGTTCCGCTGGGTGCAGGAGCACCACCGGGAGCTCGGCGTGCTGGCCGGTCGGGTCGGGGTGATGGGCGACAGCGCCGGAGGGAACCTGGCGGCGGTGGTGGCGCAACGCTGCCGGGACGACGAACGCCCGCCGGTCGCCCAGGTGCTGGTGTACCCCGCAACCGACGCCCACTTCCGGACCGAGTCGCACGAGTTGTTCGCCGACGGGTTCTTCCTCACCCGGGCCGACATGGAGTGGTTCCGGGGCCACTACGCCCCGGAGGTGGCGACCTGGGGGTCACCGGGCGTGTCACCGCTCCTGGCCGACGACCTGACCGGCGTGGCACCGGCAGTCGTCGTCACCGCCGGGTTCGACCCCCTCCGGGACGAGGGCGCGGCCTACGCCGAACGCCTCGAGGCGGCCGGAGTCCGCTGCGAGTACCGGTGCTACGACGATCTGGTCCACGGGTTCTTCGGGATGGGTGTCCTGCCGGAGGGGATGGCGGTCGCCTCCGAGGTCTGCGCCGCCGCAGGCAGGCTCATGTTCACCGCCTGAGCGCCGATCACCTCAACCGTGGACCCCCGACCGATCCGGCCGCTCTGGCTGAGCCACCACCACGAGGACCAGATCGACCGGTGTGCGGTCATCGGCGGCCACCGGGTCTGTCGGCGGTGCGTCTGGTTCTGGCCTGCCGTGGCGGCCTGGACGGTCGCGGCCCTGGCGGGTGCACGCTGGCCCGATGCGGCCGACCCGTTGCTGCTGGCCGTGTTGCCGATCCCCGTGGTCGCCGAGTGGTGGCTCGAGCAACTCGACGTCGTGGGCTACGCGCCGGTCCGACAGGTGCTGTTGTCGCTGCTCGCCGCGCCGGCGGTCGGTGTGGGACTGGCGAGATACCTCGAGTCGCCGGGCGACGCGCTGTTCTGGACGGTCGTCGGCCTCTACGCGTTGGCCTGCGCTGCCCCCGTGGTGATCCGCTGGCGCCGCCGCACCCCCTGACCCCCTGACCCCCAGACCCCCTGCTTTGTGGTCAGGGCAGGTCAGATGGGGAGACCGCCGGTGGCGGCGTTCGTCGAACCCGTGTCCTTCCACGATGCGATCGTCCGCTGCGCGATCCGCATCTGGTGGACCTCGTCGGCGCCATCGGCGAACCGGGCCCACCGGGCGTGCTGGTACATGTGTGCCAGCGGCGTGTCCGTCGAGTACCCCAACGCGCCGTGCACCTGGATCGACCGGTCGATCACCCGGTTCAACATGTTCGCCACGAAGTGCTTGGCCATGGAGACCTCGGCCTTGAAGTCGACCGACTCGTCGAGGCGGTGCTGGTCGATCTTGTAGGCGGCGTGCAGGACCATCAGCTTCGCCTGGTACAGCTCCATCGTGGAGTCGGCGATCATCCACTGGATCCCCTGCTTCTCGGCGAGCAGCGAACCGTGGGCATACCGGTGCAGCGACCGTTCGACCATCATGTCGAGCGCCGTCTCGGCCTGGGCGATCCACCGCATGCAGTGGGCCAGACGCGCCGGCCCCAGCCGGTACTGGCCGAGCAGGTGGCCCTGGCCTCGGCCGCCGAGCATCTGCGAGGAGTGCACCCGCAGGTCCTCGATGAGGATCTCGGAGTGGCCGGTCGACCCGTGCATCGTCTCGATCTGGCGGACCTCGTTCCAGCCCTCGGAGGGGATGTCGACGATGAACGCGGTGTTGGCCGCCTGCGGGATGTCGGGGTCGTCCTCGGTCCGGGCGATCAGGATGGCGAAGTTGGCCCGGTGGGCGTTCGAGATGAACCACTTGTGTCCGTTGATCACCCATTCGTCGCCGTCCTGGTAGGCGTGGGTCCGGATCAGGGTGGGGTCGGAGCCGGCGACCTCGGGTTCGGTCATCGCGAAGCAGCTCCACGCCCGACCTTCACAGAGTGGGCGCAGGTACCGCTCCGCCTGGTCCTCGGTGGCCCAGTGGAGGAGCGTGTGCATGTTCCCCTCGTCGGGTGCCTGGCAGTTGAGCACCCACGGGCCGTAGTAGCTCTTGGCCGCCTCGGCCTGCACCATGGCCAACTCGACGTGCCCGAGCCCCATGCCGCCCCACTCCGGGGGCATGTGCGGCAACCACAGGCCCTCGGCCTGGGCCTGCGACCGGAGTCCGATCAGCGTCCGGAGGTACTCGTCGCGGTCCTCGGACTCGAGCCGGTCGTCGCGGATCCGGGCCTCGGCGGGCTGGACGACGTCGACGATGAACGCCCGCACACGAGCGCGGAGCTCCTCGAGGTCCGGCGAGAGGGAGAAGTCGATGCTCACCGGGCCGACGGTAGCCTCCGCCCCCGCGGCTGTCGTACTGGTGCTGGTGGGGCTGGTGGCGCTGGCCGGCACCTCGGGCGCCTGATCCGGTGGAGCGCCCGGATCGGCAGCCCGGTCGACCGGCGCCGTGCTAGTGAGTGCGCATGTCTCGCAGCGAACCAGCACCCCACGACGGCACCCGCATCGGGGTCGACACCAACCACGGACGGGTCGAGGGGGCGTGGCACCACGGCGTCGCCCGCTTCGCCGGGATGCCGTTCGCCGCACCACCGTTCGGCGACCTCCGCTTCCGGCCGCCGCAGCCGGTCGAGCCGTGGGACGGGGTCCGCGACGCCACCGAGTTCGGTCCGATCTGCCCGCAGAACCCGTCGATGATGGACGCCCTGTTCGGTGGCGAGTCCGAGGTGTGGAACGAGGACTGCCTCTACCTCAACGTCTGGACCACCGATGTGGAACCCGACGAGCCGCGGCCGGTGATGGTGTGGATCCACGGCGGCGGGTTCGAGATGGGATCGGGTTCGTCACCCCTGTACCACGGCGAGGCCTTCGCCCGGTCCGGTGTCGTGCTCGTCACGCTCAACTACCGACTCGGAGCGCTCGGATTCCTGGAGCTCGGTGGTCTGGACCCGTCGTACAGCGGCTCCGGCAACGTCGGGTTGCTCGATCAGGTCGCGGCCCTCGAGTGGGTCCGGGCGAACATCGCGTCCTTCGGCGGCGACCCACAGGACGTGACCATCTTCGGCGAGTCCGCCGGCGGCATGAGCGTGTCGCTGCTCATGGCGATGCCGCGGGCCCGCGGCCTGTTCCACCGGGTGGTCGCTCAGTCCGGGGCGGCCGCCGCCGGCCGCGACCTCGCCGACGCCCGGGCCGACGCCGCGAACTTCCTGGCCGAGGCCGAACTCGACTCGGTGCAGGCCGCCGTCGATGCGGACGTCACCACCCTCCTGGCCGCCCACGCACGGATGAACGCGACCCGGATGGCCAACCCCGAGGCCGCGGTCCGGGCCCACGGCAACCCGCTCGCCTTCCTGGCGTTCCGGCCGGTCGCCGACGGCGGCGAGGTCCCGGCCGACCCGTTGGCGGCGATCGCCGACGGGGCCGCTGCCGGTGTCGGCCTCGTGGTCGGCACGACACTCGAGGAGTGGAGGCTGTTCGCCCTCGCCACCCCGCCGGCACCCGATGAGGCCGCGCTGGAGGACCGGGTGGGCCTGCTGTGCGACCGGCCGACCGAGGCGATCGCCCTCTACCGCGAGGAGCAGCCCGATGCGACGCTCGCGGATCTGGAGTGCGCCGTCCTGACCGATGTCGTGTTCCGCGTGCCGGCCTCGGACCTGGCCGACGCCCAGTCGGCGCACGCCCCCGTCTTCCAGTACCGATGGGACTGGGCGAGCCCGGTGCTGGGCGGGATGATCGGCGCCTCCCACGCGATCGAGATCCCGTTCGTCTTCGACCTCGTCGAGGATCAACGACTGCACGTGTTCGTCGGCCCCGAGGCGCCCAAGCCGCTGGCCCGGGCCGTGCACGAGTCGTGGGTGGCGTTCGCGACGACGGGGGTCCCGTCGGCCGACGGACTGCCCGAATGGCCCCGGGTCACAGCGGACCGGCGACCGGTGATGCGCTTCGACACCACCTCGGGCGTGCTCGAGGACCCGCAGGCGGCGACGCTCCGCTTCTGGTCGGACCAGCGGTGAGCCGGACCGTCGGGGCCCTGCGGTGAGCCAGCTCACCGAGATCGCCTGCTACGCGCTGGCCGGACACACCGAACAGCCCCGCGACCTGCTCGACGAGGTCCGTCGGGCCGAGGACCTCGGGCTCGGCTCGGCGCTGATCTCCGAACGGTTCAACGTCAAGGACGCCGCCGTGCTCACCGGCGCGATCGGGGCGGTGAGCACCACCCTCGGTGTGGCCACGGCGGCCACCAACCACACCACCCGGCACCCGATGGTCACCGCCACGATGGCGACGACCGCGCACCGGCTGACGGGCGGCCGCTTCGCCCTCGGGCTGGGCCGGGGGATCGGTCTGCTGAACGGTCTGTACGGCCTGCCCGACATCACCGGCGCCCAGCTCACCGACGCGATCGGGCTCCTGCGGCGGATGTGGCACGGCGACCTGGTCGTCGGCCACGACGGGCCGTCGGGCTCCTACCCGTTCCTCCACCAGAGCAGCAGCTTCGACGAGGACATCCCGGTCATCCTCTGCGCAATGGGAGAGCGGTCGCTCGAGCTCGCCGGCGGGATCGCCGACGGGGTCGTGCTGCACACCTACTTCACCGACGAGACGCTGGTCCGGTCCGTGGCCGCGGTGCGTCGCGGCGCCGAACGGGCGGGCCGGGACCCGTCGACGGTGCGGGTGTGGTCGGTGCTCGGGACGGTCGGCGACCACCTCGACGAGGAGCTCCGGTTGCGCAAGACCGTGGGGCGTCTCGCCACCTACCTGCAGGGCTACGGCGACCTGATGGTGCGGGTCAACGGGTGGGATCCGGCGGCCCTCGAGCGGTTCCGCGCCGACACGGTCGTGGCGTCGTTCCCCGGGGCGCTCGACGCCAACGGGACGACCGAGGTGCTCGAGCACGTGGCCACGCTCCTGCCGGACGAGTGGCTGGCCGCTGCGGCGACCGGGTCGCCGGAGGCCTGCGCCGGGCGGATCCTGGGTCAGTTCGACCTGGGGGCCGACGGGGTCGTCGCCCACGGGGCCACGCCCGACGAGTTGGCCCCCGTGATCGAGGCCTACCGGACCATCCGCCCCGCCGGCCGCTTCGACGACCTACCGGCCAACCCCGGCCGGACGGCGAACTGGTCGCCCACCTGGTGGCGTTGACACCTCGCCCACCGTCCTGAGCGCCGCTCCCGGGGCCGTCCCGCACTGCGGAGCAGGGGCACCGGGCGTCACGAGGCGGCGAGCGCCACGAGCGGATCGAGCCGTGCGGCCCGCCGGGCCGGCAGCGCTGCGGCGAGCACCCCGATGAACCCGCCGCCCAGCACGAGGGCCCCCAGGCGGACCCAGGGGATCCCGAGCTCGACGGTCTCCGGGGGCAGCACCGCGACGAGCGCTGCGCCGAAGGCCACTCCGAGCACGACGCCCGACGTGGCCCCGAACAGGGCGATGATGACCCCCTCGACCCGGACCGATCGCCGAACACGCCGACGGGTCATGCCCGACACCCTGAACAGGCCCAGCTCACGGGTCCGCTCCACGACCGAGAGCGCGAGGGTGTTGGCGATCCCGAGTGCTGCGACCGCGACGGCGAACAGCAGGAGCACGCTCACGATCCCGAGGATGACGTCGACCGAGGACGTGCGCCGCTCCACGAACTCCGCCGCGGACCGGGCCGAGGAGTTGGGCACGGTCGCGACAGCCGCCGACAGCTCCTCGGCCAGACGCTCCGGGTCGGTGCCCGGCGCCGCTCCCACGAACACCAGCCGGTCGACGGCCTCCACGCCCGGCAGGCCGTCGAGCGTTCCGGGCGCCACGATCGAGTCGTCCCACAGTTCCCGCCTCTGGTACGACCCCACGACCCGCACGGGAACCCGGACGGGACCGGAGCGCAGTTCGAAGGTGTCCCCCACGGCGACCCCCTTGTCCTCCGCCCACCGGGTCGCCACCGCCAGCTCGCCCGGGGCCGACGGCAGGCGGCCCTCGACCGGCTCAGGGTCGGCGAGCTCGACCAGGGCATCCAGGTCACCGGTCGTCATGGTGATCCGACCGGGTCCGCCCTCGGTGTCCGTACGGGCGATGCCGAGCGCCGCGGACCGGAGCACGCCGGGAACGGCGGCGATCGCCTCCAGCGACCCGTCGTCGAACGGTGCGATGGACCCCGAGTCCACCACGACGTCGGCATCCACCGACCGGGCGAGGCCGTCCCGGATCGCCGTGCGGACCGACTCGCCGACCACGAGCGTCGTGGCGACGAGCGCCAGGCCGATCATCAGCGCCGATGCGGTCGACGCCGTCCGGCGCGGGTTGCGCACGGCGTTCGCCGCCGCGAACCGCGACGCCACACCGCCGAACCGACGCCAGGGCCAGCCGATGGCGCCGGCGATCGGACCGGCCAGGAACCGGGACACTCCGGCCACACCCAGGAACACGAGCAGGCCACCGGCGGCGACCCAGTGCACCCGACTCTCGACCTCCTCCACGGGCACGCCACCCGCCCGGCTCGCCACGAGCAGCCCGGCCACGAGCAGGACCGTGCCCACGACGGGCCGGCCCAGGGTGCGGCGGGTCGGCGTCGCATCCACAGCGGCGACGGCGGCGACCGGCGGAACCACCGTCGCCCGGCGGGCCGGCCCCACGACCGACACCAGGGTCACGCCCAACCCCACGACCAGGGCTGCGGCGATCGTCCGGGGTGCCAGGACCAGACCGGCATCCGGGAGGTCGACCCCGAGCACGCCGAGCAGGCGACGCAGGCCGACGGCGAGCAGCATCCCGACACCGACCCCGACCAGCGACGAGAACACGCCCACGACGACGCCCTCGCCGAGCACGGACCCCAGCACCTGCCGGCGGCTCGCCCCGACGGCACGCAGCAACGCGAGCTCGCGGGTCCGTTGGGCCAGCACCACCGTGAACGTGTTCCACACCAGGAAGCTGCTGACGAACAGCGTGACGGCGGCGAACCCCAGGAGGAGGCCGACGAAGGTCGTGAGGAGCTCGTCGACCTGCTCGCGGGCCTCGGCGAGCAGGTCCGCCGATGACAGCACCGTCGTGCCGGCCCCGGCGGCGGCGGCCACGGCCGCGGCGACCTCGTCGACGTCGGCGCCGGGCTCCACGCTCACGTTGACGAACCCGACGTAGCCGGGGACACCGATCAACTCGGTGGCCTGCTCCAACGTGACGGCCAGCACCGGTGCGGCAGCGAGGAGCGAACCCGCCTGCTGCGACGCGAGGCCGACAACCCGCCCGTCGAGCACACCCCTCGACGTGGCGATGCGCACGGTCGAGCCGGTGGTCAGGCCCCGGTCGGCGGCGGTCGGCTCGTCCAGGACGACCTCGCCGGCCGCAGCGGGTGGGCGCCCACTCGACAGGACGACCCCGAACGCCTCGGGCCGGGCGGGCCAGTTGCTCAACAGCGCGAAGTCGAACGCGCCGGCCGAACCGTCACGCTCGAGCAACTGCGACGGCCCCGAGACCACCGGCTCGGCCGCCTCGACACCGGGGACCCCGGCCACCCGACCGGCGAGGTCGAGCGGGATCCCCGCCCGCGGGCCGCCGAACACACCTCGGGGACCGCGACCGCCACCGGACCCCTCGGGGCGGACCACCAGATCGCTCCGGGTGGACGACTCCTCCAGCAGCGAGGTGATCGAGGTCGACAGGCTGTCGGTCAGGACGAAGGAGCCGACGACGAACCCCACGCCGATCACCACGGCGCTCGAGGTGAGCACGAACCGCCGCCAGTGGACCCGGGCGGTGCGGAGGGTCAGGCGCCACACGGTCGCAGTCTCCCCCACGATCCGGCGAACACGGACTCGGGTCACGCCGTCCTCCGGCCGGAACTCGCGAGACGAGGTCTGCGAGCGACCCCTAGACGGTGGTGGGGGGTGGGGTGCGGTGCCAGCCGCCGGCGGCCCGCAGACCACCGTCGACCGCGATCGACGCCCCGGTCACGAACCCGGACAGGTCTCCGAGCAGGAAGACGATCACCGACGCGCACGCCGACGGTGCGGCGAACCCACCCCACGGCGGGACCGGCGGCGGCCGGAAGGACGACGACTCCGCCACCGCCGCCGCCAGCTCGGCGTCGCCCGGTGTCGGCATCCCGTCCGGTGCCACGCAGTTCACCCGGATCCCCCGATCCGCCAGTTCGAGGGCGAGTGTCCGGGCGAGCTGCTCCTGGGCGGCCTTCATGGCGCTGTAGACGGAGAACCCCGGCGCCGCCTGGAAGGCCTCGCTCGACGTCACGTTCACCACCGACCCGCCCCGGGTCATGAGCGGGACGAACGACCGGGTCACGTCGAGCACGCTGGTGAAGTTCTCCGCGATCAGCGCCGAGTCACCCTTCGGCGACGAGTCGACGAACTCGGCGCGGTAGGTCCCACCCGCGTTGTTGACGACGCCGTGCACGACACCCAACTCACCCTCGACCCGAACGGCGAACTCCTCGACCCGTTCCCGATCGCGCACGTCGAACGTCCCGACCGCGACGCGCCGGCCCGCGTCGGCCAGGTCGCGCGCCAGATCCTCGACCGCAGGGTCCCGGTCGACGAGCGCCAGGTCCCCACCGAAGGCGGCGACAGCCCGGGCCGTGGCCCGGCCGATGCCCCGCGCCGCCCCGGTGACCACGATCGTCCGACCCGACAACGACACATCGCCGGGTGTCGGTGGATCCTCCTCGACCGACTCCTCGGTCAGGCCGCTCACGAGGCGTCGACCACCAACACGCCGTTGCCGCCCTCCCGCTTGACGGCGTAGGCGGCCGCATCCGCCCGGTTCAGTCCGTCCGACATGTCGTCGACCCCACGAGCGACCGACACCCCGATGCTGGCGCTGATGTTGACGATCGCCGTCGGCAACTCGACCGGCTGGTGGATCGCGGCGCGGATCCGCTCGGCCAGGTCGGAGGCGACCGCCGCGCTGACCACCGGGTCGAGCAGCACCAGGAACTCGTCGCCGCCGATCCGGGCCACGGCGTCACTGGTCCGGACCGTCCTCCGGATCCGGCCGGCCACGAGCTCGAGCAGCAGGTCTCCCGACTCGTGGCCGTGGACGTCGTTGACCTGTTTGAAGCCGTCCAGGTCGATGAACAACAGGGCGGCCGACGGGCCACCGTGTCCCCGCTCCCGGGCAGCGACGTGCTGGAACACGCTCTGGAAACCGGGGCGGTTCAACAGGCCGGTCAGGTCGTCGTGGGTGGCCGAGTACAGGAGCTGCTCACGGAGAATGTGTTCCTCGGTGACGTCCTCGCACTGCAGCACCAGGTGGATGAACGAGCCGTCTTCGGCCTCGATGCGGGACAGCGACGTCCGGACCCACCGGGTCACGTCGGCGTCGTCGACGATTCGCACCTCGACCGCCTCCTGTTCGGCGCCGTCGAGCGCCAGCGAGGTGAACTCGTCGAAGCGGTCGCGGTCGTCGGGGACCACCAGGTCGACCACGGGCGTACCGGCCAGGTCGGCCTGGGTCCGACCGCACAGGTGGGCCAGCGCGGCGTTCAGCCTGACGAATCGCAGGTCGTCGTCGACGAGCGCCATCCCGAACGGTGAGCGGTCGAAGACCTGCTCGAAGCGACGACGTTCGGCCTCGGCGACAGCGAGCCCGGCGGCCCTCGCCGTGAGGTCGCGGGCGACCACGACGAGCCCGCGCACGGAGGGTTCCTCCAGCATGTTCGAGCTGATGATCTCGACCGGGCACCACTCGTCGGAGGAGGTGCGGATCCGGAGTTCGATCGGTTGCTTGATCCCCGGCCCGGACGCCGAGGCGGTCGCCAACGACTCGGCGACGGAGCCGACATCGTCGGGGTGGATCAGATCGAAGGCGCTCCGGCCGATCCAGTCGATCCGGGACCAGCCGAGCAGCAGTTCGGCCGTGTGGTTGACGTAGGCGATCCGTCCCAGCGAGTCGACGACCAGCACCATGTCGGCCATGTACTCGATGACGGCGTCGGCGACCCCGTCGGGCAGGTGCGGTTCCACCCCTGCAGGGTGCCAGAAAACCCGACGGCGCGCGCCCCCGGTGGTGGGGAGCGCGCGCCGTGCGGGCAGTTCCGGAGGCTCAGCTGACGCCCATCGCCCCCAGGTCGCGGTCGGCGGAGCGGACCTGGAACGCCGTCACGATCTCGGTGATCCCCCGGAAGATGGCGAAGAACCCAACCCACAGGAGGATGAGGGCCGCCCTGGCCGGGTAGTACTGCTGGGAGGCCCAGAAGCCGAGGAGCACCTCGATGATGCCCACGACCAGGCCCAGCCACCAGACCTCGTTGTCAGCCCGGGAGATGATCGCCCCCATGATCTGGAAGGCGCCCATCAGGACGAGCAGCAGGCCGAGGATGCTGGCGAGCTCCCAGAAGGCGTTCTGGGGTGAGACGAAGCAGTAGATGGAGCCGACGACGAAGACGGCGCCGAGCACCAGGTTCAACCAACGCCAGCCGCTTCGCAGCACGCCGAAGATCACGAACTCGTTGATCGCAGCCCCCAGGAAGACGAAGCCGAGGATCAGCCCGACGGTGTCGACCGAGGTCTCGTTGAAGCGCAGGACGAGCACGGCGATCAGCAACCAGGCGATCCCGGTGATGAGGAACACCCACCACAGCTTGGTGACGGACCTCAGTCCGCTCGCGATCTGCTCGTCGGTGACGTCGTTGGTCATGTCGGGCACCTCCTGTTGGTGGTGATCTGGCCCGACCCGACGCTACCGACCACTCCTCGCGGCCGGGGGGATCCACCCAGTGGTGGCCCGGGACAGCTCCCCCGGGCTCACGTACCATCACTCGCAGAGCGGACACCTCGTCCGGCGACCTGGGCGACCCGGGCCGGACCGAATCGAGTGGGCGGAACGACATGCGGGACCGAGCAGAGCGACGGAACGAACAGGCGGGCGAATCGCGACGGGACCGGGAGCGTTCCCGCCGGACCGGGCGGCGTGGCGCGCTGGCACTGGCCGGCGTCGTTGCGTTGGTGGCGACAGCGTGCGTTCCCCCGCCCTCGCCGCCGCCATCGGTCCTGCCCCAGCCGCCCGGTCGTGGCATCGACCCCAGCACGATCGTCGCCCCGTCGGCCGGCTGTTCCAACGGCCCCGGCCTGGCTCCCGGACGCAGCACCGTCAGCATCGCCTGGCAGGGACTGGCCCGCCGGGCGCTCGTCGACGTGCCCAGCGTCGCCCCGTACGCGGCACCGGTCCTCGTGTCCCTGCACCCGTTCTCCGTCGGACCCGAGGGCTGGGAGGGGTACTCGAACCTGGCCCTCCGGGCGGCTGAACGGGGCTACGTCGTGGTCACACCGTTGGGCAGCGACCCCGGGCCGCGCTGGGCGGTGCCCGGCGGACTGGCGACGGGCATCGACGACATCGGGTTCATCAACCGTCTCCTCGACGACCTCGAGGACCGCGGGTGCGTCGATCGCAACCGCCAGTTCGCCGCCGGGTTCTCGGCCGGTGCGGCCATGGCCCAGGCGCTCAGCTGCACGGTGCCCTGGCGGTTCCGGGCCGTGGCCGGATCGGGCGGCACCAACCTGACGGACCTCTGCCCCGACTCCCCTGCGACGGACGTGATGATCCTGCACGGCACCGCTGATCCCATCGCCCCCCTGACGGGCTCCGAGGTCGTCTTCGCCCCGCCGCTCGGCCTCCCCGTCAGCGCCGTCGTCGCCACGGACGCCGACCGGGCGGGCTGCGATCCGGTTCCGGTCGTCGACCAACGCGCTCCGACGGTGCAGGTGTCGACGTTCACCGGCTGCGGCGAGCACCGCGTCGAGTACTGGTCGCTGCAGGGCAGCGGTCACACCTGGGCGGGGACCCGCACGTTCCTCGACCTGTTCGCCGGTCCGACCAACACCGACGTGTCGGCGACCGA
The DNA here is from genome assembly GCA_964391365.1 of uncultured Microthrixaceae bacterium. Classification (GTDB taxonomy): domain Bacteria; phylum Actinomycetota; class Acidimicrobiia; order Acidimicrobiales; family Microtrichaceae; genus SXMI01. Next base: position 11,405 of record CAYMKW010000004.1, on the reverse strand, counting down.
GGTCGTCCTCGACTTCTTCGACGCCACGCCGGCCTGAACCGGGCCGTCAGGACGCAGGCGCGCTGTCCGCCCGGTCCACCCACATCTGCTCGATGTCCTCGAGGGAACGCCCGCGGGTCTCGGGGACGAACCGCCAGATCCAGACGAACGCGAGCACACACATGGCGGCGAACAACCAGAACGTCGCGGCCTGACCGATCGACTCGGTGAGCGACAGGAAGAACTGGCTGACCAACCAGGCGCTCCCCCAGTTGAACGCCGTCGCCACCGAGACGCCCCGCCCCCGGATGGACCGGGGGAAGATCTCGTTGATGAGCGTCCAGACGACGGGGCCGAGCGAGAAAGCGAACGACGCGATGTAGACGACCAGACCGACGAGCGCGAGCGCGCCGGAGTTCGTGACCCGAGCGCTCTGGGTGACCGGATCCTCGGGGATGGCCGCGAGCGACCGGAAGGCGAAGCCGACGGCGGTCAGGCTGAGGGCCATGCCGATCAGCCCGGCGAGCAGGAGGGGGCGCCGGCCGAGTCGGTCGACGAACGCCACGGCGATCAGTGTGGCCAGGACGTTCACGGCCCCGATCGCCCAGGTCGTGGCCGCCGTCTGGTCGGCGACCGACTCGAACCCGGCGGCGGCGAAGATCTTGTTGGCGTAGTAGATGATCGCGTTGATGCCGGTGATCTGCTGGAAGACGGCCAGGCCGATCCCCAGGAGCAGCGGCGTCCGCCAACGACGGCCGAACACCTCCTTCCAGGACGCCTGCGGAACGTCGTCGGCGATGGCCTCCTCGATCTCGGCCATGCCGGCGTCGGGGTCGTCCGGCCGGATGCGTTCGACCGCCCGTCGGGCGTCCGCGTTCCTGCCCTTCGTCACGTACCAGCGGGGCGTGTCGGTCAACGGGAGGATCAACAGCACCAGGAGCACCGCCGGGACCGCCGAGGCCCCGAGCATCGCCCGCCACCGGTCGCCGCTCGAGAGGAGCTGGTCGACCAGGTAGGCCATGAAGATGCCGAAGGTGATGCCGAACTGGTACCAGGACACGAACCGACCACGAACCCGGGTCGGCGCCATCTCCGCGGCGTACAGGGGTGCGGCCACGGACGCGACGCCGACACCGAAGCCGACCACGAGGCGACCCACGACGAGCACCGTCGGGTTGGGCGAGGCGGCCTCGATGACCGCCCCTGCCACGAAGAGCACGGCGGCCACGAGCACGGCGGCCCGGCGGCCGATCCGGTCGGCGACACTCCCGGCGACCAGTGCGCCGACCAGCGCCCCGAGCGTCACCCAGCTGGTGATGACCTCGACGAGCCGGGTCGAGACGTCCCACTCCTTCTCGATCCCGATCAGCGCCCCGGCGATGACCCCCTGGTCGTAGCCGAACAGGACGCCGGCGACCAGGATCACCGCGCCGACCAGCCACAACCACGGGCCCAACCGCGGAGCGGAACCTTCCCCGTCGACTCCCGGTTCCGCTCGGGTGCCGGACCCGGACACGTTCGTCGCGCTCATGTGCACCTCCCGATCGCTGGACGCAGTCTCCCCTAGAGTCGGCCGCGATCGAGGGAACCTCCCAGGAGGCGGGCGTGGACGACCGGGATGCGAGGACGGGAGCCGGGCGGGTCGCCGTGGGCGTGGACGTCGGCGGCACCGGGATCAAGGCGGCGCCCGTCGACACGTCGACCGGGACGCTCACCCGGGAACGGATCCGGCTGCTGACCCCGCACCCGGCGACGCCGCAGGCGGTGGCGGACGTGGTCGCCGATCTGGTCGGGCAGCTCGACTGCCCCGGGCCGCTCGGTGTGACGCTGCCGGCGGTCGTCCAGCACGGGGTGGCCCGCACCGCCGCCAACATCGATGCGGGATGGATCGACACCGATGCGGCCGGTCTGCTCGCAGCCGCCACCGGACGTCCGGTCGCGGTGATCAACGATGCCGATGCGGCCGGGGTCGCCGAGATGCGCTTCGGGGCCGGGGCGGGGGTCGACGGCGTCGTGGTGATGGTGACGCTGGGGACCGGGATCGGCAGCGCCGTGTTCGTCGACGGTCGTCTGGTCCCGAACACAGAGCTGGGTCACCTCCCCCTGCACGGCGGCGACGCCGAGGACTGGGCGGCGGCGTCCATCCGGGAGGAGGAGGACCTCGGCTGGAAGAAGTGGGCGCACCGGGTCGAGGCCTACCTGCAACTCCTGGAACGGCTCCTGTGGCCCGACCTGATCATCATCGGGGGCGGGGTGTCGAAACACGCCGACCGGTTCCTCCCGCACATCGAGACCCGGACCACGGTGGTACCGGCGCAGATGCACAACGACGCCGGCATCGCCGGGGCGGCACTCTTCGCCCCGGAGTGAGCCGATCTGTTCCGCGGTCGGGGCGGCCCTACTCCGAGGTTGGCCCGTCGAAGCGCGGCGGGCGCTTCTCCCGGTGCGAGGCCAGCCCCTCGGCGGCGTCGGGACCACCGAACCCGTAGAACTCGAGCCCCCAGGAGGCATCGAAGATCGAGGTGTGGTCCCGGTACCAGTTGTTGAGTGAGTGCTTGGTCCAGCGGATCGCCGACTGGGCGCCGTCGGCCAGTTGCACGGCGACGGCGAGCGCCCGGTCCTGCACCTCGTCGTCGTCGACGCACAGGGACACCAGGCCGATCCGCTCGGCCTCCTCGCCGGTCAGCGGTTCACAGGTCAGCAGGTGGTACTTGGCCTTGGCCATTCCGCAGAGCAGCGGCCAGCAGACCGCGGCGTGGTCGCCGGCAGCCACGCCGAGTCGCGTGTGACCGTCGATGATCCGAGCGGTCCGGCCCGCCACGGAGACGTCCGCCAGCAGGGCGGCGACCAGACCGGCGCCGACGGCGGGACCGTGGATGGCCGAGACGATCGGCTTGGAGCAGTCGATCACGTTGAACACGAGGTCACGGGCCTCGCGCAGCACCCGGGTGCGGCCGGCGTAGTCGTCGAGCATCTCGTCGAGCAGTTCGAAGCTGCCCCCGGCGGAGAACGCCCGGCCAGCACCCCGGAGCACGGCGACCCGGACGTCGGGGTCGCGGTCGACGGCGTTCCACACGTCGGCGAGCTCGCGGTGGACGGCGGCGTCGACGGCGTTCAGGCCGGGTCCGTCGAGCGTGATGCGCAGGACGTGGGGTGCGGGCCGGTCGAAGGTCAGGCTCGGGAACCGTTCGGTGAAGTCGGTGCTCACGCCGACAGTCTGCCCGCCCGGAACGCCGCCGACCGCTGGACCTGCACGACCGGCCGCAAGCTGGCCCGGCGGCGGATCGGCAGCGAGCGGATCGGCGAGTAGTCTCTCGGCGCAGGAGACGACTCCGGAACCCGGTTCCGGCACCGATCCGCTCCAGTCACCACCACCGGGGGAACCGTGACCGACGAGCCGCAGTCCGACGTGGATGGCGACCACGCCGAGGGAACCGACGAGCCGACCGCAGGAGGCCGCCGGGACGGCGCGTTCGGGTCACTCCGGCGCCACCCGTGGCGCACCGGCCTCGGGGCTCTGGCCCTGCTGTTGGTGGCACTCGGTGTCGCCAACCGCGACCTGATCGGCCTGATCCTCACCCCCGAGCCCACCGTCGACCTGTCGCTCCCCCTCGCCCCACCGCTGGAGGCGGGACCGGACGAGACCGTGTACCGGATCGACGCGTCCGAGTCCTCGGTGACCGTCGAGGTCGACGAGATCCTGGCCGGGGCCGAGCGGACCGCCGTGCTCACCACCAGCGGGATCACGGGGAGCTTCGGGGTCGGCCGGGACACCTCGTCGCTACGGATCGGCGAGGTGGCGGTCAACGTCGAGCAGCTCACGAGCGACAACTCGCTGCGGGACAAGGCGCTCCACCACGAGTACCTCGACTCCCACGACTTCCCCGAGGTGCGACTGCGCGACGCCACCGTCGAGGCGCCGGCCGGGCCGGTGTCCGACGACGGCACCGAGGTGCCCGTGACGGTGCGCGGGCAGCTCACCGTCAAGGAGGTGGTCCGCCCCGTCTCGTTCAGCGGCACCGCGTCGTTGGACGGCGACACGCTGAGCGCCCGGGCGACGGGGACGGTGCTCCTCTCCGACTTCGGCGTCGGGCCGATCTCCAAGGCCGGCCTGGTCCGCACCGGCGACGAGGCCCGGCTCACACTGGACCTGACCGCCGTGGACGCCGATCGCTACAACCCGCCCGCTGCGCTGGAGGTCCGCTCCGATGCGCCGGCCGAGCCGGGAACCGGCCCGTCGTTCGCCACCGCCGTGGCGCCGATCCTGAGCAGCCAGTGCGCCGCCTGCCACGCCGAGGGCCAGATCGGATCGCCCCACTGGTTGCTCGAGACCGCCGGCGACGCCCAGGCCGTGGCCGACGGGCTCGCCGTCGTCACCGAGAGCCGCTACATGCCACCGTGGCACGCCTCCGACGAGGGCGTTCCCCTGCGCCACGTCCGGAAGCTGACCGACGAACAGATCCGCACGATCGGCGACTGGGCCCGCGCCGGCGCCCCCCTCGACGTCCCCGCCGAGACGCCGGTCGACCCGGCACCGGCGCCGTCCGACGTCGAGGTGCCCCGGGCCGACCTGACGATCGCCCTGCCCGAGCCCTACGCCGGCGAGTCCGGCCTGCAGGACGACTACCGCTGCTTCATCCTGGACCCGGCCCTCACCGAGCGCCGGTTCATCACCGGCTACACGTTCGTGCCCGAACGTCTCGACGTCGTCCATCACGCCCTCGTCTACCGGGCCCCGGCGGCGAGCCGGTCGAAGATCGACGCCGCCGAGGCCAAGGATCCGGGGTCCGGATGGAACTGCGCCGTGGGGATGGGCCCCGGCTCCGGTGGCGACCTGGTCGCCGGCTGGGTGCCGGGCCAGCGCCCCGCCGACTTCGGCGAGCAATCGGGGTTCGCGTTCGAGCCGGGTGACTTCCTGGTGGCCCAGATCCACTACCACTACGGGGACGCCCGGCCGGCGGACCGGTCCCGCATGACCTTCGAACTCGCGCCGCCGGGCGCCCAGCTGGCCGAACTCGACACGCGGGAGCTCCTCGGGCCCGTCGAGCTGCCCTGCCCGCCCGGACGGACCGAGCCGCTGTGCGACCGCAACGCCGCCATCGAGGACGTCCGCGCCCGGTTCGGCAACGGCGGCGCCATGCTCTCCAACGGCCTGCACCGGATCTGTCGGACGACGCCGGAGCAACTCGCAGCGCTCTCCGACGGCAATCTCGCCCGGACGACCTGCGACTTCACGGCGCGCGACGAGGGCGACATCGTCGACGTGCTCGGGCACATGCACGAGTACGGCGAGTCGTTCCGGATGACGCTGCACCCTGACTCCGACCGGGAGACGGTGCTGCTGGACATCCCCGTCTGGGACTTCGACTGGCAGCTCAACTACCAACCCGTGGAGCCGGTGCCCGTCGCGAAGGGCGACTCGATCCGCATCGAGTGCTCCTGGGACCGCTCCATCCGACCGACCCAGCCGATGCGGTACCTGGTCTTCGCCGAGGGCACCGACGACGAGATGTGCTTCTCGACGGTCACGGTCCGACCCAGGACCCCCTGAGGTGGGTGACGGGACCGCACCGGACCTGAGCGTCGGTCGGCTCTTCGACGTCACCGGCCGGACCGCCGTGGTGACCGGCGGGTCCCGCGGGATCGGCGCCATGATCGCCGCCGGGCTGGTCGCCAACGGGGTCGACGTCTGGATCACGGCCCGTCGGGCCGAGGCCTGCGACCGGACGGCCGCCGAGCTCGACGCCCGTGGACCAGGTCGCTGCCGGTCGGTGCCCGCCGACCTCTCGGATCCTGACGGTGTCACCTCGTTCGCCGCCCGGATCGCCGACGAGGCCCCGCAGCTCGACATCCTGGTCAACAACGCCGGCGCCACCTGGGGGGCACCACTCGACGAGTTCCCCCGGGACGGCTTCGACAAGGTGCTCTCCGTGAACCTGGTCGCACCGTTCTTCCTGACCCAGGCGCTGCTGGGTCCGCTCCGTTCCGGCGCCACCGCCGACGACCCGGCCCGTGTCGTGATGGTCGGCTCGATCGACGGCATCAGGGTGCCCGTCATGGACAGCTTCCCGTACAGCGCCTCCAAGGCCGGGGTCCACATGCTCACCCGGCACCTGGCCCGGGCGCTCGCCGGCGACCACGTCACGGTCAACGCGATCGCCCCGGGGCCGTTCGAGTCGAAGATGATGGCGTTCGTGCTCGACGACCCCGACACCCGGGCCGCCGTCGAGCGCAGCGTCCCCCGAGGGCGCATCGGCAGCCCCGAGGACGTCGCCGGGACGACCCTCTTCCTCTGCAGCCGGGCCGGTGCCTACCTGACCGGAGCCGTCGTCCCCGTGGACGGCGGGATCTCCACGACGGCGTGAGCACTCCGGCAGAGATCGACGCGATCGACCTGTACTGGCGGCGCGGCTGTGGGTTCTGCGCCGTGCTCGACCGCAAGCTCGCCCGGACCGGGCTCCCGATCCGCCGGCACGACATCTGGGCCGACCCGGAGGCCGCCGCGATCGTCCGATCGGTCGCCCGGGGCAACGAGACGGTCCCGACCATCGGGGTGGGCGACGAGCACCTGGTCAACCCGAGCCTGAACGCCGTGCTCGACCTGGTCGCCCGCCACGCCCCGCACCTGCTCGACGCAGACGACTGAGCCCGACCGGCGCCGTGCCCGACCGGCGCCGCGTCAGGCGGTGTGGTGGGACCAGGCCGAACCGTCCCACCAGCGCCACGACGCCTCGCCCCACGGGTCGGGGTGCCAGCCCGGCGGCTGGACGGGGGCCAGGGCCTCGGTGACCGGATCGGCGGCGGGATGCACCACGGGTACGACGACCGGCGCCGTGACTGCCTCGGGCACCGCCAGGGTCGAGGTGGTGTGGGGTCCGACCGGGGCACTGCCACCCGTCGGGGCCCAGCCACCGAGCGGCGCTCCCCCACCCGGAGGGACCGAGTCGCTGCCGGCGAACCCGGTCGGACCGCCCGACGTGCCCGTCGCGGTCCGCCCGGCAGCGGTCGCGTTCCAGGGGGCCGAACCGCTCGAGGGTGGAGCTGCGGGCCGGCGCCGGCGGCGCACCACGACCACGGCGATGAGCGCCCCGACCACGACCAGCGCCAGGAGACCCAGCCCCCAGGCCGGGGCGCCACCGATGCTGGTCGAGAGGAACCCGACCGGACTCGTCCCCGACTCGACGAAGCCGACCCCGGACGACCCGGAGTCCACCGTCCAGACGACCGTGTCCCCGTCCACCCGGGCCCGTTCATCGGCAGCGGTGACGGGCCCCGGCATGGTGATGCGCACCAGCACCTCGGGCTCACCGGCGATGGCTCCGAGCGCCTCGCTGAGGAGCGATCCGAGGTCACCCGCGGTGAGTTCGTCGGCCGTGGGTGCGAGGGCGTCGGCGGCCCCCACCAGATCGCTGAAGTCGACCTCCACCCGCCACGTGTCGTCCCGGCGGGTGACCGTGGGGATCCCGATCTCACCCAACTGACGCAGTTCGTCGAGCTGGGTCAGGTCGTCGACCTCGATCCGGACGGCCACACCGGAACCGTCGTCGAGCGACTCGACGTCGATGCGTTCCTGCCAGTCCTCGGGGAGCCGGTCGAGTTGCTGCTCGACGATGCCCAGGTCGCCGGTGGTCAGGTCCTCCAGGCCGATCTGGTCCAGGGTGCGCACCAGTTCGTCGGCGAACCTCAGCTCCAGCTCCACCACCCCCGAGCCGTCGGCACGGAGTTGGTAGCCGTAGTCGGCCCGCAGACAACCGGGGAGGAGGGCCACAGCGGCCACGAGGACGCCGACGGCCAGCAGGCGGCGTCGTGCCGCATCGCCCCGCCGCACGGGGGTCGGTCGTCCTGCTCGGTCCACGGCTCGACCTCCCGGCTCGGCGCGCCGAACGGTAGCCGTGGTCACCGTCGCAGCGACGTCGCCCCGACCGGACTCAGGCCCGGTGCAACCACTCGACCTGCTCGCC
>CAYMKW010000004.1:0-3455 GCA_964391365.1 uncultured Microthrixaceae bacterium | reverse complement strand
TGCTCGATGATGGCCTTGCCCTGAAAGGCAAACAGCAGCAGCAGCGTGGCGAGCAGCGCGGCGATGGACCACGGGCCGAGCTTCGCCATGGTCGCCTCTAAGTGCGCCTGCCCCTTGGAAAGCAGCGCCTTGCGCCAGACCTGAGCCAGCGCCAGCGGAATCACTATGTAGAGCACGACGGAGGTGACCAGCTCGGGGGCGAACAGGCCGTGCTCCACGACGCCGGGGGTCGACGACAGCACGGCGGCGACCCGGGCCGGATCGTCGACGGGGCCGGTGAGGTCGACGATCACTCCACCGTCGGGACTCCGGGGGACGTCGCGTGGCTCGACCGGACCTCCGAGGGCGTCGACCAGTCGCCGGATCGTCGACGCGAGCCCGTACTCGAGCAGCTCCACCGGGATGGGAGGCGTGATCGCATCGACCATCTTGGACCCGTCGACGATCACCACGAAACGGTCCGCGCTCGCCGCCACGATCTTCTCCCGGGTGTGGGCGGCACCGCCGCCCTTGACCAACCAGAAGTCCCCGTCGACCTGGTCGGCTCCGTCGATCGCCACGTCGAAGCGCTCGACCCGGTCGAACCGTTCGGTGCGGATGCCCAGGCGCTGTGCCGTCTCCTCGGTCGCCACGGACGTCGAGACGCACCGGACGTCGAGCGACCGGGCGGCGAGTGCGTCCAGCAGGTGGGCGACCGTCGACCCGGTCCCGAGTCCGACGGTCATCCCGTCCTCGACCACCTCGGCCGCGGCGTAGGCCGCCAGTCGCTTCTCGTCGTCCTGGGTCACCACGTCGATCTCCTCGGTCGCTGGGTCGTCAGCCTGCCAGATCACCCGCGGCCGCGCGGTCGGCCACCACGAGCGAGGCGTCGGCGTGCACCCGGCCAGCCGGGATGCGTCGGTCACCGTCGAGCAGCGCGGCGAGCGGCGCCCGCTTCCCGGCGCCCTCGACGAGCCACAGCAGCTGACGGGCGCGGGCGAGCGCCGGAAAGGTCAGGGTCATCCGACGACGCCCCTGGTACGCCCCGCCAGTCAGGGCCACGAGCCGGTCGGCCACGTCGAGCACCGGGTCACCCGGAACCAACGACGCCGTGTGGCCGTCGGGGCCGAGCCCCAGGTGCACCAGGTCGAAGAACTCCGGCAACGAGGCGGCGTACTCCCGACACGCCGCCTCCGGATCCGGGTCCTCCACCGGCATGGGTCGGACGTCGGCGGGGACGTCGCCGAGCGCGTCGCGGAGGTGCGCCAGGTTGCGGTCGGGGTCGTCGAGGGGGGCGCAGCGCTCGTCCACCTGGAAGACCACGGTCCGCTCCCAGGGGACGTCCATCCGACGGAGGTGGGCGAAGGTCGCCCACGGCGTCCGGCCGCCGCTCACGGCCAGGGTGAACCCACCACCGGCTCCCACGGCCGCGACCGCCCGCTCGGCGATGACCCGGGCGGCGGCGACGGCAACCGCCTCACCGTCGTCGACGACCTCGAGTTGGTGCTGCACCGCTCAGTGGTGCTGCTCGGCGTGTCCGCCGAACTCGCTGCGCATGGCCGACAGGACCCGGTTGCGGAACAACCCCAGGTCCCGGGACTCGAACCGCTCGTTGAGCGCCGTGGCGATGACCGATGCCGGCACGCCCTCGTCGATGGCGGCGAGCACCGTCCAGCGGCCCTCGCCCGAGTCGGACACCCGGCCCCGGAAGTCGGCGAGGTCCGGCGACTTCGCCAGCGCCGCCGCCGTCAGGTCGACCAGCCAGGAGCCGACCACCGAGCCCCGTCGCCACACCTCGGCGACCTCGGCCACGTCGATGTCGAACTGGTAGTACTGCGGATCCCGCAGCGGCGTGTTCTCGGCATCGACCTGGTGTTCCCGGGTCCCGATGTCGGCGTTGGCGATGACGTCGAGGCCCTCGGCGATCGCCGCCATCATCCCGTACTCGATGCCGTTGTGGACCATCTTCACGAAGTGGCCCGCCCCGCTCGGCCCGCAGTGCAGGTACCCCTCCTGGGCGGTTCCGTCCGGCCGGTTGCGACCGGGGGTCGGCTCGGCCGTGCCCTCGCCGGGGGCGATCGTCCGCCAGATCGGCCGCAGACGGTCGACGGGTGCGTCCTCACCGCCGATCATCAGGCAGTAGCCGCGGTCCAGACCCCACACGCCGCCGCTGGTTCCGCAGTCCACGTAGTGGATGCCCGTCGGCCGCAGGGCGGCGGCCCGGTCGACGTCGTCGCGGTAGTACGAGTTGCCGCCGTCGATGATCGTGTCGTCGGCCTGGAGCAGATCGGCGAGTTGGTCGACGGTCGACTGCACGTACCCGGCCGGGACCATGATCCACACGGCCCGGGGCGGCGTCAGGGCGGCGACGAACTCGTCCAGGGTGGCGGCGCCGGTTGCGCCCTCGGCGACGAGTGCGGCGACGGCGTCGGGGTCGACGTCGTAGACGACACAGGAGTGTCCGTCGCGGTGGAGCCGGCGCACCAGGTTGGCGCCCATTCGGCCGAGGCCGATCATGCCGAGCTGCATCGGTTGGTCAGTGGTCACGGGGAACCTCCGGGTCGGTTCGTTCGGGGTGATCGGTTCGTTCGGGGTGATCGTTCGTCCGCATCAGGACAGCGAACGGTACCGACGGATCAGGTCGTTGGTGGACGGGTCGTGGTCGAGCTCGGGTTCGTGCTCGGCGAGCAGCTGCGGAGCGATGCGGGCGGCCAGCACCTTGCCCAGCTCGACGCCCCACTGGTCGAACGAGTCGATCCCCCAGATCACGCCCTGGGTGAACACCGAGTGCTCGTAGAGCGCCACCAGCGTGCCGAGTCGGTACGGGGAGATCTCGTCGGTCAGGATCGTCGTACTGGGCCGGTTCCCCTCCATCACCTTGGCCGGCACCACGTCGGATGCCGTGCCGTCGGCGGCGACCTCCTCGGCGGTGCGGCCGAACGCCAGCGCCGCGGCCTGCGCGAACACGTTCGCCGAGAGCAGGTCGTGGTGGTCGCCGAGCGGGTTCGGGGTGCGGGCGAAGCAGATGAAGTCCGCCGGCACCAGCGTCGTTCCCTGGTGGAGCAACTGGTAGAAGCTGTGCTGCCCGTTGGTGCCCGGCTCGCCCCAGTAGATGGCTCCGCTGTCCACACCGACGTGCGTGCCGTCGAGGCGGACGTGCTTGCCGTTGGACTCCATGGTCAGCTGCTGCAGGTACGCCGGGAAGCGCTCCAGGTACTGCTCGTAGGGGAGCACCGCGACGGTCTGGGCGCCGAAGAAGTTCCGGTACCAGACGGCGAGCAGGCCCATGAGCACCGGCAGGTTGCGGTGGAACGGTGCGGTCCGGAAGTGCGTGTCGAGGTCGTGGAACCCGGCCAGCAGCTCGGCGAAGCGTTCGGGGCCGATCGCGACCATGGTCGACAGGCCCACGGCGGAGTCCATGGAGTAGCGGCCGCCGACCCAGTCCCAGAATCCGAACATGTTGGCCGTGTCGATGC
>CAYMKW010000003.1:0-83631 GCA_964391365.1 uncultured Microthrixaceae bacterium | reverse complement strand
ACCAGGTCGCGTAGGTCGAGAACTTGAAGCCCTTTCGCCAGTCGAACTTCTCGACGGCGTGCATGAGGCCCAGGTTCCCCTCCTGGATCAGGTCCAGCAGCGGGAGTCCCGACGCCTGGTACTTCTTGGCGATCGACACGACCAGACGGAGGTTCGACTGGACGAAGGTCCGCTCGGCGTTCTCGCCGTCACGCGACACCCGACGGAGTTCCCGCTTGCGGGCAGGTGAGAGCCCCTTCGGGTTGGCCTCGAGCTCTTCGCGGGCGGCCGTGCCGTTCTCGATGGCCTGGGCCAGCCGCACCTCGTCGTCCTTGGTCAGGAGCGGGTACTGGCCGATGTCGGTCAGGTAGAGGCGGACCAGGTCCTCCTCGTCTCGTTCGACTCGATCCTTGGCCATTCCGGCTCCTCGACTACGCGCTGGTTGGTTCCCGCTCGGTGTCCCGGAACCGCCCGGCGACCACCGGACGGCGTCCGCCCCGGGCCTGCCGCCGACCGACCCGCTCGGTGGGACACGTCGCGCCACAGCGAACATCGTGTGACGCAGAGGTTTACTGTACGGGACGAGTCAACCCCTTCCTCCGGGTGACCACCCGGCCATGCCCACGCTGGTGTGCCGTTCGACACCTTCGGGGCGAATCAACTGGCCAGACACCCGAGAATCGCGCGTTGAGCGCCTGCTTCACCACTATCAGCGCGGATTCCGGCGGTTCAGCTCCGGCCCATGAGGTCCAGCGTCAGGTCGGCGGCGGTCGGGAACCCGGCCGGTAGCGGGGCGACAGGGCCGTCGCCATCCAGGGTCTCGGCCAGGGCGGCGAGGTGCCGTCGGACCGACGGCGCCCCCGCAGGGCTGGCAACGGCGACGACACCCCGGTAGGCGTCGGCGAGCGCCACCGTGAGCGCCCGCTCGATCCGGATCGCGTCCTCGGCCTCGGCTGCCTGCAGGGCCTCGAGTGCTGCGGTCCACTCGGGCACCGACGCGTCGTCGACGAGCCGGTCGACCGGGAACTCCCGGAGCACCGGAAGCCGGTCCCGGACGATCGAGGCCGCGTGGCGGTGACAACGGATCCGATCGGCCAGGGCGACGACCACGGCTGCGTCGGCGGCACGGGCGAGCTGCACGCCGAGCACCTCGACGAGCTGCTCCTCGACGCGAACGAGACGGCCGAGGCGGAGTGCCTGCAGTTCGAGCGCCCCCGGGAACCCGGTTTCCGTCACGTGGCCTCCCGTCGGCGAGGGCGGTAGCGGTTGGTGATGGGGAGGCGGCGGTCACGACCGAAGGCCTTCTCCGAGATCCGGATGCCGGGCGGCGACTGCCGCCGCTTGTACTCGGCGGTGTCGACGAGCGAGGCGATCCGGACCACCAGCTCGGCGTCGTGGCCGACGGAGATCAGCTCCTCGCTCGTCGCGTCGCCGTCCACGTAGGCCTCGATCAGCGGGTCGAGCACCTCGTAGGGGGGCAGGCTCTGCTGATCGTGCTGGTCCTCCCGCAGCTCCGCCGACGGCAGCTTGGTGAGGATCGATGCCGGGATGACCGGGCCGTCAGCCTGCTCGTTGCGCCAGCGGCACAGTTCGTAGACGAGCAGCTTGGGCACGTCCTTGATGACGGCGAGACCGCCGGCGGTGTCGCCGTAGAGCGTCGAGTAGCCGACCGCCGTCTCGCTCTTGTTCCCGGTCGTGAGGACCAGCCAGCCGAACTTGTTGGACAGCGCCATCAGCACCACCCCGCGGATCCGGGACTGGAGGTTCTCCTCGGTCAGGTCCGCAGGCAGGTCGCCGAAACTGGGCGAGAGCATGTCGATCAGCGCACCGTGGGCGGGCTCGATCGGCACCGTCCGGGCATCGACGCCGAGGTTGGCCGCCAGCTCGAGGGCGTCGGCGACCGAGTGGTCGGAGGAGAAGCGCGAGGGCATGAGCACCACGTGCACTGCGTCGGGGCCGAGCGCATCGGCGGCGATCGCTGCGACGAGCGCCGAGTCCACACCGCCCGACAGGCCGAGCGTCACCTCTGTGAATCCGTTCTTGCGGGCGTAGTCACGGACACCCAGGCAGAGCGCCGCCCAGACCTCGGCCGGACCCTCGGGCGATGCGGCGACGACGCCGTCGGCCGGAGGGTCGTGGCCGAGCCCACCGGAGTCGTGGCTCACGACCACCACGTCACGGACCGCACCCGGAGCGGGGCGATCCGGCACCGGGACGTCGACGACCTGCTCGTCGGGCTCGAAGCGCTCGAGCCTGGCCAGCAGGGTGCCCTCGGCGTCGATCACCACGGATCCACCGTCGAACACCAGGTCGTCCTGACCGCTCACCAGGTTCAGGTAGGCGACCGGCACCCCGCACTCCTCGACCCGGCGGCGCAACATCGCCTCACGGATCCGTTGCTTGCCGACATGGAACGGCGAGGCGTTGACGTTCAGGATCACCTGGGCACCGGCGGCGCAGGCCGCCGCAGCCGGGCCGTCGTCCAGCCAGACGTCCTCGCACACCGACACGGCGCACCGGATCCCGGCGATCTCGACGAGCGGCTGACCCTCGGGGCCCGGGTCGAAGTAGCGGGGCTCGTCGAACACGGCGTAGTTGGGCAGGGCCTGCTTGCGGTAGCTCCCGACGACGGTGCCCTCGTGGATCACGGCCGCGGCGTTCCAGGGTCCGTCCAGCGGGTCGTGCGGGTCGGCGCCCCGTCGGCGTCGACCCTCGACCCAACCGACCACGGCCGCACAGTGGCCGGTGATGCGCCCGGCGAGCCGCCGCAGCGCCGCCTCCTGGTCGTCCACGAACCCCGGCTTCAGGAGGAGGTCCTCGGGTGGGTAGCCGGGAATGGCCAGCTCCGGGACGAGCAGCACGTCGGCACCGGCACGTTCGGCCCGGACGTGGGCCAGCGCGACCTGCTCCACGTTCTCGTCGAGCGCGCCGACGGTCAGGTCGAGCTGTGCGAGGGCCACCCGGATCGTCGCCACGGGATGCAGGCTAGGCACCCGACGGTCGCCCGACGAACGAAGGGCGACGCTCGGCACCGTCGTCCGATCCGGACCGCTGCCCGGACGCGACCGTGGGGGCCCCGGAGGGCCCCCACGAATCGACGGTGCTGCTGCGCTCAGCTGGCGGCCGAGCAGACCGTCTCGGTGATCAGCCGGGCCACCACGTAGGGGTCGCAGTTGGCGTTCGGCCGACGGTCCTCGATGTAGCCCTTCTGGTCCTGGGCCACCTGCCACGGGATCCGGATGGACGCCCCGCGGTCGGACACGCCGTAGCGGAACTGCGAGTAGTGGGCCGTCTCGTGGAGGCCGGTGAGCCGGTCCTCGTACCCGTGGCCGTAGCCGGCCAGGTGCTCCTCGACCTTGCCCTCGCCACCCATCGCCTCGCAGGCGGCGATGATCGGCTCGTAGGACTCACGCATCTGCTTGGTCGAGAAGTTCGTGTGACAGCCCGCCCCGTTCCAGTCACCCTTGATGGGCTTGGCCGAGATGGAGGCGTTCACGCCGAAGTCCTCGGCGATCCGGTAGAGGAGGTAGCGGGCGATCCACATCTGGTCGCCGACCTCGAGCGTGCCCGCCGGGCCGATCTGGTACTCCCACTGACCGAGCATGACCTCGGCGTTCGTGCCCGAGATCTGCAGGCCGGCCTCGATGCAGGCCGTGGTGTGCGCCTCGACGATGTCGCGACCCGCGATCTCCACCGCACCGACGCCGCAGTAGTACGGGCCCTGCGGGGCCGGGTAGTAGTAGCCCTCGCTGGGCCAACCGAGCGGACGACCCTCCTTGAAGAAGGTGTACTCCTGCTCCATTCCGAACCACGGCTCGAAGGAGGCGTACTTCTCGGCCACCGCCGCGCAGGCCGCACGGGTGTTCGTCGGGTGCGGCTCCATGGTCTCGGGCAGCAGGACCTCGTTCAGCACGAGGACGTCGTTGCCGCCGCGGATCGGGTCCGGACACGTGAACACGGGGTTCAGCACGCAGTCCGAGTTGGACCCGGGCGCCTGGTTGGTGGAGGACCCGTCGAAACCCCAGATGCCGGGTTCGGCACCGTCGTCGAGGATCTTGGTCTTGGAACGGATCAGCGGGACGGGCTCGGTCCCGTCGATCCAGATGTACTCAGCCCGATACGCCACGGGATCACCTGCTCCTTCGTCATCGTTCCGCCGGTGCGGCGAAACTGGCCCGATACTTGCACCACCCGGTCCAACGCTCGGAACCGAGCGGCACGGCCGGGCACAGCGAGGCTGCAGGAGGGCGTTTTCCCGGCCGTTGCCCCACTGTGAACGCTGTGTGAACTGGGCGCCCGGGCCTTCCGGATCCGTCGTGTCGACTGGTACACCCATGCGCACCCGGCACACGGTCCGACCGTGGAGCCGCCGGGGACCCCGAACTACCGTGAACGGATGGACGACACCATGAACTTCGGTGAGTTCGACGACGCCACCGCCGGACAGCAGCGGGACTACGTGCTGCGGACGGTCGAGGAGCGGCGGGTCCGCATGGTGCGACTGTGGTTCACCGACGTCCTGGGGCAGCTCAAGTCGGTGGCGATCTCGCCGGTCGAACTCGACGCAGCCTTCGAGGAGGGCGTCCAGTTCGACGGCTCCGCCATCGACGGGTTCAGCCGGGTCCAGGAGAGCGACGTGCTGGCGTTCCCGGACCCGAACTCGTTCCAGCTGATGGCCGGCGGCGGCGACGACGTGACGGCCCGCATCTACTGCGACATCGCCGACCTGGACGGGGCGCCGTTCCAGGGCGACCCCCGCCAGGTCCTGCGCCGCAACCTGCAGCGAGCCGCCGAGGCCGGCTTCGAGTTCATGTGCGCCCCCGAGGTCGAGTACTTCTACCTCGGCTCCGACGACCCGACGACGGCGCCCCAGCCGCTGGACCAGGCCAGCTACTTCGACCTCACGACGCTCGACGAGACCTCCGACATCCGACGCCGGACGATCCAGCGGCTCGAGTCGAGCGGGATCCCGGTGGAGTACTCGTTCCACGAGGACGCACCGTCCCAGCACGAGATCGACCTGCGGTACACGGACGCGCTCGGCATGGCCGACAACGTCATGGCGCTCCGGATGATCGTGCGCGAGGTCGCCGTCGCCTCCGGCGTCCACGCCACGTTCATGCCCAAGCCCATGGAGGGTGTGCAGGGATCCGGGATGCACACCCACCTCTCGCTGTGGCAGGGCGACACCAACGCGTTCTACGACGCGGACGCCGAGTACGGCCTGTCCAAGGTCGCCCGGGCGTTCATCGCCGGCATCCTCGCCCACGCCGGTGAGATCACGGCTGTCACCAACCAGCTCGTGAACTCCTACAAGCGGCTCGTCGCCGGGTTCGAGGCGCCGGTCCACATCGCGTGGGCCCGCAACGACCGCTCCGCCCTGGTCCGGGTGCCGATCCCCAAGCGCAACAAGGAATCGCAGGGCACGCGGATCGAGTACCGGGCGATCGACCCGGCCTGCAATCCGTACCTGGCGTTCTCGGTGCTGCTGGCCGCCGGACTCGCCGGGATCCACGGCAACTACGAACTGGGTCCCGAGTCGGCCGGTGCCGACCTCACCGAGATCGATCGTCGGGCGGACGCCGTCGACCTGCTCCCGAACAACCTCGCCACGGCGCTCGACCGGATGGAGGGGTCGGACCTGGTGCGGGAGGCACTCGGCGAGCACATCTTCGAGTGGTTCCTCCGCAACAAGCGCGCCGAGTGGAGCGGTTACCGGACCCACGTGTCGAGCTTCGAGCTGCAGCGGTACCTCCGGACCTGGTGATGGACCCGATCCTCCTCTGGCCCGACCCGCCGCCGCCCGACCTGATCCGGGTGCTGGACCTGGCCGGCCTGCCGTGGACGGCGGTGGCCTCGGAGAGCGACGCGCGTGACCTCACCTACCCCGCCGCGGTCGTGGCGGCGGACGAACAGCCCGAGGCCGGCTTCGCCATGGCCCGGGCCCTGCGGCGGGGCGACCTGATGCCCGCCCCGGTGCTGCTCCTCGTCCGGGGGACGGCCATCGCCGACCTCGACGGCCGCCACGGGCACTTCGACGATTTCTGCGTCGCCCCGGCACATCCGGCCGAGCTCGAGGCCCGCATCCGTCATCTGCTGGCGAGCGACCCCTCGCTCGAACACGCTCCCGAGGTCGTCCAGTACGACACGCTCGTCCTCAACCTCGAGACCTACCAGGCATCGATCGACGGTCAGCCGCTCGACCTCACCTACATGGAGTACGAACTCCTGAAGTTCCTGGCCGCCAGTCCCGGTCGGGTGTTCACCCGGGAGATCCTGTTGTCACGGGTGTGGGGCTACGAGTACTACGGGGGGGCCCGAACCGTGGACGTGCACGTGCGTCGACTGCGAGCGAAGCTCGGCGAGGTGCACGCCGGCCTGATCCAGACGGTTCGATCGGTCGGCTACCGGTTCGGCGAGGCCCGCTGGGGCTGACGGCCGCCCGGGTCCGGTCTCGCGACCTGACGTCCGGAGCGGAATCAGACGTTGAGCTCGACGAGCTCGCTGCCCTCGTTCAGGTACTCGACGTCCTTGCTCAGGGTCTGACCCAGGATCACGGCGATCACCCCGCCGGTGATGATCAAGGCGACGGGCAGGACCACCAGCAGGGCCACGGCCATGATGAGTGCGGGGATCATGGGGTCAGTCTGCCCCACGGAACGCCCAGGCCTCCACCTCCACCAGGGCGCCGAGCGGCAGGCCCGCCACGGCGACCGCGGATCTGGCGGGCGGCGTCCCCGTGAAGGTCTCCAGGTAGACCCGGTTCATCTCGTCGTAGTCGTCCATCGTGACCAGGAAGACCGTTGTCTTGACCACATCGGCGACCTTCGCGCCCTGCTCGCCGAGCCGGTCGACCAGGTTCGCCAGCGCCTGTCGGAGCTGTTCGGCCATGGTCGGGGCGAGCCCGTTGGGACCGAGGCCGATCTGACCCGAGACGACGACCCAGTCGCCGGCCCGGACCACCGGGGTGTAGGGGGGAGCGTTCACCCGGCCACCCTAGGTTCCGGCCCGATCGACCTGTGGGAGCGTCCCGGTCGGAAGGTCCCGTGGCCAGCCCTGCCGACGCCACTCCGCAACGGCCGTCGCCACGAACACGGCGTCGGCGACGGCGACGGCTGGTCCGGTCGGTTCCGCGACCTCCACCTCGACGTGCGGCATCTCGGCGGCCCGGAGCACCCCGAACGACCGGACGGTGAGGTCCTGGACCTCACCGTCATCCGAGACGGCGAGCGCCTCCGAGCACACCCAGCCGAGCGCGGCGTGGACCGCTCCGATGCAGTACGAGCGCAGGACGACGCTGTCCAGCGGCGCTCCCGCTTCGACGTGCACCCGGACCCGGCCGCCGTCGATCGAGACGTTGGCGAGGCCGCCGCCGGGCTGGCGGACCCGGACACTGCCCTCGGCGAGTTCGAGCAGCGGCGACGCCGCCCCGGCGGCCGCACTGAGCAGCACCGCCTCGGCCCAACCGGCAGCCCGGAGGTGCACCGCCGTGGGGGGGCCCGCCACGTCGACCTCCTCCACGGTCAGGTGGGGTGCTGCGAGCGCCACGGCCTCGGCCAGGCCCGCGGTCCGGGCGACGCGCAGCACTCCGGTTCCATCGCTGCGCATCCCGCCGGCCACGGGCGGGCGCTTGGCGCTCCGGCGGGCGCAGTCCTCGCGGGACCACCGCAGGGCCACCCGCTCGCCGCGCTCATCGGCGAGCGCCCGGGCGGCGGCCGGCAGCGGACTGGTCCGCTTGCCACCGAACGCCCCGCCGTTCGCCGCCGGCGGGGCGGGGTCGCCTCCGGGCTCGCACCAGGAGCAGTCGGTCTCCAGGTAGGCCGGGTCGACCCAGGAGGTCCTCAGGGCCCCGGCCCAGTCACCTTCCGGGAGCTCGATCGGCGGCACGGGTTCGAGCGTCGTCCGACGGCCCTGCACCGTCCCGGCCGCCCGACGCGCCGCCGGGAGGTCCGCCGCGACCACCCAACGATCCGGTGCGGTCGGATCGGGCACCCCCACGGGTGTCCCGTCCGGGACCGTGTCCGCCGCGAACCCTGCACGACCGAGCACGACCTCGGCACCGACCCGTTGTGGGGCACCGAGTTCGAGGCTGGCCCGTTCACCCGCCGCTGCCTCGTCGCGGGCCACGTCGTCGACCGGGCCCGCCGCCACCAGCTGCGACGCCTCGACGATCGTCTGCCAACCGGTGCACCGGCACAGGTGGGCGGCGAGCGCCCGCTCCACGGCAGCCCGGTCGTCGAGCGCCCCGCCCCGCGACCGGAGTCCCTCGAGCCGGATGATGATGCCCGGCGTGCAGAACCCACACTGCGAGGCTCCGGTCGCGCTGAAGGCCCGCTGCCAGCGATCACGGTCCTCGGCCGGAAGGCCGTCCAGCGTGGTGATCTCGCGTTCGAGCACGCGCCGCACCGGGGTCACGCACGCCACCCGCGGTGCCCCGTCGACGAGCACGGTGCAACAACCGCACTGTCCCTGCGGGGCACAGCCGTCCTCCACCGAGCGGACGCCCAACGCCCGGAGCGCGTCGAGCAGGGTCTCGGCACCCTCCGGTGGCACCACCTCCCGTCCGTCGACTCGCACCCGGTTCCTCCCGAACTCGACCGCACCCGGAACCCGGGTGGACTCCCAGCATGCAGCACCTGCCGCTGCCGGCGTGACCCTCCGGGCCGGTACCGTCCTCGACGTGACAACGGACGGCGTCGTCGGCCGCCGCGAGGCGATCCGCCTGGCGGTGATGGGACTGGGACTCGGGGCTGTGGCCGCGGGCTGCCGGGGACAGGGCAGCCCCACGGTCGAGGCCGGCCCGGACGCCACCATCCCCTACCGGCTCGTGGCGTCGTACCCCACGGGGGTGCCCTACGTGGCGGCCGGCGCCCCGAGCAGACTGCCGTTCCAGATCGCCCGCCCGGACGGCACGCTCCTCGACGACCTGCCCGCGATCCTGCCCGCCACCGTCTGGCGTGACGGCCGGCAGGTGGGCGACCGGATCGAACTGACGGGGCGCAGTGACGGGGCCGACGCCGGGTACGTGGCGCTCGAGACGACCTTCGAGGAACCCGTCGTCCACGAGGTGCGGATCACCCTGGACGACGAGGAGTTGACCGCCCGGGTGGCGGTCTACGACGCAGCAACGGTGGTGACGCCACAGGTCGGTGTCCGGATGCCGTCGGCGGCGACCCCGACGATGGACCAGCGATTGGCAGTGGACCCGATCTGCACCCTGTCGCCGCAGTGCCCTCTGCACGACACGTCGCTCGACGCTGCGCTCGGATCGGGCGGACCGGTGGCACTGGTCGTGGGGAGCGCCGAGTTCTGCCTGGACCTCCGCTGCGGACCGACCCTGTCGAACTTCGTCGAGGTCGCGGCGGGCTTCCCGACGGTCACGTCGATCCACGCCGAGCCGTACCGGAATCCGAAGGCGGTTCCAGAGCTGCTCGAGGCGGACCCGACGGAACTCGTCGAGCTCCTGGCGATCAACTGGGAACCGGCCATCTTCCTGATCGGCCGGGACGGGACCATCCGGGCCCGAGCAGATGCCGTCGCCGGAACGGCCGAACTGCGGACGCTGTTCGAGACGATCGCCTGACTCCGGACCGCGCCCGAGCGCCGTCCGGCCGGTGGCTCAGCTGAACGACTGACCGCAGCCGCAGGTGCGCTGGGCGTTCGGGTTCGTGATGGCGAAGCCGGACTCGTCGAGGCCGTCCTTGTAGTCGAGCGTCGCACCGTGGAGGAGCTGGGCGCTCGACTGGTCGACCACGACCCGAACGTCACCGAACTCCTGGGTGAGGTCGTCGGCGGCCACGTCGGTGTCGAAGAACATCTCGTAGGCGAAGCCCGAGCAGCCACCGGGGCGGACGGCCACCCGCAACGCCAGGGACTCCTCGCCCTCGGCCTCGATGAGCTGGGCCACCTTGGTCGTCGCTGCGTCGGTCAGGGTGATCATGGCTACCTCCGCCAGTTCAGTGTGAGCTGACTCGGATTGTACCGGTCGTGGCCGTGGAAAGACAGGCGCGTCCGGTTCAGTCGAGCCGTCTGATCCCTGCGGAGCACGGCGACCGGTGCGAGAGATCGTGGAAGTCCGTGACCTCCGCACCGCCGACCTCGTCGACGAACCCCTCGAGCAGCCCCCGGTGCAGCGAGCACACGACCTCGGGCTGGCGCTCGGCGAGCTCGGCGAAGGGGCAGTGCCCGAAGGCCACGGTCGTCACATCGTCCTCCACCACCGACGCCGGGTCGAAGCCCAGGTCGTCGAGCATGCAGACCGCCGCATCCACACAGCCGCCCCGCTCGGCGACCGGACCGTGAGCGAGTCTCCGACCCTGTCGCCGTCCGGCGGCCGCCGCCGGCTCGGCGTCGACCCCGGAGTCGACGACGACGTCGAGCAGCATCTGCGCCACCATCGGGAACACCGGTGGTTCCAGCCCGAGCGAGGGCGAGTGCGGACTCAGTTCGTAGAGCTTCTGAGGACGCCCGACGCCGCCACTGGTGTCGGGCCGGACATCGAGCAGGCCCACCTCCCGCATCCGCTCGAGGTGGGGTCGCACCGTGTTGGGGTGGAGGCCCAGCGACGCCGAGACGTCGCCGGTGGCCAGCGGGCGAGGGGACCGAGCCAACTCCAGGTAGATGGCGTAGCGGGTGTTGTCGCCGAGCGCCTTGAGCAGGTCGAGCCGGGAGTGCTCGTCGTCTGCATCCACCCGGCCGCTCACCTCCCCATCGTACCGCCGAACCTGATTCCCCGGCCGAGACCGGTAAAATGGAATCGTGGATCACGCCCCGCTCCCCACACCCGAATCGATCACCGAACTCCTCCGCGGCGTGGTCGACCCGGAACTCGGCTCTGACATCGTCGAGTTGGGCATGGCCAAGGGTGTCCGGGTCGACCCCGACGGCGTGGTGCACGTGACCGTTGCGCTGACGACCTCGGGATGCCCGTTGCGGGCGCAGATCCAACGGGACATCCGGGCTCGGGTCGGAACCCTGCCCGGCGTCACGAGGGTCCGCATGGACTGGTCGGAACTGACCCAGGAGGAGAAGGCGACCGCCATGGAGCGCGCCCGTCGCAACATCGCCGAGCGCGAGGAGCACACGACGGTGCCCGCCCGGACGAAGGTCCTGATGATCGCCTCCGGCAAGGGCGGCGTCGGGAAGTCCTCGGTCACCGTCAACCTGGCGGCGGCGCTCGCGGCACAGGGCCGGACCGTCGGCGTGCTGGACGCGGACATCTGGGGGTTCTCGGTTCCGCGGATGCTCGGGCTCGACGGCCGCCTCGAGGCCGACGGCGGGCGGCAGCAGATCCGCCCCCAGGAGCTGCCCATCGGCCCGGGCCTCCTGCAGGTCGTGTCGATGGGTTTCCTCGTCGAGGACGAGGAAGCGGCCCTGATGTGGCGGGGCCTCGTGCTCAACCGGGCCGTGCAGCACTTCCTGGAGGACGTCGCCTGGGGCGATCTCGACTACCTGCTCATCGACATGCCGCCCGGGACCGGTGACGTGCAGATGGGCCTGGCGCGGATGCTCCCTCGTTCCGAGATGATCGTCGTCACGACCCCGGCCGAGGCCGCCCAGAAGGTGGCGGTCCGGGTCGTGGACATGGGCCGGAAGAACTTCCTCCGGATCGTCGGCGTCGTCGAGAACATGTCGGTCTACGTCGACGAGGACGGGCGTGAGCACCGGATCTTCGGTTCCGGCGGCGGGCAGGCACTCGCCGACGCGGTCGGCGTGCCGCTGCTGGGATCGATCCCGATCGAGCCGGCCGTCTCGGCCGGCGGTGATGCCGGCACGCCGGTGGCCCTGGCCGGCGGTGCGGCTGCCGAGGCGTTCGGAGAACTCGCCCGGCTCCTCGTCGAGGAGGCCGTGCCCCCGACCGACCTGAGCGGCTGCAGTGCCCGGATGCTCGCTGCGGTGGACGCTGCGCTCGCCGCCGCCGACGCCGCAGGCTGACCCGGGGCCGGAAGCCCGATCACTCCGGGGCCGGGAGCCCGATCACTCCGGGGCCGGGAGCCCGATCACTCCGGGGCCGGGAGCCCGATCACTCCGGGGCCGGGAGCCCCGTGAACGCGTCGTAGAGACCTCCGGTTCCCTCTGGATCGCCGGGGAGCCTGATCCGCAGTCCGTGCGCGGACTCGACCAGCGTCGGGAGCACCGCCGGGACCTCGGCGACAGCCGCGGCATGGGCGAGCGCCGCCCCGGACGAGTCGAAGCGGTCGAGGGCGACGAGCGTGCGGATCGTCGGGAAGATCATGGTGATCTCCCCCGCCTCGTGACGAGCCAGCGCCTCTCCGGGTCGCATCCAGGCGGTCCCGATCAGTTCCCGGTCGTCCTGGCGCACCTCCTGGGTCTCGGGCGCCGCTGCGAGGAAGAACCTCGTGTCGTACCGACGTGGGGCACCGAGGGGCGTGATCCAACGGGCGAAGTAGTGGAGCGTCGATCCGTCGACCACCAGGTCCTCCTCCTCGAGGACCTCGAGGAGCGTGCACTCCGAGCGGTCGACCCGGCCCCGGTGACGCTCGAACCGTTCGGCCACGGTCGGGTCGTCGAAGCCGACCGGCAACCCGTCGGCTCGGCCCGCCAGGAGCACGCCCGCCTCCTCGAACGCCTCACGGACGGTCGCGAACCAGTAGGCGAGACCGCCCGACCCGAGGTCGAGACGCCGGGAGGCCTCGGTGTCGTCGAGGCCGCGACACCGGAGTGCCAGCCGGACGTCGCTGTCCTCGGGGTCGAGTCCCCCGCCCGGGAACACGTAGGCGCCGCCCACGAAGTCGGAGTTCAGGTTCCGCTGCATCAGGCAGACCTCGAGACCGCCTCCCGCTGCGCGGTCACGCACCAACATGACGGTGGCCGCAGGCCGGACCGGAACCGACCCGGGTTCGTCGACCGACGTCGAGAAGACCCCGCTCACGAGCCGGGTGGGAGTTCACGCGGCGAGTCGACCCGAACGTCGATCACCTCGGCCTCGAGCACCTCGTCCTCCGCCGTTCCCCGCCCGGGATCGACGTCGCCGATGATCACCGTGCGGAACACTGCGCCGCCCGGCCCGGCGGTCCCGAACGACGCCGACCGGAACGCTCCACCACCGCGCTGCACGCGCCGGGACCACCAGCGCTCGAGGGCCGGTCGAGCCAGTGATCGGACCGGCGGGAGGAGGAGCAGGAACCCGACGGCGGCGGTGACGAACCCGGGTACGAGCAGACACGCACCGGCCGTCGCGACCAGGACCCCGTCGGCCACGACCCGGGAGGGTGAGCGGCCAGCGGCCAGGTCGGTCTGCGCCCGGCGGAGCACCGACGCACCCTGTCGGGCCACCAGCCAGAGTCCCACCACCACGCAGGTGGCGATGAGCGCTGCGGTCCACAGGACCCCGATCACGTTCGCCACGGCCACGATCGACCACAGCTGGGCGACGCCCAACGCGACGATGGCGAGGAGGACGGCGAGACCGATCACGCCTCGCAGGTTAGGTGGTGGGCGCCGGAAGGGCTCCCCGACGTGAGCGTGCGCTCAGCGGGCCTCGAGGAGCTGGTTCCGCTCGGACTCGTTCAGCCCGCCCCAGACGCCGTGGGGCTCCCTGATGTCCAGGGCGTACTCCAGGCACTCGACCCGGGCCGAGCACTCCGAGCAGATCGCCTTGGCGCGGAGTTCGCGCTCCTGACGGTCGGCCTTGCGTTCGAAGCTCGGCGGCGGGAAGAAGACGACCGCCTGCGGTCCCCTGCAGGCCGCTCGGTCCTGCCACGTCACACGAGATGGTTGTGCACTCACCGAACGACCCCCCAGTCACGGCGTGCGGAGACCCTAGGCAGGCCTGCGGGGACCGGACAACGATGAATTCGCGAGCACTTCGCTCACTCTCGCGAGCATCACTCGGTCCGGGACCGTCGCCCGCGCATCTCCCGGTAGTCCATGGCGCCACCCACCTCGGGCTCGACCTCGAGCACCAGCCCATCGATCGACAGCACGCGGACCCGCCCACCCGCCGGGATCGGGGTCGCCCGGTTCGTCCGGGCCCGCCACAGACCACCGAGCACCTGCACGGTTCCCTCGGGCTCGACCCCTTCGATCGCCGTGCCCAGCTCACCCACGAGTTGTTCGCGACCGATCGTCGGGGTGGCGAACCGGGTGCGGACCATGGCCGGCATCCCCGAGAACACCACGACGGCCATGCCGATGATCCCGACCAGGAGCGCGATCCAGGTCGGGCGGAACTCGGTGAACAGGAAGACGGACCCGATCGTGAACATGGTCGTCCCGATGATCGACCACGCCCGCGGGATCCCCGTCTGGACGTCGACGGCCACCGCCACGATGCCTCCGACGAGCAGCGCCAGCGCCCATCCCGCCCGGGGCAGTTCGGCGACCCCGTAGCCGCCGAGGACCAGGCTGACGGCGCCCACCACGCCGGCCACGCCGACGCCGGCGGTGAAGAACTCGAAGAGCAGCAGCCCGAGGCCGATGACGAGCAGGAGGTAGGCCACCGACGGGCTCGCCGCGGTGTGGAACAACTGGACCAGGAGCGGGAGCTTGGAGAACCGGACGACCGTGACCGGAACCTGGCGGCGCTGGCCGTCCTCGGTGAGGGTCTCGGTCCGGACGCCCTCGAGCTCCACGATGTGCTCGAGCACCGTGGGCGAGAAGCGGTCCACGACACCGGCATCGACCGCCTCCTGGGCGCCGAGGACCTCGGTGCGGGCCACCGAGGCACCTCCGACCAGGAGGTCGCCGAACTGGTCCGGGTCGAGGGCCTGCGGTCCGGCGTCGCCGATCGTCGAACCCGGAGAGATGCCCGAGGAGTCCGCCACCTGCACCAGGTCGACCACCGAGCCGCGGGCCGTCGCCCCGGACGGGCCGATCCAGATCGACACCGGCACGTCGGCACTCGCGATCGCCGTCGCCACCTGGGAGAGACGGGCGTCGTCGACGGCGGCGCCTGCCGAGTCGAGCTGGAGCACCACCGCGACGACCCCGTCGGCGGCCCGGGCGCCCGCCAGCGTGTCGATCACGAAGTCGGCCTCGATCTCGTCGAGGAGGCCGTCGACCGCGACGACGTCCAGGCACCCCACCTCCTCGCAGGTCGCCGGCGCACCGGAGTCGTCCCGGTTCGCTCCGGTGGTGGTCGGGACCGGCTCGTCCTGGACACCCGTCCCGACGGCGGCACCGGCGGAACCGGCGAGCCCTCCCAGGACCGGGAGCGCGGCGAGCGCCAGGGCCACGAGGGCGAGCACAGCCCGGCGCGGGCTCCCCGGTAGCCTCGGTCCCGCACCTGCTCGTCGTCTCACCGGCGTGCCTCCGTCGATCCGTCCGCCTCGATCCACGACCGAAGGAACACTGTGGAACCAGCGCAGTTTCTCACCGCTTCCGGCGTGATCATCGTCGCCGGGAAGGGCGGAGTCGGCAAGACGACGGTCACCGCCGCACTGGCCGTGGCCGCGTCGTCGGTGGGACTGCGGGTGCTCATCGTCGAGGTCGAGGGCAAGGACTCCATGGCCTCGGCGTTCGAGACGGGTCGCCTCTCCTACGACGAACAGGTCCTGGTCGACGCCGCCCGTGACCATGCGGGCGTCCATGCCCGCACGGTGACTCCGGACGACGCCCTGTTGGACTACCTCAACGAACGGGGGCTGCAACGGCTCTCCAAGCGGCTGGTGAGCTCGGGCCTGCTCGACATGATCGCCACGGCGATCCCCGGCATCCGGGACATCCTCGTCCTGGGCAAGGTCAAGCAGCTCGAGCGCTCCGGGGCCTTCGACCTGGTCCTCGTGGACGCCCCGGCCGCCGGCCATGCGATCACCTTCCTGCAGTCGGCGAGCGGCCTGCTCGACGCCGTCGGCGTCGGACCCATCAACGCCCAGGCCCGCGACGTCCAGGACCTGCTCAGCGACCCCGACCGCTGCCGGGTGCTCCTGGTGACCGCCCCGGAGGAGACCCCCGTGAACGAGCTCGTCGAGACCGCCTACAGCCTCGAGGACCGGATCGGCGTGGCGCTCGGGCCGGTCATCGTGAACGGCGTCCACCCGCCGCTCGCCGGACTGGCGGTGGACCCGGAGGTTGCTGCGGCCGCCGCCGGAGTGGCCCTGGTCGAGGGAGAGGCCGAGGCCTTGCGCGGAGCGGCCCGGTTCCGGGCCGCTCGCAGCGACCTGCAGCAGGAGCAGCTCGCCCGACTCGCCGACCAGTTGCCGCTCCCCCAGCTACTGCTCCCGGACCTGTTCACCTCTGACCTGGGTCGCGACGGACTCGACACCCTGGCCGCCGCCCTGGTCGAACAACTGGGTTCACTGGATTCGGGGCTCCGGGCATGAGCGGAACGGAGCTCGGCAACGTCGTCGACGCGAGCCGGGTCGTGGTGTGCTGCGGCTCCGGTGGTGTCGGCAAGACCACGACGGCCGCCGTCATCGCCATGGAGGCCGCAAGGCGTGGTCGGCGCTCCGTGGTCGTCACGATCGACCCGGCGAGACGACTGGCGAACGCCCTCGGGCTGGAGGGGCTCAGCGACACGGCCTCGACCATCTCCGGTGACTGGGACGGCGAGATGCACGCCCTCATGCTGGACACCAAGTCCACCTTCGACGGGCTGGTCCGACGCTACGCCGCCGACGAGGACCAGGCGCGGGAGATCCTGTCGAACACGTTCTACGAGAACATCTCGGGGTCGCTGTCCGGCACCCAGGAGTACATGGCGTCGGAGAAGCTCTACGAGCTGGCGGTAGAGGGGGATTACGACCTCGTCGTCGTCGACACCCCGCCGACACGCAACGCGCTCGACTTCATCGATGCCCCCCAACGACTCGCCCGGTTCCTCGACCACCGGATCTACAAGGTGCTGGTCAGCCCGTCCCGCGGGCCGATCCGAGCCGTCAACCTGGCGGCCGCCGCCGTCACCCGCTCACTGGCCAAGGTGGTGGGTGCCGACGTCATCAGCGATGCCATCTCGTTCTTCCAGGCGTTCGAGGGCATGGAGGAGGGGTTCGCCCGACGCGCCGAGCGGGTCGACTCGCTGCTGCGGGAGGCGGACACCTCGTTCGTCCTCGTGGCGTCGCCGAAGGCCGACACCGTCGCCGAGGCCGGGTTCTTCGCGGACCGGCTGGGCGAACTCGGCATCGACGTGAGGGGGCTGGTGGTGAACCGCATGCAGCCCTCGTTCGAGTTCGCCACCGACCGGGCCGAACTCTCGGGGACCGCCGTGCGGGCCCGGGCCGAGACGCTCGCCGGGACCAACCTGGGCGACCTGTACACCTGCCTCGCCGACGCCCGACAGCTGGCCGCGGCCGAGGAGCTCCACCTGGCCGGCCTGGCCGAGCGGGTCGCTCCCGCTCCCGTGGTGCGCGTCCCCATCCAACCGGTCGAGGTCACGGACCTGACCGCGCTCGGCCACCTCGCCGACCTGCTGTTCGCCCCGGCCGCCGATGTCGGCACCGGGCGGGCGCCCCGCTAGCCTCGGGCGCCGTGAGGACCATCCTGCTCGCCTGCGACGACGACGCCATCGCCGCCGAGATCGACGCCGCCCTCGTCGACGACGGGACCCGGCTGGCCCAGGTCACCGCCGGCCACGACGTGATCGGTGCCGTCCGGGCCGTGGATCCGGATCTGGTCATCCTCGACATGCAGATCGGCAACATGGGCGGACTGGCGGCCTGCCGTCACCTCCGGCTGGAGTCGGGTGCCGGTCGGATCCCGCCGCAGCGGATCGTGCTGCTCCTCGACCGGGCGGCCGACTCGCTCCTCGCCGAGCAGAGCGGGGCCGACGCCCGGCTCGTGAAGCCGCTGGACGCGCTCCGCCTCCAGGACGTCGTGGCCGCCGTCCTCGGCGATCGCCCCGTCGACGCCTGAGGGCTCCGCTACCACCGCCGACGTCCGGCGGTTACGATGACCCGCCCACGGGTGGTGGCGCAGTTTGGCAGCGCGCCTCGTTCGGGACGAGGAGGCCGGGAGTTCAAATCTCCCCCACCCGACCACCAGCCGGCTCCCGGCCCCGACCAGGGCCGGGAGCCGAACTCCGCTCGGCCCCAGCAATCGGATCGCCGACGTGACGAGGAACACGCCGACCGTCCCGCCAGACTGATCAAGCGGGGGCCGCCCTCGCCCGATACCGAACCGTGACCTGTGACCCCGCACCCCCGACCGAGGCGACGACCGCCGTGGGACGTGTCCGTCGGTGGTTCGCCGTCCTGGCCACGTCGATCGGTGTGGGCCTGCTGAGCGGGGCGGTCGTTGCCTGCACCACCCCGGCGGCCACGACCGCTGCCCTCATGGAGAGCACCCCAGGCGACCGGGCCGCGGTGCGTGACCTGGTCAACGTGAGCCGGGCCCAGAACCGACTGGGCCAGCTCGCACCCAACCCCATCCTCGACCTCAAGGCCGACCTCTGGGCGCAGTACCTCCGGGGCATCTGCGCCCTCAAGCACTCGCGGCTCGCCGACGGCGCACCCCCGGGGTGGAGGAAACTCGGCGAGAACGTCGGCAAGGGCGGGACGATCCCGCAGATCCACGATGCCTACCTCCGCTCGCCTTCGCACCGGGCCAACATCCTCGACCCGTTCTTCACCCAGATCGGCACCGCCGCCGTGTGGGGGAACTGCGGCGGCTACCGCACGGTCTTCACCGTCCAGGAGTTCATGAAGTGACGCCCCCGCCGGAGGGGTGTGCGAGGCTGCGGGCGTGGAGATCGCCGACTTCCAGCAGTTGATGGACGACCTCTACGGCGAGGCGGACCGGTCCCGGGGCATCCCGTCGACCATCGCCTGGTTGTGCGAGGAGACCGGCGAACTCGCCCAGGCCGTGCGCAAGGGAACCCGGGCGGACCAACTCCACGAGCTCGGCGACGTGCTCGCCTGGCTCGCCTCGCTCGCCAACCAACTGGGTCTGTCGCTCGAGGACGCCGCCCGGCGCTATGTGGACGACCCACCGACCTGACGGAACAGCCGCGGTGGTCGAGGTCTCGTGGCCCTGGACCCGCTGACGGACCGGCCCGACGATCACCGGCGAGCGACCAGCTCCTCCAGGATCTGGATCGCGTTGAGCGCTGCGCCCTTGCGGAGGTTGTCGTTCGACACGAACAGCGAGAGTCCGTGCTCTGCACCGGGGTCCTTCCGGATCCGACCGACGTAGGACGGGTCGCGGCCGGCGGCCTCGAGTGGCGTCGGCACATCGCTCAGCTCGACGCCCGGAGCGGCAGCGAGGAGCTCGGTGGCCCGTTCCACCGAGATCGGCCGCTCGAACTCGGCGTTGATCGACAGCGAGTGGCCGGTGAACACCGGCACCCGGACACAGGTACCGGACACCAGCAGGTCCGGCAGTCCGAGGATCTTCCGACTCTCGTTGCGCAGCTTCTGCTCCTCGTCGGTTTCGCCGGAGCCGTCCTCGACCAGTGCGCCGGCGAACGGAAGCACGTCGAAGGCGATCGGCCGGGCGAAGACCGTCGGTGACGGCAACTCGACCGCGGCGCCGTCGTAGGTCAGCGCCGGACCGTCCGACCCGACCGCGGCAACCTGCGTGGCGAGTTCCTCGACGCCGGCGAGCCCGGCCCCGGACACCGCCTGGTAGGTGCTCACGACCAGTCGCTTCAGGCCGGCCTCGGCGGACAGCGGCGCGAGCACCGGCATGGCCGCCATCGTCGTGCAGTTGGGGTTGGCCACGATCCCGAGCGGGATCTCCTCGAGAGCCGAGGGGTTGACCTCGGCCACCACCAGCGGGACCTGCGGGTGCATGCGCCACGCCGACGAGTTGTCGACCACCGTGGCCCCGGCGGCGGCGACCCGCTGCGCATGCTCCCGAGAGGTGGCCCCACCGGCCGAGAACAGCGCGACGTCGAGGCCGTCGAACCGGGCGGTCGCGGTGTCCTCGACCACGACGTCCTCGCCCCGCCACGGGAGCGTCGTGCCCGCAGAGCGGGCCGAGGCGAAGAACCGGACCGATGCCACGGGGACCTGACGTTCGTCGAGGAGTCGGCGCATCACGCCGCCGACCTGGCCGGTGGCGCCGAACACTCCGACGTGCACGGGGGAACTCATGGCGGCCGAGGCTACCGGGCCGACCCGGCGCCGCCCCAGCGAGTAGCCACCGTCCCTTCGCCACTGGGACACTGTGGCGTGATGGCGACCAGGGTGCCGGCCGCATCGGAGGTGCCGGCCGCACCCGGTGACGTCCCGCTCGGCATCTACGTGCACGTTCCGTTCTGCATCCGCCGATGCGGCTACTGCGCATTCGTGACGACGGCGCCGGGCGACGGAGTGAACGAGGCCGACTGGGACCGGACGCACCAGCGGTGGGCCGAGGCGGCCATCGCCGAGCTCGCAACCGCCGACCGGCTGCTGGGGCCGGATCGCCCGGCGCTCACGTCGATCTACTTCGGCGGTGGCACCCCGACGGCGATCGACCCGGCCCTGATCACCCGGATCCTCGGCGCCATCCGATCACGCTTCGATGTCCGCAGCGACGTCGAGGTCACCATCGAGTCGAACCCCGACGGTCTCCGCCCCGGGCAGTTCGAGCAGCTCGTCGAGGCGGGCGTGAACCGCTGCAGTCTGGGACTCCAGAGTGCCGTTGCGCGTGTCCTCGACCTCCTCGATCGAACCCACCCGCCCGACCTGGCCGTGGCCGCGGTGGAGGCCGCCCGTCGGGCGGGCATGCGACACATCGGCCTCGACCTGATCTACGGCACGCCGGGCGAGCGACCGGAGGACTGGACGGCCAGCATCGACCTGGCACTCGGCTGCGGTGTCGATCACCTGTCGGTCTACGCACTCGCCGTCGAGCCCGGCACGAAGCTCGCCGCCCGGGTGCGCCGTGGTGACCTGCCGGCCCCCGATCCCGACGAGGCGGCCGAGCGCTACCTGACGGTCGATCGCGCATGTCGGAGCGCAGGTCTGCATCGCTACGAGTTGTCGAACTGGGCGCGTGACGAGTCGGCCCGGTGTCGCCACAACCTGCTGACCTGGCGTGACCACCACTGGTGGGGCGTCGGCCCCGGCGCCCACTCCCACGTCGGGGACCACCGGTGGTGGAACCACGCCGATCTCGGGGTCTGGTCCCGAGCGGCCGTCGACGGCGACCTGCCCGCTGCTGGCGGCGAGGTGCTCGACGACGGTCAGCGGCGGACCGAGCGGATCATGCTCGGGCTGCGGCTCGACGAGGGGCTTCCGTCGACCGACGAGGGTGGCCCGATGCTGGACCCCGACGCGGTGCGGTCGCTCGTCGAGGACGGGTTGATCGAAGCGGATGGCACCCGTGTCCGGCTCACCGACCGAGGGCGCCTGCTCGCCGACCACGTGATCCGCCGCCTGCTCTGACAGGCCACACGCCCCGGTCCGGCCGCACGCACCACAGAGCTGGGAACGGGTGGGGGAAGGGTCAGAAGGTGGTGCGGTCGAGCTCGAAGGCGTCGTGCAGCACCTGCACCGCCCGATCGACGGCGTCCTCGGCGATCACGCACGAGATACGGATCGCCGAGGTCGAGATCATCTCGATGTTGATCCCGTTCGACGCCAGGACCTCGAACATCGTTGCGGCCACGCCCGGGTTCGATTTCATCCCGGCACCCACCACCGACACCTTGGCGATGCGCTGGTCGGCGACGACCGACGTCGGGCCGGTCGAGTCCCGCTGGGACTCGCAGACCTGAACGGCGCGGGACAGGTCCGTGTGGGGGACGGTGAACGAGATGTCGGTGACCCCGGCCGCCGAGACGTTCTGGACGATCATGTCGACGTTCACGTCCGCATCGGCGAGCTCCCGGAACAACCGGGCGGCCACACCGGGCTGATCGGGCACGCCGGAGACGGTGACCTTCGCCTCCGACGAATCGGCGACGACCGAACGGATCAGGGCTGCTTCCATGTCTGGACTCTCCTCGACGACCCAGGTGCCTGGTTCCCAGGTGAATGCGGACCGGACGTGCAGGGGCACGCCGTGCCGGTGTGCGAACTCCACGGACCGCATGGCGGGCTTGGGGCACCCGGCCGCGGTCATCTCGAGCATCTCGTCGAACGTGATCGAGTGCATCCGACGGGCCGAGCTGACCACCCGGGGATCAGTGGTGAAGACCCCGGACACGTCGGTGTAGAGCTCACAGGCGTCGGCACCCAGCGCCTTCGCCAGCGCGACGGCCGTCGTATCGGATCCACCGCGGCCGAGGAAGGTCACGTCGTGGTCGGTCGACACGCCCTGCGCTCCGGCCACCACGGGAACCCGCCCCTCGTCGAGCGCAGCGCGGATCCGAGCGGCACCGACCTCGAGGATCTTGGCGTTGCGGTGGTTGGTGTCGGTCACGAACCCCGCCTGGCTCCCCGTGTAGCTGCCCGAGGGGATCCCGGCGGCCTCGATCGCCATGGCGACCAGGGCGATGGCCTTGCGCTCCCCTGCGGTGACCAGCATGTCCATCTCTCGACCGGGGAGCTCGACGGAGACCTCGGCGGCGAGCCGGAGCAACTCGTCGGTCTCCTTGCCCATGGCCGAGACGACGAGCACGACCTGATCGCCCCGACGGCGGGAACGTGCCACCTGGTCGGCCACCGCCCGGATCCGCTCCGCGTCCGCGACGGACGTCCCACCGAACTTCTGGACCAGCAACGCCACGAAACGAACGCTACACGGCGGCCCCGGCGAGGCCCCACGGCGAACACCGGACCCGCTCGCTCGAGGCCCCACAGCGACGCCGGGCCGGAGCGACCCGGCGCTACGCTCACCGCCCGTGGGTACCAGCGCCGAGAAGCACGCACGCCAGAAACAGGGCCGGACCGCCCGCGTCCAGCAGGCCCGGACACACCTGACCCGCCAGCAGCGCAAGCAGCGGGTCATCACGGTCGTCGGCATCGTCCTGGCGGCCTCCCTCCTGCTCGGCGTGGCCGCCCTCCTCGTCCAGGACTCGAGTT
The DNA here is from genome assembly GCA_964391365.1 of uncultured Microthrixaceae bacterium. Taxonomy (GTDB): domain Bacteria; phylum Actinomycetota; class Acidimicrobiia; order Acidimicrobiales; family Microtrichaceae; genus SXMI01. The sequence goes on along the minus strand of CAYMKW010000003.1, from coordinate 60,802 downwards.
CGCCGAGCGCCGACGGATCGACGACGACCACCACCGCGCCCGGGGACACCACCACCACGACGATCACGGATGCGGAGGGCGCCGCCCTCCCGGCCCCGCCCGAGGGGGTCACGCTCACGGAGCCGACTCCGTGTCCCCCGGCGGACGGTTCCCAGAAGCGGGTCCAGCAGTTCGCGGGACCGCCGCCCACCTGCATCGACCCTGCCGCCACCTACACCGCCGAGGTCACCACCAACAAGGGTTCGTTCACGCTGCAGCTCGACCCCGCCGCAGCACCCGTCGCGACCAACAACTTCGTCGTGCTCAGCCGCTACCGCTTCTACGACGGCGTGCCGTTCCACCGGATCGTCCCCGGGTTCGTGATCCAGGGTGGCGACGGCGACGGCGAGCCCTGGGGCAACAACGAGCTGGGGTACAGCTTCGGTGACGAACTGCCCAGCGGCCCGGAGGCCTACACCGACTACTCGCTCGCCATGGCCAACGCAGGTCCGGCGACGAACGGCAGCCAGTTCTTCGTGGTCCTGCCGGGCGGGGGTCAGCAGCTGAACCCGGCCAACTACACCCGGTTCGGCGAGGTGGTCGCAGGCCGTGAGGTCATCGACCTCATCGGCTCGCTCGGCAACGCGAGCCAGGAGCCGACCGAGCCGGTCGTCATCGAGTCGGTCCGGATCACGCAGACACCGGCCGGCTGAGGCAGCGGTCGGGGATCAGACCTCGAGCACCGGGTTCAGGTCCCGGGGGAGGGCGTCGAGTCCGACCCGCCGACCTCCCAGGAAGACCTGCACCTCGCCGGCACCCGAGACGCTCCACTCGCCCGGCCCCGTGTGGACGAGGGCGGTCGACTCGTCGATTCCGACGACGGGCAGGTCGATCGGCGCCAGCTCCACGGTCCGGTGGAACTTGTCGGGCGACCAACGGTCCCGGCGCGGCACGAAGGTCGCCGTGGTGACCAGTTCCAGACCGACCGTGAAGGCCCCGCCGCGACTGTCCACCATGTGGGTGCACAGCACCGACGTCGCCTCCCCCGCGACCGCCACCACGGTGCCGCCCCTCCAGGCCGTCACCAGCGCGTCGAGCAACGGCGTGTCCTTCAGCACGGACCGGAGGTGCATGGGCGAGCCACTCGAGACGTAGACCGCCGAGGCCCCCGCCACTGCCGCTGCCGCCTCGGGCTCCATGGCCTGCGCGCGACGGTAGACGTCGAGCACATCGATCCGGACGTCGAGCGGCTCGAGGTGGGCCCGTGCCCGCTCGACGGCGGCCTCGGGCCGCTCGTAGGCCATCGCTGCGGGGATCACCAGCACGTCGCCGCACCCCGACAGGAGCTCGGAGTCGAAGGTGCACGCCTCGGTCCACTCGCCTCCGCCCACCAGGGCCAGCGTCCCAGACATGATCGTCTCGCTCCTCCGTCGATGCCGGCGCCACCGGTGGGCCGACGGGCGACAGCCTGACACGCCGGTTGCGCAGCGAGCCATCCCGGGCCGCAGGTAGCCGGGCCGGCCCGGTCCCGGCTGCGGCTTGGGGCCACGAGCCGGTCGCTCGCTAGCATCGCCCGCATGACGATCGAACGTGTGGGCATTCTCGGCAGCGGCATCATGGGCTCGGGCATCGCGGAGGTGGCGGCCAAGTCCGGCCACACCGTCGTGCTGCGGTCGCGGCAGCAGGCGACGGCCGACGCCATGCTCGCCTCGCTCGAGAAGTCGCTGGCGAAGCAGGTGGAGCGGGGCAAGCTCGAGCAGGCCGTCGCCGACGAGGTCCGGGCCCGCGTGAGCGCCACCGACGACCTCACGGCCGTCGCCGACTGCGACCTCGTGATCGAGTCGGTCGTCGAGGACCTGGCGATCAAGCAGGCGCTGTTCTCCGAGCTCGACGGGATCTGCGGGCCGGACACCATCATCGCCACGAACACCTCCACCCTGCCCGTGGTCGAGATGGCCGTCGCAACCAACCGGCCCGACCGGGTCTGCGGTGTGCACTTCTTCAACCCCGCTCCCGCCATGGCGCTGGTCGAGATCGTCCGCCCCCTGACCGCATCGGACGAGACGATCGCCGCGTGCCGGGCCTTCGCCGAGGCCTGCGGCAAGTCGCCCGTCGAGGTCAAGGACCGGGCCGGCTTCATCGTCAACGCCCTGCTCTTCCCGTACCTCAACAACGCCGTGCGGATGCTCGAGAACGGAACGGCGACCGCCGAGGACATCGACGCCGCCATGAAGGGCGGCTGCGGGTTCCCCATGGGGCCGCTCGCCCTGCTCGACCTGGTGGGACTCGACACCTCGGTCGCCATCCTCGATGCGCTCTACGACGAGTTCCGCGACCCGAACTACGCCGCCATGCCGGTGCTCCGCCGGATGGTCGCCGCCGGGCAGCTCGGGCGGAAGTCCGGCGCCGGGTTCTACGACTACTCGCGCTGAGGTCACCCGTCACGCCGGCAGAACCACCCCCGAGTCGCTGGGAGTTCCCGAATCCGGGTGACGGCCCTGGTGACGGCCCGGTCGTCCTGGGTGGCGATCTGGAGCCCGGAACGCTCCTGGCGGCCTACCGCCTCGGACTGTTCCCGATGCCGGTCGGGCGCCGGGATCTGGCCTGGTTCTCTCCAGACCCCCGGGCGGTGCTCCCGGCCGGGGGCGTCCACATCTCGCGATCCCTCCGCCGGGTCCTCGGTCGCTTCGAGGTCACCACGGACCGCAGGTTCGAGGATGTCGTCCGGGCCTGTGGCGACCCGTCCCGGCCGCACGGCTGGATCGACGAGCGGATCGTCGCCGCCTACACCGCGCTCCACCGGCTGGGTTGGGCCCACAGCGTCGAGGTCTGGCAGGACGGCGCGCTCGCCGGTGGGCTCTACGGCGTCGCGGTGGGGTCGCTCTTCGCGGCCGAGTCGATGTTCCATCACGTCCGGGACGCATCCAAGGTCGCCGTGGTGGCAGCCGACCGGATCGTCGCGTCGGCGGAGGGATCGCTCTTCGACGTCCAGTGGTTGACCCCGCACCTGGCATCGCTCGGGGTCGTGGAGGTCCCGAGGCGTCGCTACCTGGCCGACCTTCGCACGGCCTGCGGATCTCCCGGGCCCGACTGGGTCGAGCCGTTCGGGACGACCGACTGACCATCACTCGGGTGCGGTGCCCTCAGGAGCAGTTCGCCTCAGGGGTTCGGGATGGTGCGGCCCGATGATCGCCGAGCGGCCTGGACCCGCCAGACGAGGAACGTGATGACCCCGATGACGATCTGCGGGATGAAGGTGGCGGCCCGCCAGAGGAGATCGGCGGCCAGCGCCTCGTCCTGGTTCATCCCGAAGGCGGACAGGAGGGCGACGAGCGCCGCGTCGACGGTCCCCAGACCCCCCGGGGTGATCGGGATGAACCCGGCCAACCGGGCGACTGCGAACGCAGCGAAGATCTCGGCGGGGTTCACCCCGGTGCTGGTGCCGCCGAGCCCGTAGATCGCCACGAGCAGGACGAAGAACTGGCTGAACTGCTGGGCGAAGTTGGTGAAGGTGAGGCGCCCCCACCGCTGCGCCACCACGTCGTAGGTCTGCTCGCGGAACCGGACCACGCCCGAGGTTGCAACGTCCGGCGGCGTGGACGGCCGGACGCGGTGGATGATCGAGTCACCCCACCCCCCGAGGCGTCGGGCCCAGGACTCACTCCGGAGGACGATCGTCATCACGCCGACGATCGCGAAGACCGCGACGAGTCCGCCCACGGCGCCGAGCACCTGGTTCCGGGTCGCGTCGCCCTCGACGACGAGCACCGCCAACCCGAGAGCCGGGAGCGCCAGTGTCACGAGCAGGTTCCAGATGCTCGTGACCGCGATGGCCGAGGATGCCTCGGCCGGCCCGAACCCGTAGCCGCTGAGCATGGCGTACTGGACCGCCAGCCCGAACGCACCACCGGCGGGGACGGCGTTCGAGATCATGAAGGACGTCTGACGGACCACGAACGCGTCCCAGAACCTGATTCCGGGCAGCGCCGCCATGTACGGGAACACGTAGATGACGATGTTCGCGACCGTGACGGCACCGAGCGCCACGAGCGAGCCGATGGACATCTTCTGGATGGACGCCCAGGCGTCGCCGTAGTTGGCGAACTTCGGGAAGATCCCGACGAAGACCACGACCAGCACGACCAGCGTGATCAGACCCGCGACGACCTGCTTGCGTCGGTCGATGGTCCCCGTGACCGTCGGAACCGACGTCCCCCCGGGATCGGCGGCGTCGGTCCCGCTCGGCGGGTCGGCTGGATCGGCCACCTCGGCACCCTACGCCACGACCGGAATCCGTCCGCCGACCTACCATGCGTGGGGTTCGGACCACCGATCGGTTCCGACGAGGAGAACACGATGGGCTACCACCACGTCGCACTCGCCACTGCGAAGCTCGACGCCACGGATCGCTTCTACACCGAGGCCATGGGCTTCGAACTGGTCAAGTGCATCACGGCCCCCACGCCTGAGGGCGGCTGGGCGCGCCACGTGTTCTACCGGAACCCGGACGTGACCGAGGGGGCGCCCGGGATGATCGCCTTCTGGGACCTCCACGGCGACTACCCGGCGGTCGACGGGGCCATGTCCCGAGCCGTCGGGCTACCCGAGTGGGTCAACCACCTGGCGTTCCACGCCACCGACCCGACCGACCTGGAGGCCCGACGGAAGCGGTGGCTCGACCTGGGCCTGGAGGTCCTGGACATCGACCACGGCTTCTGCCGATCGGTCTACACGCACGACCCGAACGGCACGCTGGTCGAGTGGTGCTGCGACCTGCGCGAACTCGATGACGACGACCGGGCTGCCGCACGTCGGGACCTGGGTCTGGAACGTCCTGACTTCGAGGACCCGCCCACCGACATCGAGCACTTCCCGGCCGACCCCGCACTCCAACCCGACTGGCTGGGGGCCTGACCCCGGTCCGGATGGCAGCCCGGCGGCCCTGAGCCGCGGACGGGGCAGGCGCCGACTCAGTCACCCTTCGCCATGTTGGCGAAGAGGGTGCAGTAGTCCAGGAAGACCAACCGTGCGACGCCGGTACGACCGGCGCGGTGCTTGGCCACGATCACCTCGGCAGTGTCCTTGTCGGGCGAGTCCGAGTGGTACACCTCGTCGCGGTACAGGAACATGACCACGTCCGCGTCCTGCTCGATGGAGTTGTGGGCGATGACGCCGTCGGCCACGAAGTTGTGGGTTCCCGGAACCGTGGCATCGAAGACGGGCTGGGGTCCCAGCGGCTCGATCCCCACCACCTCGTCCCAGAAGACGTCCGACTCGGCGAGCGCTGCGAGTTCCTTGCTGTCGCACACCTCGGCAATGCGACCCAGTCGTTCCCGGCTCGTCGACCGGGGTCGGGCCGGCGTACCGAGCAGGTAGCCGCCGCAGTAGGGCTCCCCGAGCGCTGCAGCGAGCTGACGATGGGTGGTCCCGAGCCGCTCGAGCTCAGCCACGACCACGTCGCGGACCGCTGGAGGAATGGTGTCGACGTTGGGGTTGGAGGTGACGTCCGCCAGCGCGTCGAGCGCCCGGCGGGCGGCGTCCGCCTCGGGACCTCGGAGCCCCACCGCAGCGAGGAACCGCCGCTGGTCATCGGCCCCGTGGACCCACAGCCGCCACGAGCGGGCCCGACCGGTCACGGCGACGACGCGCGAGTGGACCTCGAACCGCGTGAGGAGTCGCTGGAGGTGACCCAGCAGGTCCCGATGGCGGCTGGTGCAGAAGATCCGGACGAGCGGTCGGCCGCGGAGCGTGCCGACGCTGATCGATCCGAGTCGGGTGCACACCTGTCCGAGCACCAACGCCAGGTCGTCGTCTCCGAGCGAGTCGACCCCGGCGGGCAGTGCCCCCGATCGAGCGGCACGTTCCGCCAGATCGACCAGCGCGTCGGGGTCCCCGACGCCGGCCACGGGCACGCCGGCGACAGCACCGGCATCGCTGACCGCAGGGACCGGCGGTGCGGCGAGCAGGTCGGCCAACGGGGTCGGTCGGTCGGGGCGGCCGACGCGGCGCGGTACGGCGAGACGGTCGCCGACGGCGAGCTCGTCGAGACGGACCCAGCCCTCGAGGCGCCGGAACGGGTGGTTGGCCGAGGCCTCGACCGACCGGCCCGAGGCGAGCTGCAGCCGGAACACGTCCTTGGTGCCGCTCGCGAAGACGTGGGACATGGTCGATGGCACGAGCTTCCAGTCGTCGTCCAGACTCCAGACCGGAATGTCCTGCTCACCGGAGGCCAACAGGTCCCCGAGGGGGACCTCCTCGTTGGTGTCGGCGCGCAGCACGCGGGTCGACGCGGTCAGGCAGCCCGACTCGCGGAGGTCGGCGAGCATGGGGCGCTTGTCGGCTCGCAGCTCCAGCTGCCGGGACAGCTGCGAGAGGGCGACCACGGGAACCTCGAGCTCGCGAGCCAACACCTTGAGTCCACGGCTGATCTCGGCGACCTCGACCTGACGGCTCTCGGCGTTGCTCCGCCCCTGCATGAGCTGGAGGTAGTCGACGACGATCAGACCCAGGGGAGTGCCGAGTTTGTCCTGCAGACGACGGGCCTTGGCCCGGATCTCCATGACCGTGAGCGCCGGGTTGTCGTCGATCCACAACGGCGCCTCGCCGAGTCGCCCCATCGCCTTGGTCAGCTTGGTCCAGTCCGAATCCGTGAGCCGGCCGGTCCGGAGCTTCGTCGCGTCGACCCGGGCCTCGGCGGCGAGCAGACGCTGGGTCAGCTCGAGGTGGCTCATCTCGAGCGAGAAGAACATGACCGGGAGCTGCTCGCGGACGGAAGCATGTGAAGCGAGCCCCAGCGCGAAGGCGCTCTTGCCCATGGCCGGACGGGCGCCCATCACGATGAGCGCCCCGGGCTGCAGGCCCGACAGGAGTCCGTCCAGGTCCGTGTACCCCGTGGGCGTCCCGGTGATGGCGTCGCCGCGCTCGTAGAGCTCCTCGAGTTGCTCGAGCGCCTGATCGAGCAGCGGGGCCAGCTCGGCGAGCGTGTCGGAGTTCCGACGCTGGGCCACGGAGAAGATCAGGCTCTCGGCGGAGTCGATCGTCTTCTCGATGTCGTCGAGCGGCGAGTAGCCCAGCTCGGCCACGTCGTTCGCAGCGCCGATGAGCTTGCGCAGCAACGCCTTCTCCTCGACGATCCGGGCGTAGTGCTCGGCGTTCGTGATCGCCGGGGTGTTGGCCTGCAGCGACACGAGGGTGGCGGCGCCGCCGACGGCGTCGAGCACGCCGGCCCGGTCGAGTTCCTCGGCGACGGTCAGCGGGTCGACACCGCGCCCCGTCGCGTAGAGCGTCTGCACCGCCTCGAAGATGTGGCGGTGGGCGGGCTTGTAGAAGTCATCGGCCTGCACGATCGTCGCCGAGGACGACACAGCGTGCTCCGAGAGCAGCATGGCGCCGAGCAGCGACTGCTCTGCGTCCAGGTTGCTCGGCGGAACCCGGCTCGAGACAGGTGGACTGCTGGTCGGTTCGGGCGGCATCACCGTCCATCCTCCGCCGTTCACCCTGTGGTCATCCAGAGGATGAACCTCTGGATTTCCTAGGGATTCACGGGGGATCGCTTGTGGGTCCAGCTGTGGATGACGGGCCATCCTGTGGACGAAGCCGACCTCAGTCGGTGGTCACCTCGACCGTGATCGGGAACTCGACGTCGGCGTGGAGCCGGGCCTGGACGTAGTGCGTTCCCAGGTCCTTGATCGGCTCGTCGAGCACCAGCAGCTTTCGATCGATCTCGACACCGGCCTGTTCGGCCACGGCGGCCGAGACGTCGGCCGCCGTCACCGAACCGAAGAGCTTCCCGCCGCTGCCGGCCCGGGCCACGATCGTGATCGTCCGAGGCACCAAGCGAGTGGCGATCTCCGTGGCCGCCTCCCGATCCTTGGCGTCCCGGATGGTCCGGACCCGGCGCATGGACTCCGCCTGGCGCTCGGATCCCGCCGTCGCCGAGAACGCGAGGTCCCGGGGCTCCAGGAAGTTCCGCGCGTAGCCCTTGGAGACCTCGACCACGTCACCGCGCTTGCCGAGTCCGGCCACATCGGACCGCAGGACCATCTTCACCGAGCTCACGACGTCGCCTCCTCGACCACGGCGTCCTCGGTCGTCTCGACGGCCTCGAACTCCTCGGCTGCAGCGGCGTCGGCCGGCTCGGTCGACTCCGGACGATCCCGGTCGGGACGCGGACCGCGACGGTCGTCTCCGTCTCGGTCCGAGCGGCGCCCCCGCTGGGTGGTGACGCGGCTCGTGTAGGGGAGCAACGCCATCTCACGGGCGTTCTTGATGGCCTTGGCCACCTCACGCTGCTGCTGGGTGTCGTTCCCGCTGACACGGCGAGCACGGATCTTGGCCCGGTCGGACATGAAACGCCGGAGCAGATTCACGTCCTTCCAGTCCACGTACTGCACGCTCTCGGAGTCGAGGATCGACACCTTCTTCTTGAGCTTGCGACCGTTGTCCTTGGGCTTGCCGCGACGCGGCGGTGGCTTTGCCATCAGAAGGGCTCCTCATCCTGGCTGTACGTGGGTGCCTCGGTTGGAGGCGGGGCGTCGAAACCTCCGCCCCCGCCGCCGCCCTCGCGGCGCTCGGTCCGGGTGACCTGTGCGGTCGCCCACCGGAGGCTGGGGCCGATCTCGTCGGCGAGGATCTCGACCTTCGATCGCTTCTCGCCGTTGTCCGTCTCCCACGAGCGGACCTGCAGACGGCCGCTGACCATGATCCGGTTGCCCTTGGTGAGCGACTCGGTCACGTTCTCGGCCAGATCCCGCCAGCAGACGACGTCGAAGAAGGAGACCTCCTCGTCCCACTCGTTGGTCTGGGCGTTGCGCCAGCGACGGTTCACCGCCAGCCCGAAGTTCGCGACGGCCGCCCCCGACGGGATGAACCGGAGTTCGGGATCCCTGGTGAGGTTGCCGATCAACTCGACGTAGTTGCCTGCCATGGTCAGTCCTTTCCTTCGCCAGCACCGGCGAGGAGGCCGCGTCGCGCGGCTTCGTCGTCGGGGAGCCGGATCAGCTTGTGGCGGACGACCTCGTCCGCGAGACGGAGGTACCGGTCGACCTCGTCGAGGTTCGGCGCCTCCGTGACGATCTCCAGCACCGAGTAGACGCCCTCTTCCTTGTGGTCGATGGGATAGGCGAAGCGTCGCCGGCCCCACTTGTCCACCGTGGGCACGGTGCCGTCATCGGCACTGACCATCTCCTGCACGCGCTGCAGGACGGCTGTGTTGGCTGCGTCGTCGACGTCACGGTCGACGATGATCATGAGCTCGTACGCGCGGACTGCCACGCTGACTCCTCCCTCCGGACCTGGGCGACGGGCGCTCCAGGGTCCTGCGACCTGCAGGACAGGGACCCGGGGCGAGCCCGGGCGATGTGCGACGCAGAGTGTAGGCACCCCGACCCCGCAGGGGTCCAGTCGACGGTGTGGCCGGTGATCGTCACGCCCGCAGTCTGCGGCGGGGGTGTGACAGCGACCTGGGGCCGGGCCCCGGGTCCGTGCTCAGTGGGCGCCGCCGTAGAGCGAGAGCGCCTCCGCCTCGTCCACCGACAGGTGGTACGACTCGGAGTCGTCCGGGAACGCTCCGCAACGCACATCAGCGGCGAACGCCGCCACGGCATCGACGGCCTGGTCCTTCAGCGATGCATACCGCCGGACGAACTTGGGCGCGACCCGGTCCTCGAGGCCCAGCAGGTCGTGGAAGACCAAGACCTGTCCGTCGCAGTGGCGACCGGCACCGATGCCGACCGTGGGGACGTCGACGGCCTCGGTCACCATCCGGGCGACCTCGTCGGGAACGCCCTCGAGCACGATCGCGAAGCACCCGGCGTGCTGCAGCGCCTTGGCGTCGGCCACGAGCTGCAACGCCGCCTCGGACTCCTTCGCCTGGACCCGGAACCCGCCCATGGCGTGCACCGACTGGGGGGTCAGTCCGAGGTGACCGACCACCGGGATCTCCGCGTCGACGAGCGCCTCGATCATGGGAACCCGCTTCCGCCCGCCCTCGAGCTTCACGCACTGCGCTCCGGCCCGGATCAGGGTCGCGGCGTTGTGGACGGTCTCCTGGGTGGACACGTGGTAGCTCATCCACGGCAGGTCGCCGACGATCAGGCACTCGGGCCGGGCCCGGGCGACGGCTGCGGTGTGGTGGGCCAGGTCGTCGACGGTGACCTGGAGTGTGTCGTCGTAGCCGAGGACGACCATGGCCACCGAGTCGCCGACGAGGATCATGTCGACCCCCGCCTCGGAGGCGATCCGTGCGCCCGGGGCGTCGTAGGCGGTGACCATGACCAACGGGGCGTCGCCCCGCCGCACCTTGGTGGCTCGGACCGCCGGAACCGTCCGGCGTGCCGAAGGGATGGTTGCGGATGGTGCCACTGGCCCACCTCCTCAGTTGGTCCAGCGCCCTGTGGCTGCCGGCCGACACCCAGAAGGTACGACGGCGAGGGGTGCCGTGCCAAGCACGAATCCGCTCGACCCGAGCGGATTCCCGAGGTCCTGCTCAGCCTCCGCCGGAGGTCGCCGTGGTCGGCGGAGAGCTCGTCGGCGGCGTGGTCGGACGAGGTGCGGTGGTGGTGGACCGCGGGACCGTCGTCGTGGACCGGGGGACCGACGTCGAGGAGCCGCCCGACGGGACGGACGTCGACGTGGTCGAACCGCTCGAGGACCCGGACGAACCCTGCGAGGAACGCTTGGACGAGCGCGACGGGGAGTACTCGGAGTTCAGGACCTTGTCCCCGTAGTCGACCTCGGCGAAGTCGCAGTCGTCGTCGTCCGAGGTGGCCCTCGACATGAAGGACCGCCACATCCTCGCCGGTGTCGCACCTCCTGACATCTGCCCGCCGCTCGACGTCGTCATCTCACGTGGCACCTCGTAACCCATCCAGACCACGGCGGTCAGGTCGCAGGTGTAGCCGGCGAACCAGGCGTCCTCCGCGTTGTCCGTGGTCCCGGTCTTGCCGGCGGCCGGGGAGCCGAACGAGGCGGCCTTCCCGGTTCCCCGTGAGATCACCCCGGTGAGCACCGAGGTCACGGTGTCGGCCACGTCGGGAGCGATCACCTGCTGACGGGGGACGTCCACCGCGGCGTCGAACACGACGTTGCCGTCGGAGTCCTCGATCCGCTCGATGATGTACGGGTCGATCCGCACACCGTGCCGCGAGAAGGTCGAGTAGGCCGATGCCATGTCGAGCACCGAGACGCCCTCGGCCCCGAGGACCAACGAGTACACCGGGTCCAACTCGGCGGTGACCCCCAGCCGATTGGCCATGCTGGCGAGCCGTTCCGGCCCGAGCTGGTCGACCATCCCGGCGTAGACGGTGTTGGTCGACTGCCAGGTCGCCTGCTCGACGGTCTCGACACCGTGGTCGGCCCGGTCGTAGTTGGCGGGGCGCCACGGGCTGCCGTCCTGCTCCGTGACACCGGGGAACTGGGTGGTCGGGGGTGCCTCGTAACGGGATTCCACCGAGAAGCCGTCCTCGACGAACGCCGCGAGCGCGATCGGCTTGAAGGTCGATCCCGGCGACCTGCCGGCACCGCCGCCCTCCGCTCCCAGGGCCAGGTTGACCTGCGCCGACTGGTAGTCGCGGCCGGCGACCATGGCGGCGACACGACCGTCGGAGTCGACCGAGACCAGCGAACCGAGCGGACCGTCGGGCTGGTTCACGGTGGAGTTGACCGACTCGACGGCGGCCTCCTGCAGGTCGGGGTCGAAGGTGGTGTAGACCCGGAACCCGCGGGTCTCGGCACCCGGTCCGAACCGGTCCCGGAGCTGCCTGCGAACCAGATCGACCCAGTACTCCGAGCCGATGTCGTCGTAGCGGACCGGTCCGAAGTCGGTGGTCTCCTCGGACCGTTCCAGGATCGTCGCCGGCTGGACCGAGCCGTCCTGCTGGACGCTCGGTTCGGTCAGCCAGGGCAGGGCGCCGACCCGATCGGCCTCGGCCTGAGTGATGTGGCCCTCCTCGACCATCGCCGTCAGCACGCTGTCGCGCCGCTGGTCGGCGACCTCCGGATCCCGGGTTGCGTCGGCCGTCTCCGGCGACCGGATGAGCCCGGCCAGGTAGGCCGACTGCGCCAGGTCGAGTTCCTCGACGTTGACGCCGAAGTAGGCCCGGGCCGCCGCCTCCACGCCGTAGGCGCCCCGGCCGAAGTACACCTCGTTGAGGTAACGGGTCAGGATCTCCCGCTTGTCGAGCTCACGCTCCAGCTTGATCGCCAGGACGGCCTCCCGGAGCTTGCGGTCCAGGCTCCGTTCCGAGGTCAGGTAGACGTTCTTGACGTACTGCTGGGTGATCGTCGAACCGCCCTGGAGCGACTCGCTGCCACCGAGGAGGTCCTGGTAGAGCGCCCGGGTGATCCCGAGCGGGTCCACCCCGTTGTGATCGAAGAACTTCCGGTCCTCCGCCGAGAGCACCGCCTGCACCAGGACCGGCGGGAGTTGCTCGTAGTCCACGAGGACGCGCTCCTCCTCGGTGCGCAGGCGGGCCATGGCGGTGTCGAATCCGCACTGACCCGCCTCGACCGTCGAGTCGCAGACGAACGAGGTCTCGACCGGCCGGCGCTCCGGCGGGAGCTTCAAGGTGTTGAGCGCCGTCCAGACACCGCCGATCGCGACCACGCCCAGGACCAGCGCACCGAAGCACACGAAACGGAGGCGCCAGAGGACGCTGCGGCGGCCGGCCACAGCAGCGGTGTCGATGGTGGGTTCAGAAGTCGAGGAGGCCACGGCGGAGAGTGGGTCCGGCGGACGCCGGACCTGGGTCGAACCCCGAGAGTCTGCCCGAGGGGGCTCCCGGAGTCCCGTCGGCGCCTGCGATTCGGCTCAGGAGGACGACCGCGGGCGGCCTCGTGCAGGCGTGCCGGATTCGGAGTCCGAGGACGATGCGAGCGGAACCACCTCCACCAGGTGGTTCCAGCGGCACCCCAGACAGACCTCGACGGTGTAGCACCGCAACCCGGACCGTCCGTTGGCGAGCTTGCGCAGTTCGGCTCGGCTGGCGACGGCCCGGCCTCCGGCCGGGAGTCGCGGACCGAAGACGTACCGGACGATGCGGAGCTCGGACTCGGCGCAGACCGGGCACGGCGTGGTGGCCCGCTGCGAGTAGTGCTCTGCGACCCGCAGGAGTTCCCGCTGGGCGTCACAGACGTCTGAGCGCTGCAGCTCGCCGGAGCGGACCCGGCGCAGCACCTGCCGCCGCGCGAAGCGGTAGTCGACGCTGCCGGGTGCCCGCCCGGGACGGCCGGAGGCTTCGGACTGGGTGAACGGCACGGGCACACGGTACCCCCGGCGCCGTCGATCCGGCAGGGGGACGGATCCCATCGGGAACGTCCACCACCGGTCCGCGTCCGAACGGTCGGGACCGGCGAGAATGGAAGGTGATGGCTCCCCCCACCACCACCGTCCGCCGGCATCCGTCGGCGGGGAACCTCGACAGCCGACCGGTCCTGGTCGCCGAGGACGCCTCCCCCGAACCGCTGCCCCCGCTGAGCTTCCCGCACGGCACGGAACTGACCGGTGACCTGGTGCAGCTGGGGCCGGACCTCGACCACGAGCAGCTCGCCAAGCTGATCGGCTCGGTGGACGGCCGGCGCGTGCTCGACCTGGGCTGCGGGACCGGCGCAGCTGCGATCGCCCTGGCCCGGCGGGGTGCACGGGTCATCGCCGTCGAATCCTCCACCGCCCGACTGGCCCAGGCCCGGGCCGCTGCGGAGCGGGCCGAGGTCCGCATCGAGTTCCACCACAGCGACCTGGCCGACCTCGCCTTCCTGCGGGCCGACGCCGTCGACCTGGTGGTCTCCGTCTACGCCCTCGCCGCCGTGCAGGACCTGAGCCGGGTGATCCGACAGGTCCACCGGGTGCTCACACCGGAGTCCCCGTTCCTCCTGTCGCTCCCCCACCCGTTCGCGACCATGCTCGAGGACGACGACACCGAGCAGCAGCCGCCGACGCTCACCCGGACGTCCTGGAGCTCCACGCCGCTCGCCTGGCGGGCCGGAGCTGATGAGGGGGTCACCCATCCGCACTCCTTCGGCGAGCTGTTCACCACGCTCACGCGGGCCAGCTTCCGGGTGGACACCGTCCTGGAGCCGCAGGCGAGCGCCGCCGGAACGAGCCTCCACCGGTCGTCCCTCAGCGAGTGGGTGCCGGAGACCCTCGTGATCCGGGCCCGCAAGCTCGGGATCTGACCGGGCCGCTGCCGCTCAGTCAGCGCCGCGGACCACGACCACCGGACAACGGGCGTGGTTGACGCAGTAGGTCGTGACCGACCCGAGCAGTAGCCCGACGAAGCCTCCGTGGCCGCGGGACCCCACGACCAGGAGCTCGGCGTCCTCGGACAGCGTGATCAGCCGCTCACCGGGGTGCCCCTCGAGCGCCTCGACGGTCACGTCCAGGCCGTCGAGAAGCCCGGCGGCCGACGTGGCGTCCACGGCGGCGCCGAGCATGGTCTCGGAGGCCGCCCGGAGATCCTCCGGATCCGGGGCCGCCACCTCGTAGCCCGTGCTCATCAGCGGGGTGGTGAAGGCTCCGACCACCCGGATCGCGGATCCGCGCAGCCTGGCCTCCGACGCCGCCCATCGGAGCGCCCCGAGCGAGTGCTCGGACCCATCGACACCCACCACGATCCCGGCCATCAGGTGCTCCTCTCGTCGCGGCGCCCATCGGTGCCGGTCTGCGATCCGTACCACTCGTCGAGCGCCGCCAGGGCGGCATCCCGGTCCATCGGCCCCCGGTCGAGCCGGAGCTCCAACAGGTGGGCGAGCGCCTGACCGACCACCGGGCCGGGTCCGATGTCCAGGTGGCGCATCACCTCGGCCCCGTCCAGGTCGGGACGGATCGACCGCACCGCCTCGGCCTCCTGCAGGGCGGCGATGCGCTCCTCCAGCTCGTCGATCCGATGACTGAGCGCAGCGGCCTTGCGCTGGTTCCGGGTGGTGCAGTCCGCCCGGGTCAGCGCGATGAGGTCCTCGAGGAGCGGGCCGGCGTCACGGACGAACCGGCGGACCGCCGAGTCGCTCCAGCCCATCTGGTACGTGTGGAACCGCAGGTGGAGGTACACGAGCTGGGTGACGTCGTCGACGAGCACCTTGGAGAACCGGAGGGCCTTCATCCTGTCCCGGGTCATGCGGGCGCCCACCACCTCGTGGTGGTGGAACGAGACACCCTTCGGTCCCACCGACCGCGTCTTGGGCTTGCCCACGTCGTGGAACAGGGCGGCGAGACGGACCCGCAGCCGGCACTCGGACTGGGCGACCACGGCGATCGTGTGGGTCAGCACGTCCTTGTGCCGGTGGATCGGGTCCTGCTCCAGTCGCATGTCGGGCAGCTCCGGCAGGAAGGTCGCCGCCAGCCCCGTGTCGCTGGCGAACCAGAGGCCGGCGGACGGGTCGGGAACCACGACGAGCTTGCACAACTCGTCCCGGACGCGCTCGGCCGAGACGATCTCCATCCGGTCCAGACCGTTGCGGACCGCCTCGACCAGGTCGTCGGTCGGATGCAGTCCGTACCGGGCCACGAAACGCGCCGCCCGGAGCATCCTCAGGGGATCGTCGGAGAAGGACTCCTCCGGCGACAGCGGGGTGCGCAGGATCCTGGCGTTGAGGTCGGCGAGACCGTCGTGGGGGTCGATCAGCGTCGGGGAGGGCGAGGTCACCTCGAGCGCCATGGCGTTGACCGTGAAGTCCCGACGACTCAGATCGTCGAGCACGTCGGTGCTGAAGGCGACCTCGGGCTTGCGACTGTCGGGACGGTAGGCCTCGGCCCGGTGCGTGGTGATCTCGACGTCCCGGCCGCCCGACCGCACACCGATCGTCCCGAACCGTTCTCCCGTGGTCCACAGGGCGTCGACGACCGGCCCGACGATGGCCTTGATCTCATCGGGGAGCGCGTCGGTCGTCAGGTCGACGTCCGGTGCACCGACCACGATCCCGTCGGGTGTGGGGCCGGCCGGATCCTCCACATCGGTGTGGGGCCCGTCGGAGGCATCTGCGCCCTCGGCGACGAACAGATCGCGGACGCTGCCGCCCACCAGGTACAGCCGATGGCCGGCTCGCTCGAAGGCCTCGGTCAGCGGAGCGACCTGGTCGATCAGGCGGCGGACGCGCTCAGGACCCATGGTCCGAGCGTACCGGGACACGACGGAGCCCTCGGCGCCCCGTACGCTCTGGGCCGGCACCGAGGGCGTGCCGAGTTGATCTGCACCATGACCTCCCGCGCCACGACCTCCCGAGCGACCCTGACCGTGGGACGAGACCGCTACCGGGTCGGTCCGTGGCACGCCGACCCACGCATCGCCTACCTCGCGCTGGCACCCGACACGGTGCGGATCCACGACCACAGCCTCCACGAGTGCGTGGAACGACTGTCCGCCGCGGGGTACTCGTCGGTGATCACCTCGGCGCTCCACCCCGATGAGACCGGACCGTTCGTCCGACTGGGGTTCGAGGAGTTCGACCGGTTGCGGGTGCTGGCCATCGACCCCGCGTCGTCCGACGCCGGACGTCCGAATCCTCCGGACGGCGTCCGGCTCCGCCGGGCGCGCCGCCGGGATCGACCGGCAGCGCTCCGGGTCGATCACCGAGCGTTCCCCGAGTTCTGGCGGCTCGACGCCGCGTCCATGCACGACGCCGAGACCGCCACACCATCGGCCCGCTTCCGGGTCGCCGAGGCCGGCGGCGTCGTGGTCGCCTACGCGATCACCGGGCGGAGCGGATCCCAGGCGTTCCTGCAGCGCCTGGCGACCGACCCGGAGCACGCTGGATCAGGTCTGGCCACGGCGCTCTGCCGGGACGCCCTCCGCTGGGCCGACCGCCACCGCTGCAACCGGCTGCTCGTGAACACCCAGGTCGACAACGAGCGGGCGCTCAGGCTCTACCGGCACCTGGGCTTCCGGATGACCCCGAGCGACCTGGTCGTGCTCGTCCGCAGGATCCCGTGAACGACCGCTCCGCTCCCCGCAACCGGTCGGGGCCCATCCGACTCCTCGTCGCTCTCGCTCTGGCCGTCGTGGCTGCTGCGGTCGGTCCGACCGGCGCGACTCCAGCAGGGAGTTCGCCCAGGTCGTCACAGCAACCGCCGGCGCAACCGTCACCTGCACCAGCGGCCCTCGAGGTCACCTTCGTGACTCCATCGGTCCCTCCGACCGGCACGTTCGAGCTGCGGTTCGCCCCGACCACAGCGGTCCCGCCGGACTCGACCATGGAGGTCCGGATCCACCGGCGGCTGAGCAGCGGTTCGGACCTGCGGGCCGAGGTCTCCCGTGTCGCGAACGGAGGCTCGGCCGGGTCGGTCCTGGAGGGCCCGATCGAACTGCCGGCGGCCCTGCTCGGGAACCCGGCGGCCGGTTGGGTCATCCCGTTGCAGATCACCAACTCGAGCACCGGTGCCAACGGTCGGCTGGTGGTGCCCGATGACGGCATCCACCCGGTCTCGCTCGAGCTCCGCGACGCGACGGGCGCCAGCGTCTGGGAGCGGACCGTGTTCATGGTTCGACCGCCCGAGACGGCGCCGGTGGGCCGGGACGGTCGGCCGGCCCGGACGTCGGTGACGCTCGCCGTCGGACTCGACGGGCCGCCGTCGCTCGCCCCGGACGGCCGCTCGGTCGTCGACGACGAGCTGCTGTCGAGCCTCGACGACGTGGCCGGTCTGCTCGAGGCCGTCCCCGAGGCCCCGCTCTCGCTCGCCATCAGCCCGAACCTGCTCACGGGGGCCGGTCGCTCCGAGACACTCACCGCCGAGGCGCTCACCGCAGCGCTCCAACGTCCGGGCCTGCGGGCCCGCAGCATCCGCCGGACCGACGTCCCGGTCGACGTCGGCGGAATCATCACGGCCAACGGTCTGGACGTGCTCCAGGACGAACTCACCATCGGGTCGCAGGTCGTCGAGGCAGAGACGCTCCGACGGCCGGTCGAGCACACCTGGCTGCTCGACGACACGCTGACCCCGGAGGCACTCCCGGCCGTCACGGCCCTCGGGACCACCCGGGTCGTCCTGCCGGCCGACCGGCTCCTGCTGCCCGACGGCACCGACGAACGAACGGCCCGGACCCGGACCATGGTCCTGACCGACGGGCAACCGACGACATCCGACGAGGCACCGCCGGAGCCGCTGACGGTGGTGGCGGACGATCCCCTCCTCGGGCTGCTCACGCTCGAGCCCGACCTCGACCCCGGCGTCGTCGCCAACCTCGTGGCCGCCGAGCTCAGCGCCGATTGGTTCGACGCCGTGGACGACGACACCGACTCGTTCCCCGGTCCGCAGTCGGTCCTCTTCGTCCCACCCCAGCTCGACCCCTCGGTGCTGCTCTCGCTCGTTCCGGCCCTGACGGGGGAAGGACCGCTCACGGCCGATCCCGAGGCGATCCCTCCCCCGGCGGGGCCCGTGGACGGGGAGTACGTGGTGGCCGGCCTGGCACCCCGCACGGTCGTCGACCAGGCCGGGCCCGTGACGGAGTACCGCTCCTCGAGGACGAGGATCATCGGTGTCCGCAGCGTCGTCGGTCCGGTGGAGCCGATGGTCCGGACCTGGGACCTGGTCAACACCCAGAGCCTGGCGCGGGCGATCGACCCCGCCGGCCGTCTGGCCTCGCACGCCGCCATCGACGTCGAGTCGAGCGAGCTCCTCGGCAGGATCGAGGCGCCCCCGGAACGCAAGGTCGTCCTGACCAGCCGGGACGCGACGATCCCGCTCCGGTTCCGCAACGGCCTCCCCTACCCGGTCGACGTCGGCCTGCGTGTCCGAAGCAGTCGTCTGGAACTCCCCGACGGTGAGCGACAGACCGTCCGTCTGGTCCCGGGCGAGAACCTGGTCGAGCTGAGGGTCACGGTCCGGGCTCCGGGCGAGTCCGTGGTGCGGGTGGACGTGACCTCGCCGGACGACTCGGTCGGGATCGATTCCGTCCGACTGCCCGTGCAGGCCTCGACCATCTCGGGGGTCGGCGCCGCCCTCTCGGTCGCCTCGCTCACGGTCCTCGCCTGGTGGTGGCTCGTGACGGTCCGGCGGCGCCGCCGCCACACCGTCCGGGACGACGGTCGACACCCCAGCGCGACGTCGGATCCGGGCGAGGGGTCCGCACCCGATCCGACAGACCGGGCGCCGACACCACCGTCGTCCGACGACGGTAGCGTCGCCGATGGTGGATGAGACCCGAGCCGGAACGAGCCCCGGCGCCCCGATCACACCGGCGACACCCGGTGCCCCGATCACACCGGCGACACCCGGTGCCCCGATCACACCGGCGACACCTGGCGCCCCGATCACATCGGCGAGTGCGGGACTCTCCGGCCTGGTGCTCTGCGGCCGTTACCGGCTGGATCGGCTGATCGGCTCGGGCGGGATGGCCCAGGTCTGGGAGGGCACCGACACGGTCCTCGCCCGACGGGTGGCAGTGAAGCTCCTGCACCCCCACCTGGCAACGGACCCACTGTTCGTCGAGCGGTTCCGACAGGAGGCGAAGGCGGCAGCGAGGATCAACGATCCCGGAGTGGTCGGCGTGTTCGACACCTGCAGCGACGGGGATCACGAGGCGATCGTCATGGAGCTGCTCGACGCGACGACGTTGCGCGACCTGATCGATGAACGGGGCGTCCTGGACGCCGCCACCACCGAGCGGGTCGGGCTCCGGGTGCTCGACGCCCTCGAGGCCGCCCACCGGGCCGGGTTGGTGCACCGGGACATCAAGCCGTCGAACATCCTGTTGTGCCGTGACGGCCGAGTGAAACTGGCCGACTTCGGCATCGCCGTCGCCGACGGTCAGACACAGCTGACCCAGGAGGGCTCCCTCGTGGGGACCGCCACCTACCTCGCCCCCGAACAGCTGCAGCACCTCGAACTCGATGGTCGCGCCGACCTGTACTCGCTCGGCGTGGTGCTCTTCGAGTGCGTCACCGGCCGGAGCCCGTTCGCCGGCGACACGGCAGCCGCCATCGCACTCGCGAGGCTGCACACTGCCCCGCTCGACCCGCGACAGGTGCGGGCCGACGTCCCGCACCATCTGGCCGAGGTCCTGATGGTGGCGTTGGCGATGGAACCGGACCAGCGCTTCTCGACCGCCGCCGACTTCCGCGCGGCCCTGCTCGGCGGGACCGTCCACGTCCCCGGACCACCCACTGGCTTCGAGTCGGCGGCGGGACCCGGGTACCACGACGAGGACCCGGAGTCGTTCACGGCGTCCGAGCGCGGTTGGCTGCTGCCCGCCCTCATGATCGTCCTCGTGGGTGCTGCGCTCACCGTGGCCGGACTCCTGGTGCGTGAGTCCCGGCAGGAAGAGGTCCCGGCAGAGCCGGCGCCGACCGCCCCGGCCCAGGAGCTCGAGCCGCTGGCGATCGCACGAGTCGGCACCTTCGACCCCCAGGGCAGTGGGACCAAGGGCGAGAACGACAGCGATGCGCCCGCCGTCGCGGATGGCGATGCGGACACCGGCTGGCGGACCGAGCTCTACGACGAACGCGGGTTCTTCGGTGCCAAGACGGGTGTGGGCGTGGCGCTGGTCCTCGAGTCCCGATCCCTGGTCGACCGGGTGCGGATCCAGTCGAGCGACGACGGCTGGAGTGGATCCGTCTACGTCATCGACGCCGAGTCCACCGAGGCCATCGATCTGGGGGGCCTCACGCCGTCGGCCGAGGTGCAGGACGTCCGCGGGACGGTCGAGGTGGACACCCGAGGGGCTCCCGGACGACTCGTCCTGCTGTGGATCACCGAGCTGGGGGATGCCGAGGACGGCCGGCACAGCGTCCGCATCGACGAGCTGTCCGCGCGGGGTCGCCCGGCTCAGGGCTGACGGTCTCGTCGACCGTCGAAGCCACCCACGACCGGGCGCGGCCTCTAGGCTCCGAACGATGGCGACCGCTGAGCCGAAGAAGACCGCCGACGCCGGCACCGCCGACCGGACCGAGCCCGACTGGACCGACCAGGTCACCGACCTCATCGTGGACAGCGTCGACAAGGTGCGGGCCCGCACCACCGGTCCGCTCCTGGACGTCAGCCGGGCGGCGGTCCTCGCTCTGGTCGCCGTGATCGTGTTCGTGCCCGTGCTGGTCATCGTCGTGGTCGGCCTGACCCGCTTCCTCCACTGGTTGCTGCCCGGCGGGATCTGGGTCTCGTATCTGGTCATGGGAGCGCTGTTCGTGCTGTTGGGCGCCCTCCTCTGGAGTCGACGGCGGGACTGAACCCACCGTCGCGGCCGGGCCGTGGCACGGTCTAGGTTCTCGCAGCGCCCCCAGCGCTCACCGATCGACTCGAGAGGACCACGCCGTGACCGACGACGTCCGCAACGTCATCGTGGTGGGATCCGGACCCGCCGGACTGACCGCCGCCATCTACACCGCTCGGGCTGCGCTCGATCCGCTGGTGATCGAGGGCGAACCGTCGTCGACCAGCGACCAGCCCGGCGGCCAGCTGATGCTCACGACCGACGTCGAGAACTTCCCCGGGTTCCCTGCCGGCATCACCGGTCCGGAGCTGATGGGATCGTTCCGGGCGCAGGCGGAGCGGTTCGGCTCCGAGATCGTCACGGCCAAGGTCACCCGACTGGACCTCTCGTCGCCCCCGTTCGGCGTCTGGGTGGGTGGTGACGACGGGGAGCCGACCCATCGGGCCCGGTCGATCATCATCGCCACCGGCGCGTCGTCACTGATGCTCGGGATCGATGCGGAGCGTCGCCTGCTGGGACATGGCCTGTCCACCTGCGCCACCTGCGACGGCTTCTTCTTCCGGGACCAGGACATCTGCGTCGTCGGTGGCGGGGACTCGGCGATCGAGGAGGCCCTGTTCCTGTCGCGGTTCGCCCGATCCGTCACGGTGATCCACCGGCGCGACACGCTCCGGGCCTCGAAGATCATGCAGGAGCGGGCGTTCGCCAACGAGAAGCTCACCTTCCTGTGGAACACGGTGGTCGAGGACCTGATCGGCGAACAGCGGCTCGAGGGTGTCGTCACTCGGGACGTCACGACCGACGAGCTCACCACCCACCCGTTCACCGGGGCGTTCGTGGCGATCGGGCACCGACCCAACACCGACCTCTTCGCCGATCAGTTGTCGCTCCGTGAGAACGGGTACCTGCAGACGTTCGACGGACGGTCGAACACCAGCGTCGAGGGGGTCTTCGCCTGCGGTGACGTCCAGGACGACTGGTACCGACAGGCCATCACTGCGGCCGGGAGCGGCTGCATGGCGGCGATCGACGTGGAGCGCTGGCTGGAGCGACAGGGCCACTGACCGATTCGGCCCGCCGCCGCCATCGGAAATGTTCCGGGGCGTGCCGGCGTTGGCCAGAGAGCACCTCCTCGGGCCGGGAGGTGCGAGGATGTTCTCGACGAGTCAGTCGGGACTCAAGTTGGAAAGGGATCTGAGATGACCACGTTCGCTCTGGATGACGCAACGTTCCACGAGGAGATCGGCGCCTCCGAGCTGCCGGTGCTCGTGGACTTCTGGGCGGAGTGGTGCGGTCCGTGCAAGATGATCGCACCCTCGCTCGAGGAGATCTCCGACGAGCACGCCGACGCCATCCGCATCGCCAAGGTGAACGTCGACCTCTCACCCGACCTGGCACGATCGTTCAATGTGATGAGCATTCCCACCATGATCATGTTCAAGGATGGGGAGGAGGTCGCACGGTTCGTCGGGGCCAAGGCCAAGCCCCAGCTCCTCGCGGACCTCAGCGACTTCCTCTGATCCGGCTGCGATCAGCGCCACGCGAGCACCGCCATCGCACTCTCATCCCTGCCCCTGTCCGCCGGCGACTCCGGCGATGACGTCGCCGACCTGCAACGTCGGCTCGAGGCTCGGGGTCACCCTTCATCGGACGATGTCGGCCGCTACGACTCTGGGACCGCCGACGCCGTACGGCGGTTCCAGGGTCAGCGGAACCTTCCGATCACCGGCGTCTGCGATCTGACGACCTGGACGGCGCTCGTCGAAGCCGGCTTCCAGATCCGGGGCCGATTGCTCTGCCTCCAACGGCCCATGCTCCGGGGCGACGACGTTGCCGACCTCCAGCTGAGGTTGAGCCACCTCGGATTCGACCCCGGACGGATCGACGGGATCTTCGGCCCCCAGACCGAGATGGCGGTGAGCGCCTTCCAGCGGAACACCGGGCTCGTCTGCGATCGCGTCTGCGGGGACGACACCGTCGATGCACTTGAACAGCTCGGACGAGGTGGCGAACTCACCACGGTCACGGTCGTGCGGGAAGCCGAGCGACTCCGGACCGGCGGGCGCGAGCTCGAGCACCTGGTGGTGGCGATCGGTTCGGACGGCAGTGATCTGGCCTCGCTGATCGCCGAGGACGTCCGTTCAATCCTCAGTGAGGCGAACATCCGGGTGTCGGTCCTGGAGGGTGACTGGTCCGCCCAGGCCTCGTACTGCAACGACCTGGGTGCCGATCTCTACCTCGGACTGGAGATCAGCCCGGTCGTCGAGCTCGATGCCGCCCACTTCGGCGTCGAAGGGTTCGACTCGCTGGGTGGTCGACGGCTGGCCGAAGCCGTGATCCACGAACTCCCCGCCGTTCCCGGGTGGGGTGCCGGCACCGTGTCGAGACAGCGGACCCCGATCCTGCGGGAGACCCGCGTACCCGCTGTGGTGCTTCGGATCGGAGATCCGACGCTGGTCGAACCACAGCACGGGATGATTGCCACAGCGATGATCAGGGCCCTACACCAGTGGCCACAGTTGGCCGCCGCCGGCCCGAGCTGACCCTCCACCTCTAGTCACGGGTTCAGTAGCTCACAGGGTTGTCCACACGTGGGGATAAACCCTGAAGGCCCGCTCCACGGTGCCGTTGACGACCGGAAGTGGCCTCAGTCAGCGATGATCGAGCGGTAGATCCGTTCCAGGTCCTCGAGGTTCGCGAAGTCGATCACGACCTTGCCACGCCGAGCCGACATCGAGATCGACACCTTGGTGTCGAGTCGCTCGGCCAAGAGCTGCTCGAGTTCCAGAAGACCCGGCGGGCGGAGCTTCGGGCGCTCGTCGTCTCCGCCAGGCGGGGTTCCGCCACCGGTCGGCGGAACCGGCTCGTCGCTCAGTCCTCGCTCGAGCTCCTGTCGTTCCCGGACCAGTTGCTCCAGGTCCCGAACGGACAGACCCTCTGCCACCGCCCGGCGGGCGAGCGCCTCCTGGTAGGCACGATCGGGGTGCCCGAGCAGGGCCTTCGCATGTCCCGCGCTCAGCAACTGCTCCCCCACCAGCTTCTGAACAGCCGGAGTCAGCTGGAAGAGTCGGAGCAGGTTCGCCACCGCCGCTCGACTCCGACCGACCCGCTGCGCCACCTGCTCCTGGGTGTAACCGAAGTCCTCGATCAGCTGCTGGTAGGCGGCCGCCTCCTCGAGGGGGTTCAGGTCCTGTCGGTGGAGGTTCTCGACCAGGGCCTGCTCCAAGGAGCCGACATCCTCGACGTTCCGCACCACCACGGGGACCTCGGTGAGGTTCGCCCGCTTGGCCGCCCGAAGGCGCCGTTCGCCGGCAATCAGCTCGAACTGGTCCCCGGAGGGCCTGACCAGGAGCGGCTGGAGCACGCCCAGTTCCCGGATCGAGTCGGCCAGACCGACGAGGGTCTCCTCGTCGAACGCCTTGCGAGGCTGATTCGGGTTCGGCACGACGCGCTCGATCGACACCATCTGGTAGCCGGATGTCGGCCCGTCTCCATCTCCGTCGTTCGCTGCGGGAATCAAGGAGGTGATCCCCCGGCCGAGTCCACCCTTACGAGACACCTGCAACCTCCCGCGCCAGCTCCCGGTATGCGACGGCGCCCCGCGAGCTCGAATCGAACACCGTGATGGGCTGACCGAACGAAGGCGCCTCGGACAGACGGACGTTCCTCGGGATGGCGTTCCGGTACACCTTGGACCCGAAGTGACCGCGGACCTCCTCCTTCACCTGCTCCGCCAGCTTGGTCCGACCGTCGTACATGACCAGAACGAGCCCGGTGATCTCCAGGTCGGGGTTCAGGTGCGACTTCACGAGCTCGACGTTGTTCGTGAGCAGCGCCAGCCCTTCGAGGGCGTAGTACTCGCACTGAATCGGAACGATGATCTCCTTGACCGCCGAGAGACCATTGACCGTGAGGAGGCCGAGCGACGGCGGGCAGTCCACGATCACGTAGTCGTAGTCGTCGAGCACTCCCTCGATCGCCCGCTTCAGCCGAGTCTCCCGGCTCATCATTCCGACCAGTTCGACCTCCGCTCCCGAGAGGTCCCGGCTGGCCGGCGCAACGAAGAGGTTCCGGACCTCGGTCGGCTCCACGCAGTCCTCCATGGGCAGCGAGTGGATCAACACGTCGTACGTGGTGTGCTCCAGTGACGAGGGGTCGATACCGAGTCCGGTTGTTGCATTGCCCTGAGGGTCCATGTCGACGACGAGGGTGCGGAATCCCAGTTCGGCCAGGGCTGCCCCCAGATTGACTGCGGTGGTGGTCTTCCCCACACCGCCCTTCTGGTTCGCAATGGCGATCACCCTCGGCAGCGGCGGAATCCGCCGGGGCTCCGGATCCGCTGGCGTCAACTCATCCTCGACCGATCCCCCGGGGTCGGGATCACGATCCTCGGTGGTATCAGCGCGGTCACTGCCCATCTCCTTGCCCAGAGCATCAGGTTCCAGCTCGAGCTGCGGTGGTCCGTCACCGGGTGCCGGGGCGACCGGTCCGGACGAACCGGATGGTTCACCACCAGGTGTCCAGACTCCGTTGAGTGGAGCTGACGGGTCGCTCATCTCTGCTCCTTGCACGGCGTTCGCCTGCCGATCCCGGGCCGGGACGGCAGGTCATCCTCCCCGGTCCCGTCGACGAGGTCAAGGCTTTCCGAGCTCAGATCCGCAATGTTCCACGTGGAACACCTGACGGCTCTCATCTGCCCGGTGGACTCCCGGGGCCCGATGTTCCACGTGGAACACTCCAGGTCAGCGCATGGTCCTGCGAGCCAGCCTGAGGCGCCCGGGAGTCGCCCGTCGCGCCCGCTCAGAAGAGCGGTCGTTTCGCCGGCCGGCCGTCACGACGAGGAAACCGGTCATCCGGTCGAATGAGCTCCAGCACCTTGATGGTCGTGGAGCCCGAGGTGTGAAGACCTCGACCGCTCAGGCCGAGAGCTTCGATTCCCGCTTCCGGCCATCGGTCGTCGAGACCACCAGGTGGCTCGCTCACAAGGAGTCGGCCGGCCAGCCGGAGAAACCCGACGGCGCACTCCGCCGTCACGGCCGGAGGACCGAACGACCGAGCGGTGACGAAATCGTAGGCCCTGTGGTGGAGCGGATCACGCGCCACCACCTCAGCCCGACCGTGAACCACCTGTGTATCGGGAGCGATCTCGTCGCACCACTCGACGAGGAATCGGCATCGGCGAGCGCTGGCGTCGACCAGTGTCACCGAGAGGTCCGGCCGGAGCCGTGCCAGGAGGAGACCCGGGAGGCCCGCGCCCGAACCCAGGTCGAGCACCGATCCGTTGAGATCGAGCTGAGTGGCGAACGCCTCTGCGTTGGCAACGTGAACCTCGGGTGCAGGGTCGCCGATGAGATCGTGACGAACACCGGCAGCGATGAACCGATCGATCGCTGGATCAACCGGCACGATCCTCCGACCTGCCTGGCCTCAGGTCGCAGCGATCAGGCAGGGCGGACGACGACGCGACGGCGGGGCTCCTCGCCCTCCGAGGCCGACTCGACGCCGTCGAGACCGGCGATCGTGTCGTGCACGATCTTGCGGTCGTTGCTCGACATCACCTCGAACGGAATCGTCACGCCCTCGTCCCGGGCACGCTCCGCTGTCGTGACGACGAACGCCTCGAGCGCCGCTCGACGCGTCACGCGGACGCCAGCCACGTCCACTTGAACCTTCCCGTACTCCCGATCATCGGCCTCGCGCTGCACCACATGCCGAGCGATCTCCTGAAGGGCGTCGAGCGTGTGGAGTCCCGGCCCGATCAGCAGACCCACCTCGCTGCCATCGACGTCAATCTGAAGGACGTTGTCGTCGGTGAGCGTCGCCGAGACGCTGGTCTCCAGACCGATGGCCTCGGAGAGACCGGTGAAGAAGTCCACCGCAACCGACTCCTGTTCTGACGCTTCCATCATGACTCGCTCCTTCGTGGTCGATCGTGCTGTCTGACGCTGCGGCTCCCGACGCTTCGCCGGTTCACCCTGATCCGAAGAGTCCGAGCCCGTGTCGCTGGCCACGACACCGTCGGATCCCACCTCCTGCGCCGAACCGGACCGATCCCCGTTCGACTGCTTGCCCGATCGCTGCTTCGACCGGCCACCTTCGCTCTTGCGGCGGGGACGCTCCTGCTTGGGTCGGGGAGCCTTGGGCGCGATCCGGGCCCGGACCCGAGCCTCTCCACGGACCCGGCCGAAGAGGCCCTGCTTGGGTGTCTCGAGCACCTCGAACTCTGCGTCGGCTTCATCGACACCGAGCTCGTCGAGCGCCAGTTCCATTGCTTCCTCGACGGACTTGCCCGTCACCTCGACCCACTCCACGCTGCTACCTCACTCCTCGTCTGGCCCGGCAGTTCGCTCCGCCAGGCCGTCCTCGTTCCCGCCGACGGCGGGACCGTTCACTCGCCGCTCTTCCGCGGCTCACCTGATCGGCGCCCGCTTCCGGAGCCCGACTTCCGGCCGGCAGGCCGAGACCCACCGCCCTGCACGCGCTTGGAGGACGACGGCGACTTCGGTTTCGGCTTCGCCGATTCCGGTGCAGTTCCGTTCCTGGATCCGGACTTGGACTTCGACGCCTTCGAGTCCGAGGACGAACCCGATCCGCCCTCATCGGATCCCTTCCCGACCTGCTTTCCGGCCTGCTTGGCCGGTCGATCCGTCGATCCTCCATCGTCATCGGAGCCGTAGACCGACCGGGTGATGTAGGCGTTCGTTCCGATTCGGCAGAAGTTCTGGGTACACCAGTACAGAGCCAGACCAGCAGGGAAGCCAAACGAGAAGATCGGCAGGAAGAACGGCATGATCTTCATGATCATCTGCTGCTGCGGGTTCGTGGCCGCACTCTTGTTCCGGGCCTGGAGCTGGCGGTTCTGGTAGACGCCCGTCACCAGCATGACCAACAGGAGGAAGAAGTAGGGGAGGGCGATCACCAGACTCGCCTTGAGCGCCTGACTGGCCGAGAGAGCCAGATCCATCCCCAGGAAGTTCATGTCGTTGGTGTTCGAGAGAGCGTCGTAGAGCTCGGTCCCCGGGTTGAGGTGGAGCGGGCGGAAGTTCTGGTCCTCGTAGACCCACGGGGTCAACTGGACGGATCGCTGGAACTCCCCAGCGATCTGGCCGACGCCGCTCCCCGTCCCCCCGACCCGGTTGGTCAGACCCCGGAGCAGCTGGTACATGATGATGAACACGGGCATCTGCGCCAGAATCGGGAGGCAACCTCCCAACGGGTTGATCTGGTTCTCCCGGTAGAACTTCATGAGCTCTTCGTTGAGCTTCTCCCGGTCGTCCTTGTACTTCGTCTGCAGCCGCTTCATCTCAGGCTGGAGCCGCTGCATCTGCAGCATCGACTTGGTGCTCTTCACGGTCAGAGGCGTGATGAGGACCATGACGAGGACGGTCAGCAACATGATCGAGATCCCGTAGTTCGGGATCAACGTGTAGAAGAAGTTGAGGATCGATCCAACGAGATCGAAGAACCCTTCGAACATCAGGCCACCTGCTCTCGTTCGTACGAAACCCGTTCAGGAACAGGGTCGTAGCCCTGAGTTCCCCAGGGATGACACCGACCAATCCTCTTGACCGCCAGCCAGGAGCCCCGGACCGCACCGTGCATCTGGAGTGCCTCCACGGCATAGGCGGAACAGCTCGGATCGTGCCGACACGGCGACATCCGACCAGCGAACGCGTACTGATACATCCGGATCGGAACGATCAGCGCCCTCGCAGCAATTGACGGAGTCAATGAATCAGAAGTCATTGATCGTTCCGTTCAAATTTGTCGAGGGCTGCGTCCAGCGCTCCTGCGAGATCCGAGTAGCTCGCGTCCGGGGCACCCGGCCGCACCACGACGAGGAACCAACCAGCGGGCCCGCCGCGCTGGAGGTAGCGGTGACGAGCTGCCGAACGGAGTTGGCGACGCACCCGATTCCGCTGGACTGCGGTCCCGACCCGACGTGGGATCGCGAACGCCATGCCGGCCCCGACGGCCGGTGGGTCCGGAGGGCCGTCGGACCGCACGACCGTGAACCAGGGAGTTCCCGCCCTGTCACGGGATCGAGTGAACGAGCGGAACGTCGCACGAGACGTGATCCGGTCGATCAAGCCGACAGACGGTGCCGCCCCTTGCGGCGCCGGTTCTTGAGGATCGCTCGACCGGCGCGGGTGGACATTCGGTGCCGGAACCCGTGCTTTCGGGCTCGACGACGCTTGTTCGGCTGGTAGGTACGCTTCACGACGATCTCCGCTTCGATGATGCCGGACAGGTGCCACAGGCTGGGCTGGCCGCCGTGCTCCGGTTGCTCCGACGTCGGCCTGGTCAGCAGGATCGGTGACCGACGGGGAGCGACGAGATGTTAGGTCCGGCGCATCCATGGCGCCAGTCCATCGCATCACGGGCTGGATCCGCCTCCTGGTTGCGGAATCGGAGCGGCTGTGGACATCTCGAGGAACCACCACTTCAAGTGGGAAATCGATCACTTGTGGTGATGTGACCGGTGCAACACTCCGGTTTGCCAGCTGCCACGATCGCCGTTAGGTTCCGTCGAAACCCCCGTGAAATCGGGGTGGAATTGGGTTTTCCACAGTGCGGGCGGGCCGGATCGGTGTGTCCACAACTGTGGAACATCCTGTGGACGACTGAGGAAGTACCGAAGGTGCCGAACAGCGAGGCCGAGGAGATCTGGAGTGCGGTCTCGAGCGTGCTGAGCGCGCAGCTGCAACCGGGAACCTGGCGGTCCCTTTTCGAGGATGTCCGGGTGGACGGACTCGTTGATGACACCCTGACGATCACGGTCCCGAGTCAGGTCGCACGAAGCCGGATCGAGCGGAAGTTCGCTGGGCTGATCGAGGACGCACTCGAGGACCAAGGACACCACGAGATCCAGGTCGTCGTCGAGGTCGAAATCGAGGATGCGGCCCACGATCGGATCGACACGGATCGTGAACCGACAGCCGGCGACGAGGAACAGGGTGTCGGGTCGGTTCAGACCGACACGAACACGGGTCCTGACAACACGAGGCAACTCCCGAGCAACCAACTCACCTTCGACAGTTTCGTCACCGGCCCATCGAACCGGTTCGCCCACGCCGCAGCCCTCTCGGTGGCCGAGACGCCGGCCCGCAGCTACAACCCACTGTTCATCTACGGACAGGCAGGGCTCGGCAAGACGCATCTCCTGCAGGCCATCGCCCACTACATCCGCCAGAACTACCCCGGGTACGTCATCCGGTACATCTCCACGGAGACGTTGCTCAACGAGTTCCTCGTGGCGATCCGGAACAACACCCAACAGGAGTTCAAGCAGAGGTACCGGGAGATCGACGTCCTCCTGGTCGATGACATCCAGTTCATCGAAGGCAAGGAACAGCTCCAGGAGGAGTTCTTCCACACGTTCAACACTCTCCACGGTGACCAACGACAGATCGTCCTGTCATCGGATCGGCCGCCGGATGCCATCGCCACACTCGAGGATCGACTCCGGAGCCGATTCAAGTGGGGGCTGATCACCGACATCCAACCACCCGACTTCGAGACCCGGCTCGCGATCCTTCAGAAGAAGGGTGAGCAGTCAGGATCCACGGCACCGCCGGAGGTGCTGGACTTCATCGCCACGAACATCACCTACAACATCCGCGAACTCGAGGGCGCGCTCATCCGGGTCAACGCATTCGCCACGCTGAACGACACAGATCTCACGGTCGACCTGGCCAGGGAGATCCTCGCCGACACCATCGCCTCGACGAAACCCCGGATGATCACGCCCGGGCTGATCCTGGACGAGACCGCAGCCATGTTCGGTCTCACCGTGGAACAACTCACGTCCAAGAGCCGTACTCGCGACCTGGTCCATGCACGCCAGGTCGGGATGTACGTCTGCCGCGAGATGACCGACCTGTCGTACCCCCAGATCGCCAAGGAATTCGGTGGTCGGGACCACACCACGGTGATCCACGCCTACGAGAAGGTCTCGACCCGGATGAAGGACAAGCACAAGACCTACGAGGACGTCACGAGCCTCATCCAGAAGATCCTCTCCACCGGGTGAGCCCGTGGGAGAGGGATCGCGACGGGGAAGGGAGGGTGGTCGCGATCGGGACGTCGTGTGGAGAACACCACTCCGGCCGATGGCGCTCCACAGGTCGTCGGGGACCGGGACCTCCCAGCTGTGGACGCTGCGGACAGCCTGTGCACTCACGATCCGGGCCGGTACAGGGCTGCGCTAGGTTTCCCACAATCCACAAGCACTACAACTACGACCACCAGTGACACACCACATCAGCATCAGTCGTGGGGAAAGCGAGCCCAGGTGAAGTTCCGCTGCGAACGAGACGTTCTGGTGGAGGCAGTGATCGCCGCTGGCCGCGCCGCGAGTCCGAAGGCTCAGCTCCGGGTGCTCTCGGGCCTTCGATTCGATCTGCACGGTGATCGACTCCGGGTGACGGGCTCCGATCTGGAACTGACCGTCACCATCGATCTCGAGGTTGCCGGCTCCGACGACGGCGTCGCCGTGCTCCCGGCCAAGCTGGTCACCGACATCATCCGGAACCTCGAACCGGGTGCGGTGGAGGTCGAAACCGCTCCCGACCGTTCGAGGATCAGCGGTGGGCGCTCGGAGTTCACGCTCAACTCGATTCCCCATGACGAGTTCCCCACCCCTCCGGAACTCGAGGGTGAGCGGGTCACGGTTGCCGGAGCCCAGTTCGCCGATGGGCTGCGACAGGTCGTCGGAGCGGCATCGACCGATGAGTCCCGGAGGGTGCTCACCGGGGTCCTGCTCGCAGCCGAGCCCGACGGACTCCGCATGGTGTCCACGGACTCCTACCGCTTGGCCTTCCGGGAGTTCCCCGGGACGACCGTGCTCGCCGAAGGCCAACGCGTGAACGTCCCGTCGCGTGCGCTCCAGGAACTGGCCCGGTCGCTGGAGTCAGACGACGAGGTCGAGGTCGTGCTGGCCGAGAACCAGGTGTCGTTCCGGGTGGGAGGGTTCCATCTGTCCTCCTGGCTCATCAAGGACGACTTCCCTGACTACGACAAGTTGATCCCAGGGGAGATGCCGAACGAACTCCGGGTCGATCGACAGGTCCTGCAGGACGCGATTCGCCGGGTGCGCCTCATGGCCAAGAACAACAGCCCCATCCACCTCTCGATGACCGAGAACGGGTTGATGCTGACCGCTCGGAACGCCGAGGACGGCGAAGCGACCGAGGAGGTCGACGCCTCCTACACCGGGGAGAGCCTGGTGGTGGCGTTCAACCCCGAGTACCTGATGGACGGGCTCGAGGTGGCGGGTTCCGATGAGGTGGTCCTCCAGACCCGCGACCCGCAGAAGCCCGCCGTCCTGCGTCCCGTCGGCTCCCAGGACTTCCTCTACCTGCTGATGCCCGTCCGCGTGTCCTGATCGGCGGCCGTATCGGTGGAGTTGCACCGGCTCTGGTTGCGGAACTTCCGATCCCACCGGGAGGTGGATCTGGAGTGGTCACCAGGGGTCAACCTCGTGGTCGGTCCCAATGGCTCGGGCAAGACCAACCTGGTCGAGGCGGTCGGATTCCTCTCGACGTCCGGTTCGTTCCGGGGTGTGTCGAACGAGGTGCTCATCACCGCCGGTACCGACGGAGCGACGGTCCGGGCGGAGGTGGATGTCCGTGACCGACGTCAACTCGTCGAGATCGACGTACCCGAACGCGGCCGGGTCCGGATGCAGGTCAACCGCCAGCGACTGCAGCGTCGTCGCGAACTCCTGGAGACCCTGCAGGTCACGATCTTCGGCCCGGACGACCTGGATCTCGTCAAGTCCGGACCTTCGGCCCGACGGGACTTCCTCGACGAGTTGGTGGTCCAGCTCCGACCGATCGACGAACAGATCCTGTCGGACTGGGAGCGTTCCCTCCGTCAGCGGAACTCCCTCCTCAAGCAGTCACACGGTCGGCTGGATGAAGGAGCGGCCCTGACCCTCGACGTCTGGGACACCAAGGCCGCAGCGGCAGGATCTGATCTGCATGATCGGCGAACCGACGTGGTTCAGAGGTTGCAGCCGTTCGTGAGGGGGTTGTACGCCCGTCTGGCCGGCCTTCCCGAGACGTCACCCCGGGCGATGGTTGATCTCGTGCTCAGCAGTGGTTGGAGTCCCGGGATCGGTCTCCATGATGCGCTGGTGACGGCCCGGACCGATGATGTCCGTCGGGGTGTGACCACGGTTGGACCCCATCGAGCGGAGCTGTTGGTCTCCCTGGGAGGGTTGCCCGCTCGGACGCACGCGTCACAGGGCGAGCAGCGGTGTCTCGCCCTTGCGCTCCGTCTGGCAGGACACGAGATGGTGACCCGGCTCCGGGACGACGCACCGGTACTCATCCTGGATGACGTGTTCTCCGAACTCGACGAGGACCGTGCCACCGCTCTGGTCGAGGTCCTGCCACCAGGCCAGACCTTCATCACGTCAGCCACTGGTGCACCCCCCGGAGTCGTCGCCGACGGGGTGGTGCGAATCGTCGACGGCGTGCCCGTCATGACTCGGGAGTAGCGTCCGAACGTGGCGATCGAACCGCTCCCGACCAATCGCCGCCCGGTTCGGACCGTCGGTGAGTCCCTGGACCGGGTTCGCCTCGCTCTCGGTCTCGCCAGACCGGATTCGTTCGAGACGATTCGCGAGCACTGGGCGCAGCTGGTCGGATCCCGTCTCGCCCGTTCGTGTTCGGTCGAGAGCCTGCGTGACGGGCGGTTGGTCGTCTCGACGACGATCCCTGCTGTTGGCGAGCAGCTCCGTTGGCAGTCGCGGGACCTGTGTGCCGCCGTCGGGGACCTGTGTGACGACCCCGAACTCGTCAGATCGGTCGACGTCAGGGTGCTCCCGCCGGGCCCCGCCGGGAGGTGAATCCGGTGTCCGTCCGGGGCCTCTGAGCGAGCCCCGAGACCCGGTCGGACTGGCACGGAGTGGGGTGTCCCCGGTGCTAGGGTGACGGGTCGCCGGGACCGACCCGTCCGCTGGTTTTCCACAGGGTTTCCACAAGCAGGTGGGACCACAGGAGCGTCGATTGACCGCAGATTCAACCTCGTACGGAGCTGAGGCCATCCAGGTCCTCGAAGGCCTCGAGGCGGTCCGGAAGCGGCCGGGCATGTACATCGGCTCGACGGGTCCGGCCGGGCTCCACCACATGGTCTACGAGGTGGTCGACAACTCCGTCGACGAGGCGATGGCGGGCCACGCCACGACGATCGAGGTCACGCTCCTCGCGGATGGCGGCTGCGAGGTCCGCGACGACGGTCGGGGCATTCCCGTGGAGCAGTCGCTGCAGTACCCCGATCTGACGGCGGCCGAGGTGGTGCTCACCGTGCTCCACGCCGGCGGCAAGTTCGGTGGTGGCGGTTACAAGGTGTCCGGTGGGCTCCACGGGGTCGGTATCTCCGTGGTGAACGCCCTGTCGAGCAGGGTGCAGGTCGAGATCGACCGATCGGGTCAGCGCTACGCCATGGAGTTCCGGGACGGAGGTGAGCTCACCGAGCGGCTCCACGTGATCGGTGACGCACCAGCGGACCCCGACGGATCGCCGCGCACCGGCACGACCGTCCGGTTCTGGCCCGACCCGACGGTGTTCGACGAGGTCACGTTCCGGGCCACGACGCTCCTCGAGCGCCTGCAGATGATGGCCTTCCTCAACGCCGGCCTGCGCATCGTGTTCCGGGACGAACGCCCGGGCGCCCAGGACGACATCGAGTACTGCTACGAGGGCGGCATCCGGGACTTCGTCCGGCACGTCAACGCGGCCAAGGAGTCGCTGTTCAGCGACGTGGGCTACTTCTCCCAGGCGGAGGAGTCGGAGCACGACGCCATGGAGGTCGAGGTCGCGTTCCAGTGGAACACCGGGTACAACTCCGATGGGCTCCACTCCTTCGCCAACGGGATCAACACCATCGAGGGCGGCATGCACGAGGAGGGCTTCAAGAAGTCCCTCACGAACACCGTGAACCGCTACGCCCGTGAGCACCAGCTGCTCAAGGACAAGGAGGACAACCTCCAGGGCGAGGACATCCGGGAGGGGCTCACGGCCATCGTCTCCGTGAAGTTGACCGAGCCCCAGTTCGAGGGTCAGACCAAGGGCAAACTGGGCAACGTGCCGGTCCGGTCGCTCGTCGAGCGGGCCACGAACGTGCAGCTCGCCGAGTGGCTCGAGGAGCACCCGTCCGAGGCCAAGCGCATCCTCCAGAAGGCGTTGCAGGCTGCCCGGGCCCGGGAGGCGGCTCGGAACGCACGTGATGCGACCCGCCGGAAGTCGGCGCTGGACGGCGCCGGACTGCCCGGCAAGCTCGCCGACTGCTCGTCCAAGGACCCCCGCGAATCCGAGCTGTACATCGTCGAGGGCAACTCGGCGGGTGGTTCGGCCAAGGACGCCCGCAACTCCGAGGTGATGGCCATCCTCCCGATCCGGGGGAAGATCCTCAACGTCGAACGGGCCCGGCTGGAGCGGATGCTCGCCAACACCGAGATCCTGGCGCTGGTGTCGGCGATCGGCGGTGGGGTCGGCGACGACTTCGACGCCGACCGGATCCGCTACGGCAAGGTCATCATCATGTGCGACGCCGATGTCGACGGGTCGCACATCCGGACGCTCCTCTTGACCTTCTTCTTCCGGCAGATGCGCCCACTCGTGGAGCGGGGACACGTCTTCATCGCCCAGCCGCCCCTGTACTCGACCGAGGTCGGACGCAACAAGGTCTACCTGAAGGACGACCTGGCCAAGGCGGCGTTCCTGGAGCGATCGCCCAACCACAAGAACGAGTTCCAGCGCCTGAAGGGTCTCGGCGAGATGGATGCCGAGGAGCTCTGGCAGACGACCATGGATCCAACGGCCAGGACCCTCCTCCAGGTGTCGGTCGAACAGGCGGCGATCGCCGACGAGGTGTTCTCCATCCTGATGGGCGACGACGTCGAGAGCCGCAAGAACTTCATCCAGACGAACGCCCAGGACGTTCGCTTCCTGGACATCTGAGTGGTCACGACCACGAGCCCCACCGGGCCGTTCCGCTGGTCCCGGTCCGCACGCAGCAGTTCACGACAGGACGCACGATGAGCGACGAAGTCAACGACGGGATCCCACCCACCGAGCCGGACGACGGGACGGGCCAGCCCCCGGTCGGGCCCGACGTCGCCGTCGATGTCGCGGCCGGATCCATCGAGCCGATCGAGATCCAACAGGAGATGGAGCAGTCGTTCCTCGACTACGCCATGTCGGTCATCGTCTCGAGGGCGCTCCCCGACGTGCGTGATGGCCTGAAGCCCGTGCACCGCCGGATCCTCTGGGCCATGCACGAGGGCGGCCTGCGCCCGGACCGCAACCATCGGAAGTGCGCCACCGTCGTGGGCGACGTGATCGGCAAGTACCACCCGCACGGCGACTCGGCCGTCTACGACGCCTTGGTCCGGATGGGCCAGGACTTCTCGTTGCGACACCCGTTGGTCGACCCGCACGGCAACTTCGGTTCGCCGTCGGATCCGCCGGCCGCCTACCGGTACACCGAGTGCCGACTGACCTCGCTGGCCATGCAGATGCTGGCCGACATCGACGAGGACACGGTCGACTTCGTCGCGAACTTCGACGGCTCCACCGAGGAACCCACGGTCATGCCGTCCCGGTTCCCCAACCTGCTCGTGAACGGGTCCCAGGGGATCGCAGTGGGCATGGCGACCAGCATCCCGCCGCACAACCTGGGCGAGATCATCGACGCCACGGTGCACCTGATCGAGAACCCGGACGCCACGGTCGATGACCTCATGGGGTTCGTGCAGGGTCCGGACTTCCCGACCGGGGCCCAGATCATGGGCCGGGCCGGGTTGGTCTCGGCGTTCCGGACGGGTCGCGGCTCGATCAAGCTCAGGGCCCGGGCCGAGATCGAGGAGGGCCCGCGCAACGAACGGATCGTGGTCACCGAGGTCCCGTACCAGACCTCGGTCGAGCAGATCGAGGAGAAGATCGCGGAACTGGTCAACTCGAAGGTCCTCGACGGAATCCGCGAACTCCGCAACGAGAGTGCGCGGGGACGGACCCGGTTCATCATCGAGCTGAAGCGGGACGCTCCGGGCAACGTGGTCCTGAACAACCTGTTCAAGCACACACCCATGCAGACCTCGTTCCCGGTGAACATGGTCGCCCTCGTGGACGGGGTGCCGCGCACCCTCACGCTCCGGGACGCCCTCGTCCACTACGTCGAGCACCAGGTCGAGGTCATCCGTCGCCGTTCGGAGTTCCGTCTGGCCAAGGCCCAGCGTCGGGCCCACATCGTCGAAGGGTTCCTCCGCGCCCTCGACCTGATCGACGAGATCATCGTGGCGATCCGCTCGTCCGACGACCGGGCGTCGGCCGTGGTGGCGTTGCAGGCCGAGGCGTTCGGGTTCTCCGAGATCCAGGCCACCGAGATCGTCGACATGCGGCTCTCGACCCTGACCCGACTCGGTCGTGAGCGTCTCGAGGAGGAGATGGCGCAGCTGCGGGCGACCATCGCCGAACTCGAGGCCATCCTCGGTGACGAGGCGGTCCTGCGAGGTGTCATCGTCACCGAGCTGAGCGAGGTCCGCGAGCAGTTCGCCACCGATCGCCGGTCGACCCTGGAGATCGACGAGGGTGACCTGGAGATCGAGGACCTCATCGACGACGAGGAGGTCGTCGTGGTCATGACGGCCCGCGGCTACATCAAGACGGTCGCGGCGGATGCGTTCCGGGCCCAGACGCGGGGTGGGGTCGGCGTGGCGGGCACCCGACTCAAGGACGAGGACTACGTCACCGACCTGATCCACACGTCGGCGCACGCCTACCTGCTGTTCTTCTCGAACCGGGGACGGGTGTACCGGCTCAAGGCGCACCGGATTCCCATGAAGGAACGCACGGCGCAGGGGATCGCCCTGGTGAACCTGCTCGACCTGTCCCCGGGTGAGGTCATCCAGACCGTCATCGACACCCGGGACTACGAGACCAACCGGTACCTGGTGTTCGTCACCCGGAACGGGACCGTCAAGAAGACCCGGTTCACCGCCTACGACTCGTCCCTGCGGGCCGGGCTCATCGCGATCGCCCTCCGTGACGACGACGAACTGGTCCGGGTGATCCCCACCTCCGGTTCCTCCGACGTGGTGATCGTGTCCGCCTCGGGCAAGGGGATCCGTTTCGCCGAGACGGACGTGCGGGAGATGGGCCGGGCCACGACCGGGGTCCGCGGGATGCGACTGACCCAGGGCGACCACGTCGTCGGCGCCGATGCCGTCGCCCCCGGACAGATGATCCTCACCGTGACCGACGGCGGGTTCGGGAAGCGGACCTCGGTGGACGCCCTGAGCCGTCAGGGCCGAGGTGGACAGGGCATGCGGGTGCACCGGATCCGTTCCGAACGGGGACGGGTCCTGACGGGCCTGCTCGTCGAGGACGACGATCACCTGTTGCTGGTGAACGACGGCGGTGTGATCATCCGGACCTCCGCGGCGGAGATCTCGGTGCAGGGCCGCGATGCCACCGGGGTCCGCGTCATGAACGTGGGCGAGGACGGACGGGTCGCGGCCGTTGCCAGGGTCCCGGCCGGCGAGGACGACTCCGACGCGGATGCACCCGACGCCTCACCTGATGCCTCACCCGAGGACGGTCCCGACGGTGCCGCCCAACCGGTCCCGACCGATGGTGCCCCCGACACCCCGGAGGCCGACGGCCCCGAGACCGACACCGCCGGTCCGGGGGACGACACCGCTCCGGAGTGATCGGTCGGATCGACGGGCCCGGCGGGCAGCGGGGCTCGGTGAGCATGGTGGTGGTCCTCGTCGCCGCCCTCCTGGCCGCGACGTTGGGTGTGTCGATCAGCGCGACATCGAGACAGCTCCGGGCCGCGGCGCGTACCGCCGCGGTTGCCGACCTGGTCGCCGGTGCAGGCGTGGTCGGTGGCCGGGCGGCCGCCGACTCGGTGGCCAGCGCCAACGGCTCGGAAGTCGTCGGATTCCGGGTGGACCCGGACCGCATCGTGACCGTCGAGGTCCGGGCAGCCGGCCGGACGGGTCGGGCCTCGGCGGGACCGGCAACGGCACCGATGGCCGGTCCGTCGTGGGCGACCACGGACGGGACGCGGGCGGGCTCCACGGGTTCACTAGGCTCGCCCGGGTGAGCACTCCGAGCAGTCCCGGGTCCCAGTCCGAGCCGTCCCGCGGTGCTCGACCGGGTTCCGGTGCTCCCTCGAAGGGCTCGCCGGACCGCCAGCGGCGCCAGCCGGCCGCCGGGGAGTCCGAGCGGGGTGGTGCCACGCCGTCGGGGAGGTCGCCGAGCGGCAGCTCCACCGGTGGCTCCGCATCGACCGGTTCCGCATCGACCGGTTCCGCGGCGACCACTCCGGCGAGTGGCACGCGGCCACGGTCGGGTGCGCAGAGTAGTGGGGGATCGGGCCCGGCAACCCGACCGGTGTCGCCAACGGCGGCCTCGTCCTCCCGGCCGCCCACGTCGAGCGGCGCTGCAGCCGGCGCCCCCGCAGCCGACGGAGGCGCCGATGCCCGTCGGGTGATGGGTTACCGGCGCCAGCGCTTCGAGGCCCGCAAGGTCCGCCGGCTGGTCCGGCACATCGACCCCTGGTCGGCGCTCAAGCTGGCCGTCCTGGTCGCCCTGTCGCTCTGGCTCATCACGATGATCGCGTCGGTCATCCTGTGGACCGTCGCCCGCAATGCCGGGACGGTCACCAGCGTCGAGGAGTTCGTCAACTCGACGTTCTCGCTCCAGGACTGGAAGCTCGACGGAGAGTTCCTCTTCCGGCAGTTCTCGCTCGTGACCCTGCTCGGCTACCTCGGTGTGGCGGGAGCGATCGTCGTGTCCACCCTCGTGTTCAACCTCATCAGCGACATCATCGGAGGGGTCTGGATCTCGGTGATCGAGGAGGAGACCGCCCGACCGATGTGACTGCGTGCGGGCCGTCCGGCGGCTTGTGGTGCGCCTCGGCCGGTCGGTTACTCTGACGGCTCCGTCGCCGCCGTGGCGTCACGGGGCTATAGCTCAGTCGGTTAGAGCGCACCCCTGATAAGGGTGAGGTCGCTGGTTCGATTCCAGCTAGCCCCACGGAACCACCCGTCGGGCTCGGCGGCAGAGCGGGTGCGAACCGATCGCCCGGGAGGCGTGGAGTGCGCGGAGTTCGACGAGCGATCCTGGCGGTGTGCTTCGGAATCGCCGGTGCGGTCCTGGTTCGTCTCGCAGGAGCCTCTCCGACGGCTCCGGAACGGGGTGGTTGGCGGGAGCTCTGCGGCGAGGAACTCCGGTGAACACAGCCGGCCGGCGAAGCGGCACCGAGGCGGTGGTCGTCGGTGCAGGTGCCGTCGGCGCGCGCTGCGTCCGGGAGTTGCTCGGCGCTGCGCCGGCCGGTACGCCGACGGTCGATGCCGTCACCCTCGTGGGCCGGCGGGTGGACCGCCTCGCCAACCTGTCGGGTGCGTTCGGCCCGGCGGTCCGGACCCGCACCGAGACGAGGGGTGATCCGACTCCGTTCGACGATGTCGACGTGGTGGTGGTGACCCGCGAGGCCGGTGAGCAACTCGACGTGGCCGAACGCGCCCTGCGGGCCGGTGCTCACGTGGTCTCGACATCGGACTCCCTCGACGAGGTCCGGGCGCTCCTGGCGCTGGACGGCCTGGCGCGTGAGGCCGGTCGGTCCCTGATCGTGGGTGCTGCCATGGCGCCGGGCCTGAGCTGCCTGCTGGCTCGACACGGAGCCGGGCTGCTCGACTCCGTCGACGAGGTCCACATCGCTCGAGCCGGCGCGGGCGGGCCGGCCTGCGCCCGCCAGCGACGGCGGGCCCTGCGAGGGCCGGCGGTGGAGTGGCGGGACGGTGCGTACGTGGAGCGGCCGGGCTTCAGCGGTCGGGAACTCGTCTGGTTCCCCGATCCCACCGCCGGGGCCGACTGCTACCGGGCAGGTCTGGCCGACCCGCTGCTGTTGGTCGACGCCTTCCCGCAGCTCCGGCGGGCTTCGGCGCGACTGGCCGCGTCACGCGTCGACCGGGTCACGGTCGCACTGCCGATGCTGGTGGGGCCGCCCGTCGAGGGTGCGCCGGGCGCGATCCGGGTCGAGGTCCGGGGCACCCGGGACGGCGAGCGTCAGGACGTGGTCTACGGCGCCTTCGACCGGCCGTCGGTGGCGACCGCGGCGGTGGCGGCGGTGGCTGCCGGGTTCGCCGTCGCCGGTCGCCTGCCCGGCGGGGCCACTGGGCTCGCCGGCGTCGGGGACCCGCTCCCCATCCTCCACGAGCTGGCTCGACGTGGCATCCGGGCCGCAACCTTCGAGGGGAGCCGTGAGTTCGGGGTGATCGACACGTCCACGGACCGGTCGATCTGACGCTCAGAGCGATGGCGTCGACCGGTTTCCGCCACTGTCCGTGAGATCCAGGATTTCTCGGGATTTCTGCTCAAGTTCCCGGCGTGGCGCGACCGATGACCCCCTGTCGTGCCGGTCGGTGCGGCCATCCGGGAACGATCCGGGTGCAGCGGACGGACGATCCCGGTTGGAGTGACAGTGGGACACGAGGACCTTCGGAGCGAGCCGGATGCGGGGTCGGCCGACTGGCTGGACCAACGGGCGGCCGCCCGACGGCGGCGGCGATCACCGGACAGGACCGCTGAGCCGGATCCTCGCGGCCGACTGGTGGAGGAACACCTCGATCTGGTCGAGCAGGTCGTCGCTCAGGTCGCCGTCCGGTTCCCCCGACACGTCGACCGCGAAGAGCTCGTCCGTGCGGGGATGGTCGGTCTGGTCGAGGCCGCCCATCGCTTCGACGGGAGTCGATCGATCCCCTTCGCCCGGTTCGCCGCCCGGCGGATCCGGGGGGCAGTGCTCGACTCGGTCCGCTCCTCCGACTGGGCGCCACGGTCCGTGCGGGTGCAGGCCAGGGCGGTCGACCAGGCCGAAACGCACCTGGCCGAGCGACTGCGCCGTCGCCCGACCGTTGACGAGACCGCCGAACACCTCGGCGTGGAGGCCCGTGAGGTCGACCGGGTCCGTGAGCGGGTCGTCCGCGCTGCCCTCCTGGGCCTGGATGCTCCTGCAGCCGGACAGGGTGAGGCTGGAGCGCCGTCCTCGGTCGCCGAGCGCATCGCCGACGACTCGACCCCGGAGCCGAGCGAGGAGCTCGAGCGACGGGAGTTGCACGCCTACGTCCGTCACGCAGTGGCGCACCTGCCCGAGCGACACCGAGCGGTGGTCGTGGGGTACTTCGTCGAGCAGCTGAGTTCCGAGGAGCTCGCCCGGTCACTCGGCGTCACGGTCTCTCGGGTCTCGCAGCTGCGGACCGAGGCCCTGGCCGCCATGCGGCGAGGTATCGAGGCGCAGTACGTCGACCTGGGCGGTCCCGCCATCGGTCAGGATCGGCCGTCGCTGGTCGAACGCCGCCGGGCGGCCTACGCCGACGCGATCCGAACGTCGGCGCCGTGCGTCGAGCGCATCGCATCGGCCACCGACGACGGGACCGACGAGCGCTTCCTCGCCATCATCGCCGCACTCTGAACCACTGGCTCAGCCGTGGATGACACCGAGCAGTTGCTCGTGCAGGACGCCGTTCGACGCCACCGCTGAGTAGGCGTACTCGGGGTGGTCGACGTTCCTCTGCTCTGCGGGGCCGCCACCGAACGACGTGATCACGCCGCCGGCCTCGGGGAGCAGGACGAGCAGGGGAGCGATGTCCCACCAGGCGAGGGCCGGGTCGCACATGGCGTCGATGCGACCGGTGGCGACGAGCGCATAGCCGTAGGCATCCCCCCAGGTCCGCAGTTCGATTCCGTTCGACCGGACGCGTTCGAAACGCTGCGCGGACCACCCGTCGAAGCTGGTGCAGGACAGGTGTGCACCGTCCAGGGTCGAGGTGTCGGACACCCGGCACGGGACCCCGTCGGCGAAGCAGCCGAGCCCACGGCCTGCGGCAACCGTCTCGCCGAGCGCCGGCAGGTTGACCACACCGACGGCGGGGCCGTGTTCGTCCTCGAGGTAGAGCAGGTTGGAGAACGTCCCGACCCCGCGACTGAACGGCCGGGTTCCGTCGATCGGATCGATGACCCAGGTCCGCCCGGAGGATCCGACGTGGTCGGCGTGCTCCTCGCCCCGGACGGTGTCGTCCGGGTGGGCGGCCGTGATCAGCTCCCGGAGCAGGTGCTCGGCGGCTCGGTCCGCAGCCGTGACCGGCGAGCCGTCGTGCTTGTGGTCGACGTCGAGCTCGGGATGGTTGAAGTACCCGAGGGTCAGCTCACCCGCAGCCCGGGTCCACTCGACGGCCTGCTCGAGGAGGTGTTCCTCGACGGGTGGGCGGTCGGACGGGACGCGATCGAACTCGTTCGTGGACACTCGCCCAGTCTGCCGGGGGCTCCGGTCGGGGACCACTCCGGTGGATGCGCCCCGAGGGGAGACTGCTCACCAGCTGGGGACGACCTGTCTGCCCGTCCGGGCGGCCAGCCACCCCTCGGGCACACCGAGTGTCGGGCGGACGTCGACGATCGTCGGCCATGGTGGCGACTCGGAGAAGCCGAACCCGCAGGTGGGCCGGAGTGAACGACGACCGCCCAGGTCCACGCCGTTCAGGGTGGCACTGGCCGAGGACACGAGGCTGCACCTCCGGGCCTGGTACCACTCCTGCACGCCGGTGGGGCTGGTACCCCACGTCCGGACGCCGAGCAGGGCGAACGCCACCGGCCGTTCGACGAACCGGGTGAACCACAGTGGGCGTGGCGGCAGGACGAACGACGGCCCC
Source organism: uncultured Microthrixaceae bacterium (assembly GCA_964391365.1). Classification (GTDB taxonomy): domain Bacteria; phylum Actinomycetota; class Acidimicrobiia; order Acidimicrobiales; family Microtrichaceae; genus SXMI01. The sequence continues at coordinate 16,969 of CAYMKW010000003.1, read as the reverse complement.
CCGGCCTTCAGACTGAGCTGGAGGACGTCACTGCGAAGGACCAGGTGCCGGGGGGTGGCGCTGGCCGTCAGGTCCAGGACCCGCACCTCGTCGAACTCGTACACCGAGGTCACGAAGTCCGCCGTGGCGTCGTCGGGGGCGAGCAGGACCCGGGTCCCGTCCGGTCGGGCCCACATCACGTCGACGGTTCGCCCGATCGGCGACTCACGCCAGGATCCGACGACGAACCGGTCGCCCGAGGCGAACCCACACGACGAGATCGTTCCCGCCATCGGGACGGTGGTGAGCCTCACGCCGGAGGGAACCCCTGTCCCGGTCCCGATGTTCCCTCCGACCCGATGCGGGTACGGGTGGTCACGCCGCGGCCGGGAGGCTGCGAACATGGCCGGGATGGGACTGACCGCTGCGGATCGATTCGAGATCGCCGAGCTGCTCGCCCGCTACAGCGCCGCGGTGGACGACGGCGACTTCGCTGCGGTCGGCGCCCTGTTCGCCGGTGGCGAACTCCGCGACGGCGAGGACCGCGTCGTCGCCGCAGGCGCCGCAGCGGTGACGGAGCTGTTCGCTGCGACCACGCGGCGTCACGACTCGGGCACACCGGAGACGGTGCACCTGGTCACCAACCTGGTGGTCGAGGCCCGGCCCGACGGTTCGGCGGTCGCCCGCTCTCGGTTCCTCGTCCTGCAGCAGGTGGGGAGTGGTGCGCTGGAGCCGATCGTGACGGGACGGTACGTGGATCGCGTCGAGCGTGACCGTGGCGCGTGGGTGTTCCGCTCCCGGCGGATGGAGCCGTCGATCTGGGGTGACGTGGCCCGCCACCTCACCTTCGACCCGACGTCGATCGGCTCCTGATCGTGGACGTCGGCGAGATCCTCTCGCTGCGTGCCGGTGACCACGGCACCTGGATCGGTCGTGGACCCCGGTACCCCTGGGGCGGGCTCTACGGCGGGCAGATCGTGGCGCAGGCCCTGGCCGCAGCGGCCGTCGGTGTCGACGACGAGTTCGAGGTGCACTCGCTGCGCGCCTACTTCATCCGGCGTGGCGACCACGAGCAGCCGGTTCTCTACGAGGTCGACCCGATCCGTGACGGTCGTTCGTTCTGCACCCGCAGGGTGGTGGCCCACCAGATGCCCGGAGCGATCCTGAACCTGGAGGCCAGCTTCCAGCGCCCCGAGCCCTCCGACGACGTGGTGACGATCCCGATGCCGCTGGAGGTGCCGGCACCGGCCGACCTGGAGCAGTCGTCGTGGAGTCCGGTGTTCGAACGGGCCATGCTGCCCCCGGAGGCGGTGGCCTCGCTGCCGCAGCGGGAGGGCGCGGGTCGTGCGGCCGGCTGGTTCCGGGCGGTCGGCTCACCGGGTGCCGGGCAGGTCGACCACGCAGCCGCGCTGGCCTACATCTCCGACGACCTGCCGACCGATGCGGTCGTGCGGGCGCACCCGATCAGCCGCGACTGGCCCGAGGACGCCGAGTCGAGCGTCTTCACGGCGAGCCTGGACCACACGATCTGGTTCCACCGCCCGTTCCGAGCCGATGAGTGGCACCTGCACGACGTGACCTGCCACACCTTCGTCGGCGGTCGGGGACTCGCGATCGGGCACGTCCACTCGACCGACGGGGTCCACGTGGCGACCTTCGCCCAGGAGGTCCTGCTCCGCCACGGCGGTCGCTGATCGGCTCAGTCCGTGGGAGCGATCGAGGCGAACGCCCTGGCCCGGTCGATCCCCGCCTGGCGTTCGTCCAGGAGGTCCCGGCCGACCAGTTCGTAGTCCTCGGCGAACTCGGGGCGCAGTGCGCCGGTGTCGTCCAGCATCCAGGGCAGGGCGAGCCGGCGGGGCACCCGGACCCGCTCGACCTCGCGTCGGGTGCCGAACACCAGGTCCCAGACCGGGATCGACACACCGTGGTTCGACATGGGTGCCCCGAAGTGGTGCTGGAAGTGGTGCCGTCGCACCCAGCGGCCGTAGCTCCCCCGCGGTGGCGCCAGGTGACAGCGGGCGTGCTGGAACTCGTAGAAGGCGTAGCCCAGGGCCCAGCCGACGGCGAGCAGGATTCCGACGGCCGTGCCGGCGACGGCCCAGCCGATCGGGAACCAGACCAGACCCCCCACGACGGCGACACCGGTCCACGACATGAGGTGCGTGACGTCGAACGACCACGAGGAGTGGACGTGGTGCTCCAGGTGTTCCCGGCTCATGATCCCTCGGCCGTGCAGGTGGTGCATGGCGAACCGGTGGAGCAGGTACTCGGCCAGGAACCAGAGGTTCATGCCGATGCCGATGCAGAGCGCAGCGACGAGGAGGCTGCCGATGGTGGTGGTCACGGTGTCTCCTCCGGTTGGGTTCCCGTTCCGTCCTGCCAGCGCAGCGCCAGCACCCGCGCGCTGTCGACCAGGTCGATCGGGGCGCCCCACCCGACGAGCATCGACCGGCTGATCGACTCGGCCAGGGACGTCGGACCGACGGCGAGCCCGGAGCGCACCCGTCCGGCGAGGAGCGCCCCGTTGATCGCAGCCACCCACGCCAGGGTGCGGCCCACCTGTTCGTCGGCCTCGTTCGTGATCGCTCCCGCTCCGGCGGCCCGGAGCAGGAGGGTGCGCGGGACGTCGAGGACCGCCATGGCGCTCGGGACGACTCTGGCGGCGTCGTCGTCGGTCTCGGCATCGACCGCCACCAGCAGTTCCTGCTGGAGGGCGAAATCCCGGGGGTGCTCCGCCGGAGCCCGGACCAGCAGGTCGTTGAAGGCCCACAGTCGGGCCAACGCGCCACCCGGGTCGTCGGTGCCGGTCCCGAGGGCGCGGAGGTCGTCGTCCCAGCGTTCCACCGCCGTCCGTGCGGCGGCGGCGAGCCGGAGGAGCGCCTGTTCCTGGAGGGTGGCGATGAGCGAGGAACGTGAGGGGAAGTAGGTGTACAGCGACGCGGGCGCGTAGTCGGCGGCCTGCGCCAGTGAGGTCATCGTGAGGGCGTGGACGCCGCCGGCCGCAACGAGATCGCCGGCCAGGTCGAGGAGCGCGTCGCGCCGGGCCGCCCGCTTGCGGCCCCGACGGTCGACGACGGCGTTTTCCGAAGGCACTTCGGAAAACGTAGTACCGACGGATCCGGGCGGCAAGGGGCGGGTTCGATCGGGTTCGCCCCTAGCCATGACCGAGGCACCGGACTAGAACCACGGGGCCAGCGCGATGCGACCATGAGACCCCCCGACCGCACCTCGTCCGGACCCACCGGTACGCGCCCCGGTGGTGGCGCGCGTCGCCGTGGCCGGGCCCTGTTGGGAGCATCGGTGGCGTTGTTCCTCTTGGCGACGTCCCAACCGGTGGGTGCCCAGACCGACCCGGCGGGCGACCCTGCGCAGAGCACCACTTCGACGACCACGTCGACCACTGCACCCGGTGACCCAACGCCGTCGACCTCGATCGCACCTCCGGCGGGCGGCACCAGCCGCAGGACCGCGACGGATCCCCTGCCGACCTCGCCCGTCCGCCTCGACCCGGTGTCGATCGACCAGCTGCTCGCCGAGGCGCGGATCCGGGCCCAGCAGGCCCGGGACGCAGAGGTGGCGGTGGTCGTCGCCCGTGTCGCTGACGCCCAGGCGTCGCTCGACCTGGCATCCACCGACCTGGCGGCCGCCGAGGCCCTGGAACGCACCGCCTCCTCGATCACGGCTGAACGGGACCGGACGGTCGGGAGCTTCCGCCGACAGCTCGGCGTGCTCGCCGCCGACGCCTACATGCGCGTCGGCACCGCACGTGACGACACGCTGTCCCGGCTCCGGGTCGGGACCGGCGGTCAGGATCCCGGCTACGTCGACGCCCAGCAGACGCGCGTCTACGCAGACCACGCCGTGGCGGCGACCCGGGCCGATCTGGCTGATGCCGAGCGTTCGTTGTCGGACGCCGCGGCGGCGGAGCGGGCCGCCGAGGCGACGGTCGAGGAACGCCGCGGGGTGGTGGCCTCCCGGAGCACGGTGGTGGCCGAGCTCCGGACGGCAGAGGCCGAGCTCCGGTCCCGGCCGCTCGATCCCGAGGTCGAGGCGAACGTCGTCTCGCTGTTCGACGCCACCGGCCCCACGATCCTGGGCACCTCGTTGGTGACCGCCGAGGACCTGGCCGCGTTCGCCCGGGCCAACGGTCGGGCGCATCCGAGCGTCGACGTCGAGGCGCTGGCCGTGCACTTCATCGACGAGGGCGCTGCCGAGGGCGTCCGGGCGGACCTGGCCTGGGTCCAGTCGTTGTTGGAGACCGGCTGGTTCAGCTTCACGGGATCCATGGTCGAGCCGGGCGACCACAACTACGCCGGCATCGGCGCGTGCGACTCGTGCACCCGGGGCTACATCTTCGCCACGCCGCAGCTGGGGGCCCGTGCGCAGATCCAACTGCTCCGCACCTACGCCGATGCCACGGCGACGGCAGCCACGCTGGCCCGTCCGCCGGCCAGCCGGGCGCCCGAGAAGGTGTACGTGCGGGGGTGCTGTGCGACCTGGATGTCGCTGGCCGGGGTCTGGGCGACCAACCGGCAGTACGGGATCAAGATCCTGACCCTCTACGACCAGCTGCTCCGCTCCACGGTCGAGCGTCGTCAGCAGGCCGCTCCGCCCGAGCCGGTCCCATCGGCACCGTGACGGCTCCTGCCGAGCCCGTGGTCGTCGACGTCTTCGCGGACGTTGGCTGTCCGTTCGCCCACGTCGGGCTGCGGATGCTGGCGCGTCGCCGGGACGACCTCGGCCGGTCCGATGTGGTGCTGCGGGTGTGGGCGTGGCCCCTGGAGTGGGTCAACGGCCGGCCGCTCGACGCCGAGTTCATTGCCGAGGAGATCGACGATCTGCGCGCCCAGCTGCCGGTCGACGAGTTCGCCGGGTTCCGACAGGACGCCTTCCCCGAGTCGTTCGTCCCGTCCATGGCGCTGGCGGCTGCCGCCTACGCGCAGGATCTCCGGCTGGGGGAGTCGGTGAGCCTGGCGCTGCGCACGGCACTCTTCGAGCAGGGCCGGGACGTGAGCGACCCAGCGGTGCTCACGGACGTGGCCGTCGCGTGCGGGTTCGATCCCGACTCGGTCGCCGATGCCATCGCCGATGTCCGTGCGGTTGAGGACGAGTACCGGCTCGGACGGGAACGGGCCGTCGTCGGTTCGCCCCACTTCTTCTCGCCGGGCGGCTCGTTCTTCTGTCCGTCGCTGGACATCGCCCGAACCGACGAGGGGCACCTCCGGATCACCGTCGACCGGGCCGGGTTCGACGCCTTCGTGGGCGACTGGCTGGCCTGAGCCGTCGGTCGAGGGCGGCCCCGGGGGGTTGGACTCGACGCCTGCGGTGGGCGAGCATGCAGGGCGACGACGACCACACCGGGGGGACCGACGTGACCGACACCGTGGACAGCGCAGCAACGGGCGACGTGGTCGCCGAGGTCAACGCCTGGCTCGAGCAGAACTGGGATCCGGACCTGACCGTCGGTGAGTGGTGGGAGCGGCTCGGGCTCGCCGGTTGGTCGGCGCCCGGTCTCCCCGAGAACGCCTACGGCCGGGGACTCGCCCGCAACGACGTGGTGGCCGTCCAGAGCGCCGTTGCGGAACACGGAGCGCTGTCCGCCCCGGGTGGTCTGGGCCTGCTGCTCGCCGCGCCGACGATCGCCACGCACGGGACCCAGGAGCAGATCGACCACTACGTGCGTCGGATCGTGACAGGTCTGGATGCGTGGTGTCAGCTGTTCAGCGAACCGGGTGCCGGATCCGACCTGGCGAGCCTGGGCGCCCGGGCCGAACGTGACGGCGACGAGTGGATCGTCAACGGCCAGAAGGTCTGGACGTCCCTCGGGCACATGGCCGACATGGGGATGCTGATCGCACGGACCGACGTGGACGTGCCGAAGCACCAGGGCATCACGTGGTTCGCCGCCTCCATGGACCAGCCGGGCATGGACGTCCGGCCGTTGGTGGAGATGACCGGCCACGCCATGTTCAACGAGGTCTTCATGTCCGACGTCCGGGTCCCGGACTCGGCGGTGATCGGCGGACTCAACCAGGGTTGGGCCGTCGCCAACACGACGCTCGCCTTCGAGCGCGCCGGACTGGGTTCGGGCGGCGGGAGCGGTGCGGCCGGTGCGGCGATGCCGGGCACCATCGCCGGACAGCTCGAGCGACGGGCCGGGGACTTCGTGAGCAGCGCCCCTCGCCGTCGCAGCGGCGGCGCCGTCCCATCGCTGGGTGGGGCCAAGCTGCTGATCGACCTGGCCAAGGGGAACGGGACGATCGACGACCCGACGGTGCGCCAGGACCTGATGCGCCTGTACACGCTGGGTGAACTCGGCCGGTTCACGAACCTGCGGGCCAAGGCGCTGAAGGCGATCGGCGGTGAGGTGCCCGGACTGGGGAATCTGGCCAAGCTCGGCATGAGCGACCAGATGCGGCTGTCCCGGGACCTCAGCCTGCGTATCGTCGGTGCGGCCGGGATGCTCCACGCGTACCGGGACGACGACCGGGCCGCCATCGACGAGGCGACCGGCAATCCGTTCCTGCCGATGGTGACCGGAATGGCGCTGTGGGCCCAGGGCCCGCCGATCTACGGGGGCACCGACCAGATCCAGAAGAACATCATCGGCGAGCGGGTGCTCGGGCTGCCCCGGGAGCCCAACAACGACAAGTCGCTGCCGTACTCGGAGCTGCCGAAGAACGCCTGAGGTCCTGGCGCCGGACTCCTGGGTCCGGCGGGGGCAACGTCTCGTCCAGAACTGCCGCCGGTATCCTTCGCGGGCTGTAGTGGCGGACGGTGGCAGGACGTGATCGGCGGTGAGGGTGACGCTGAGAGGTCGACGGCGACAGGTCGGAGCGATGGTCGTGGTGGTGGCGCTGATCGTCGCCAACCTCGGTGCCGTGGCGTTGGCGTCAACCCGGAGCGGGCGATCCGGGGCTCAGGACCCAACGTTGGTCCCGGTCGAGACGGTGACGACGAGCACGGTTCCGTCGACCGCGGCACCGTCAACGGCACCGGCCCCGACCGTTCCGCCCACGACGACACCGGCTCAGCCGAGCGCACCGTCGACGACCGTTGTCGAGCAACCTCCGGTGACGTCGGCGCCGGTGCCTGCGCCGGGTGGACTCCCGGAACCGGCGGCGCTGCTCGGGGACGCGACGATCGGCGTGGTCAAGACCGTGACCCGGTCGACGGTCGAACCCGGGGACGAACTCGAGTACTCGATCGTCGGCTCCTGTTCGTCGCTCACGGAGCCCTGCGTCGACTTCACGGTCACCGATGTCCTACCGGCGGAATTCGAGGTCACGTCGATTCCGTCCTCCAACAGTGATCGAGTCGTCACCTACGACGCGGTCACCCGTCAGCTCACCGTCGTGTACAAGCGCGACATCGGTGGGGGCCAGACCGGCCTGCCCGCAGGAACCAGCCAGTCGGTCAAGGTCGGCATGCGCCTGCCGACGCAGACGGCGGTCGTGAACGGCCAGGTGGTCTCCAACACGGCGGCCGTGTCGGCGGGCAACGCGGATCCGGACTCGTCGACGGTCGATGTGACGGCACAGATCCCGGTGTCCCTGCAGCCGGTGGCCACGAAGCAGTGGTCCCCGGGCGCCGGCCTGGCCCAGTCCGGCGCGACGAGCTCCATCACGGTCGGGGCACGCAACGCGTCCACCTCGTCATCACAGGTCCGGGAACTCGCGATCGCCGATGCATCGACGGCGACGTTCGACCGCTTCGACCTGACCTCGGTCGGCACGCTCGACCGGTTCCCGGCGGGTGCCGACCAGGTCGTGGTCGAACTCTGCCCGCTCCCGGTGGGGTCGCCGTGCGGTCCCACCGACTGGTTGGCGGGCTCGCCGCAGTCCGGCGCCACCCCGCTGACCCTGACCGCGCCGTCCGGTGTGGCGCTCGCCGATGCCACCGGCGTGCGTTACCGCTACTCGAACAGCGGCGGCGGTGACCTGCCGTTCGACATCGACGACGCACGCGTGGCGTTCGACGTCGTACTCCGCGACACGCTCCGCAGCACGGGTCAGCCGCTGGACCCGACGACGGCCGAGTCGGTGCGCAACTGCGCGACCCCCGCGGTGGAGAACGCGAACGACCAGGCGGCCGTCGGAGCCGACGCCTGTGCGACGTACCTGATCCAGCCGGGTAACGCCACGGTCGGTGCGACCAAGGACATCTTCGCCGACTCGAACGGCGACTACACCGCTGACGGCAACGTGGTGGTCGGGCAGAACTCGGGCGTGTCGATGAAGATCACCACCACCAACAACTCGCCCTACGCGGTGCCGTTGATGGCGATCACCGAACCCAGCCCGAGTGCGATCAGCGACTTCGACAAGCTCGATGTGACGACGGCGCGCGTCACCTTCCCGTCGGCTGCCGACGAGGCGGTACTGACGGTGACCTGCCGGTCCGGAGGGGACCCGGCGCCGGTCACGCTGACCGCGCCTCCGACGAAGCAGTCGATCACCAGCCTGGGCTGCGCCCCGGGGGTGTTCCCGGCGTCGGTGTCGGTGTCGTTCGTCGGCTTCGCCTCCGATGGGGTGACGCCGACGATCGCTCCCAAGGCAGCGGGCTCACTCGAGCTGCACGGCACGGCGACCGGTGTCACCACCGAGGACGTGACCAGCGGACTCCTGAACTGCGCCGAGACGTCCATCGCGTCGCAACCCGATGGGACGGGTTCGTCGACGGCTGAGGCGTGCGACACCCAGCCGGTGCAGAACCCCAGGCCGAGCGTCGGTGGCGGCACGAAGTCGTCGACCGGGGTGTCGACGATCGTGCCGGGCCAGGAACTCGACTTCGAGCTCGCCTTCAGGAACAACGGCAACATCCCGGTGTCCGACGTGGTGCTCGCCGATCCGCCCGATCCGACCGCCGCATCGAACCCGTTCGGTGTGATCCGTCTGGTGCGACTGCGGGCGATCACCGCGTCACCGGCGAGCGTGCTCGAGGTCTACGACCCGCTCGCCGCGGCGTACGTGCCGTACTCCCCGTCGGACTCGGCGTTGCTGAACCGGGCCACCGGAATCCGGGTGCGGGTGACCGGGAACCTGTCGCCGGGCCAGTCGTTCAGGGCCGGCTACTCGGTGCTGCTCCGTGACGGCCAGGCCGAAGGGGTGTCGTTCCTGAACTGCGCCTCGGTGGGATTGGACTCACCGACCTCCTCGCCGTTCTGCAACGGTTCCGAGGTGCGGGCCACCACCCCGGGGTCGGGTGGCAGCCTCAACAAGCTGATCGTGCCGGGTTCGGTCGTCCGGCCGCAGCCCGGTCTGCCGCCGCAGGTCATCACGGTCAGGCACGCGATCCAGAACACCGGCTCGCTCTACCTGAAGCGGCTGGGCTTCACCGACGCCGACCCGGCGTTCTTCGACGCCGTCGTGTTCAGGGGCAACCTGCACGTGAACTTCCCCAACGGCGCGAACCGGGTGCAGGTCGACGTCTGCACGTCGGTGGCGAACTGCGCTGGGGGCACGTTCACGAACGGCTCACCGACGGGCAGCTCCTCGCCGGGGTTGCCGTCGGGCGTCGCCGCTGCCGACGTGAAGGGCATTCGTGTCACCTTCACCAACTCCAACGGCGGCTACGAGATCCTCCCGAGCCCCAACTTCCCGGGTGGCGGGAAGTGCCCGAACTCGACGTTCTGTTTCGACGCCGAGGTCCGCCAGTTCCTGGCGTCCGCCCCGACGACGCCGGTCCCCGACGTGCTCGGCGACCTGAGCGGCGGGTTCGGTGAGTCCGAACTGCAGCCGCCCGGTTCCACGTTCACCATCCCGGACGTCGCCGCCACGGTGAACGTGGTGCAGGGCACACCGAGCCTGTCGATCGTCAAGACGCCGAACAGTCGGATCGGGCCCGGTGACACCGCACCGCTCAGCATCACCGTCACCAACTCGGGAACGGACGCCGTGGTCGATCCGGTGGTGGTCGATCCACTGCCGGCCGGGCTCACGTTCGACCCGGTGACGCCGGGCGCGCCGCCCGGTCAGTCGTACACCGTCCAGTACGTGCTGCCGTCGGGGGTGGGTGCCCCGACGACGGTCGACTTCACGACGATCCCGGGCGGGAGCCCGCCGCCGGTGACGGGCTGCACCGATCCGAACCGGGTGTGCAAGCTCGGCTGGTCGTTCCCCGGGTTCGCCCTCCCGCCGGGAGCGAAGATCATCCTCGGGTTCACGGTCCGGCTCTCGCCCGGGGTGGTCGCCGGTCAGACCGTCACCAACACGGCGGGGGCGAGCGGCGCCGACCCGCGCCTGACCTGCACGACGCCGACGTCCGTCACCGATGACCCGAGCTACGGCAGCGGGCTCTACTGCACGGCATCGGCGAACATCGTGACGCTCGCCGGTGACGACTTCACCGCCGAGAAGTGGATCTCGGCCGACCCGGACCTCGGGTTCCTGAACGCAGCAGGCCAGCCCGTGCCGATCGGTGATCCTTCCTGTCCCAGGTACGCGAACGGCTCGACGGTCTACACCCGGTTCCCGTGCACCGCTCGCGTGCTGCCGGGACAGGTGATCGACTATCTGATCCGTGGTGTGAACAGCGGGACCAACCCTGCCAGCGAGGTCGTGCTGGTCGACGGCCTCCCCGTCCAGGGTGACACGGGTGTGCTGCTGTCCAACCAGCAGCGCGGCACCCAGTGGAACAACCGGCCGACGATGTTGGGCCCGGTTGCGGCAATCAGCCCGGGCGCTCAGGTGCAGACGGACTACACGAACAACCCGTTCCCCGGTCCGTCGTTCTGCACGGCGAACCTGCGCCCGCCACCATCCGACACCTGTCCCGGTTCGTCGTTCAGCGCCGGGTTCGGTTCGTCGAACACCGGGTTCCGGACGCGTCTGACGTTCCCTGACGGGCAGCGCCTGCTCCCCGGTGAGTCGTTCGCGCTCACCTGGCGCATGCAGGCGCCGGCGTCACTGACGAGCACCAGTAACGAGCCGGTTGCATGGAACTCGTTCGCCTACCGGCCCTCGTTCGTCCTGCCGAGCGGTGCGACGACCGTGCTCCCGGCGACCGAGCCGTTGAAGGTCGGCGTGTCGATGCCGCTCGGGACCTTCCGGGTTGCGAAGGACGTCGTCGGCCTGCCGCCGAACGTGCCGCTGTCGCCGTTCGAGCTGGCGTACTCCTGTGCGATCGACTCTGTTGACGGCTCGAACACCGAGGTGGCCTCCGGCACGTTCACCCTCGTCGATGGCGGAGCGTTCACCAGCCCGAGGATCCCCCAGGGGGCGACGTGCCGCATCTGGGAGACGAATGCCCAGGGTGGACAGTCGCCGAACACCGGTGAGGCGAACGCCGTCGAGGTCACGATCGACAGCGAGTCCGGCCCGCAGACCGTGGGCATCACCAATGCCTACGACACCGGTTCGCTCACGCTGTCGAAGGCGGTGGTCTGGGACAACGTCCCGCCGGTGCCGCTCCCAGCGCCGTTCCACTTCCAGGTCACGTGTGCGTTCCCCACACTGGCCGACATCCTGCCGAGCTACCCGCGTGAGATCGATCTGAACGAGGGCGACTCCGCCACCATCACCGGGCTGCCGGTGGGTGCGATCTGCAGTGCCACCGAGACCGACACCGTGGGTGCGGTGGAGATCAACTGGTCGTCGAACAACGGTGGATCGTTCGACGGTGTGGACGCCCTGGTCGGGATCGCACCCGACTCCGAGGGCGGCACGCAACTCGCCGCCCAGAACGTCTACACGACCGGAGGTGTCCAGATCACCAAGGTGCTGACCGGCCCGGCGTCGAAGTGGTCGCAGGGCCCGTTCGTCTTCGAGGTCAGCTGCGTCGACCCGAACGGGGTGCTGCCACCGGTCACCGAGACGGTGACGCTCGGGCCCGTCGACCTGGTCGGGACCGTGTCGCCGGTGCCGACCGGATACGAGTGCACGACGACGGAGACCGACCCGGGTGACTCCGGGAGCTCGGTGGTCGAGCCCTCGGGCGTCCAGGTGATCCCGCCCTACGTTCCCGGCGACACCCCGCCGGGGCCGGTCGAGGTGACGTCCACGAACGAGTTCCCGGCCGGGAGCATCTCGATCTCGAAGGTGCTCGCAGGGTCGGCCGCCGGCCCCATGGCCGATGCACGCTTCACGATTCGGATCCGCTGTGAGCGGGACATCGTCGGTGTGGCGTCGCCGGACAACGTCCAGGTCTTCCTCGACGAGTCCGTCACGATCAGGGGCGGTGAGACGGTGACGTCGAGCGAGCCGCTGCCGATCGGGGCCCGGTGCTGGGCGGAGGAGACGGACTCCGTCGGCGCGTCGAGTGTCGTCATCACTGCCGACGAGACCAACAAGGTGACGATCACCGACGCCGCTCCGGACGTGACCGTCACCGCCACCAACACCTACCCGTCGGGCGGCTCGTTGATCGACGAGGGCGACTCCGGAATCCGGATCACGAAGACCCTCACCGGTGCTGCCGCCGGGTACGCGCAGGGTCCGTTCCGTTTCGAGACGGTGTGCACGCTCGGCGGGTTCACGCTCCCGACCTACCCGGTGACCGAGCTCACGCCCACGACACTCGTCGGGTACGTCAATCCGATCCCGGTCGGTGCCGAGTGCACGGTGACGGAGATCTTCGACGGGGATGCGGCCGGAGTGGTGCCCGCGGTGGTCGCCAGGGTGACCGTCCCGGCGGCAGACGCACCGGCTGTCGACGTCGATGCCGTCAACGAGTTCCCCGGTGGCGCCGTTCAGGTCACGAAGGTGGTGACCGGTGGTGCCGGGTCACTGTTGGGCGCAGCCCGGTACACCGTCGACGTCACCTGCGTGCGCGACCTGCTCTCCGGGGGCACCGAGACGCTCGTCGACGAGTCCGTCCAACTCGCCGCAGGCGCGACGGTCGTCGTCGAGACGGGCCTGCCGTTGGGGACACGATGCTGGGGTGAGGAGTCCGACGCATCGGGGGCGACCACGTCATCGGTCGACTTCGACAGCGAGGCCGATGCCGTCACGATCGGGGCCTCCGACCAGACCGTCACGCTCACGGCGACGAACTCGTTCGACGTTGCCGATCTGCGGGTGTCGAAGGCGGTGGAAGGTGTGGGCGCAGCATCGACCTTCGGGTTCTCGGTGGCGTGCACGTTCACCCCGGCGGGCGGGGCATCGATCCCGGTCGACCTTGCGGCGTCGAGCGACGGTTCGCCCCGCCCCGCGTCCGTGCCGGCATCCGCCGCCGTGTTCCGTCTCGCGGCCGACTCGGGTCGGACGTTGTCGATCCCCGTCGGAGCCCTGTGCGATGTCGACGAGTTCGACTCGGGCGGCGCCAGCAGCACGACCGTGGAGGTGACCGGTGGAAAGCCCCCGCGGGCGCTCACGGTCAGCGGTGCGACGTCCGTCGCCTTCACCAACTCGTTCCCGGCTTCGGTGAGCGGTGGCGGAGCCGGACGCAGCCTGTCGTTCACCGGAGCCGACACCTGGCGGACCGGTCTGGTGGCGTTGGTGCTGCTCGTCCTGGGTGGCGCAGCGATCCAGATGGAGCGCCGTCGTCGACCGCTGCCCGCAGGCGACACGGATCCCGGTTCCGGGCCAGACTGACCGTCGGCGCTCCGGGGGCGGGCGTTCCGGGAGGCGAGGGGAACGTGTTCGATCTGGTCGTTCGGAACGGGTTCGTGGTGGACGGCACCGGTGCTCCGGGCCGTCACGTCGACGTGGGGGTCACGGGCGGGGTCGTGGCCGAGGTGGCACCGTCGCTCGGCGCCGCCCGGCGGGAGATCGACGCCGACGGCGCGCTCGTCACTCCCGGTTTCGTCGACGTGCACACCCACTACGACGGGCAGGTCACCTGGGATCCGGCGCTCACGCCGTCCTGCTGGCACGGCGTGACGACGGTCGTGTTCGGCAACTGCGGCGTCGGGTTCGCCCCGGTCGCCCCGGACCGTCACGAGTGGCTGATCGGGCTCATGGAGGGGGTTGAGGACATCCCGGGCGCGGCGCTGTCGGCCGGGATCCGCTGGTCGTGGGAGTCGTTCCCCGAGTACCTCGACACGCTCGACCGGCTGCCGCTGGTGCTCGACGTCGGCGCCCAGGTGCCCCACGGCGCGGTCCGGGCCCACGTCATGGGCGAGCGGGGCGCCGCAAACGAACCCGCCACCGAGGCCGACATCGAGGCCATGGCCCGGGTGGTCCGTGAGGGGATGCTCGCCGGTGCGCTCGGCTGGTCGACCAGCCGGACGCTGGCGCACCGGGCGATCGACGGCGAGCCCGTGCCCGGGACCTTCGCTGCCGAGGCCGAGCTGTTCGGGATCGGTGGGGTGCTCGGCGACCTGGGGACCGGGGTGTTCGAGTTGGCGCCGGCCGGCGCGCTGGGCGAGGACCTGGCCGCCCCCGACCGGGAGGTCGACTGGATGGCCCGCCTGTCCCGTTCGACCGGCCGGCCGGTGAGCTTCGCGCTGACCCAGAACAACGCCGAGCCCACCCAGTGGCGGCGCCTGTTGGACCTGGTCGACGCCGCCAACCGGGCGGGTGCGGACGTCCGACCACAGGTGCACGGCCGGACCGTCTCGCTCCTGTTGGGCCTGCAGACCTTCCACGCCCTGCAGTTCACTGCGGGGTGGGGCGAGCTCGGACTGGGGTTGTTGGACTGGCGGGAGCAGGCGGCACGGCTGCGCGACCCGGAGGTCCGCACCCGGGTCCTGGCCGGGGCGTCGGCCCTGGACGACGATCCGATCGTGATCGGCTTCATGGACCCGGCGCGCACCTACCTGCTCGGTGACCCCCCGCAGTACGAGCCGGGGGCCGACCGGTCGGTGGACTCGATCGCCGCCGCCCGAGGCCGGGACCGCTGGGAGGTCCTCTACGACCTGTTGCTCGGCGACGACGGCCGGGAGCTGTTGAACGCGCCGGTGCTGAACTACAGCGACGGCAACCTGGATGCGGCCCACGACATGCTGTGCGACCCGTGGACGGTGTTCGGCCTGGGGGACGGCGGCGCGCACGCCAACCAGACCTGTGATGCGTCCACCCCGACGTTCCTGTTGACCCACTGGGTCCGGGACCGCGACCACGGGCGGTTGGCGCTCGAGGACGCGGTCCGGCGGATGACGAGCGCGACTGCCGACCTGTACGGACTGTCGGACCGGGGTCGGATCGCCCCCGGTGCGGTCTGCGACCTGAACGTGATCGACCTCGAGCGGCTCCAGCTGCGTCGTCCCGAGCGGATCGAGGACCTGCCCGGTGGTGCCGGTCGGCTGATCCAACGGGCCGACGGCTACGTGGCGACGGTCAAGTCGGGCACGGTGACGGTCGCGGACGGTGAGCTCACCGGCGAACAGCCCGGCCGGCTCCTGCGAGGTGCCCGGTGACCGGTGGTGAGGACGTGCCCGGGGCCCCGGTGGGATCTCTGGGAGCGGACCGGGGAGGCTGGTCACCGGTGGAGGTGGCGGCGGCGTTCTGGGAGGCGCTCTACCGACGGGACTGGACCGACGTGGCGTCGTTCTTCGGCCCTGAGTCGATCTACTTCGACGTGCCGACCGGTCCCTCGACGGCGGCGCAGGGCCCCGACGACATCGTCACCCGACTCCGGCTCGGCCTGGACGGCCTCAGCGGCTACGACCACCACGGCACGCCGCTCGTCGTCGCCGACGGCGAGGTCGTGGTCACCGAGCACACCGAGGTCTGGCACTGGCACACCGGTGAGTCGGTCGCCCTGCCGTTCGTGTCGGTGCAGCGGGTGCGCAGCGGCGTGATCGTGTCCTGGAAGGACTACTGGGACTACCAGACGCTGCTGTCGGCGTCCCCGGCGTGGTGGCAGGAGCGGCTGTTCGCCGACGACCTGCAGTGGGTCTTCGACGCCACGGACCACCCGCTCGCCTGAGCGGGGGCCCGGGGCGCCGATACGTGCTCAGGCGAGCAGCTTGGCCTTCTGGGCGTCGAACTCCTCGGCGGAGATCACGCCCTTGTCCCGCAGGTCGGCGAGCTGCGTGAGCTGGCTGGCAACGTCGCTGGAGCCTGCGGTCTGACGCACGTAGTCGTCGAACGCAGCCTTCTGGGCGACGGCGTCGGCGGCCTGACGCTCGTGCATCTTCCCGCCGCGGGCGATCAGGTAGATGAACACGCCCAGGTACGGGACGATGATCACGAACAGGAACCAGAGGGCCTTGGCGAACCCGCCCAGGTCCCGGCTCCGGAAGATGTCGACCACGACCATGATCGCGATCCAGATCCAGATCACGAACAGGAAGAAGTAGAGCATCGACAGGAAGACCTGCAGCAGCGGGTAGTTGGTCTCTGCGGCGAGCAGCATGTGGGGAGTCCCTTCGTTGATGGCGCAGTCGACGCTAGTCGTCAGCGGTGCAGCGGCCCGTGACGATGGCGCCGCGGATCTCCGTGCTGGTGCGCAGCGGGATCAGTGTTCGTCGTAGTGATCGCCGTGCGGGGCGTGCCTGTGGCCGTCGTGGAGGTAGTCGACGTGGTCGCCGTGGGGGACGGCCTCGTGACCGCAGCCGTCGCCGTGGACGTGGCCGCCGTGGTTCTCGGCCACGACGTGGACGTCACCGAGGTCGCACTCGTCGTAGTGGCCGTCGTGGGGACGGTGGGCGTGGCCGTCGTGGAGGTAGTCGACGTGGTCACCGTGTTGGACGGCGACGTGGCCACAGTCGTTGCCGTGCAGGTGGGCGTGGCCCTCGTGGGTGAGGTGGTCGGTGTTCATGTGGGCTCCTGTGCGTGGGTGATGGCGTCGCCCACGATGTGGGCCACGTGGTCGTCGGCGAGGGAGTAGACGACCTCCTTGCCCCGCCGTTCCGTTCGGAGCAGGTGCGCCGAACGGAGGACTCGGAGGTGCTGTGACACCAGCGGCTGGTCGAGTCCGAGTTCGTCCACGAGTTCGTGGACGCAACGGGGGCCGCTGGCGAGCGTCTCGACGATCCCCACCCGGTGGGGATTGCCGAGCGCCCGGAGGAGGTGTGCCGCCGCAACGCGCCGGTCCGCCTGATCGTCTGTCACATAGACATATTCGCATATCTGCATGTGATGCACAAGGGCGGTGCCCGATCCGG
>CAYMKW010000002.1:72437-87607 GCA_964391365.1 uncultured Microthrixaceae bacterium | reverse complement strand
TGGATGCACTTCCACGGGCAGATGTCGACGCAGCCCTCGCACATGATGCACTCGGACTGGTCGATGTGGATGAACTGCTTGGGCTTGACGGCCTTGGCCAGGTAGTCGGCGTCGACCTCCTGGAGCACGTAGTCGTCCACGAACTCGGGCATCGGCGGATTGGCGTCGGTGGTGGCCATCGATCTGCTCCTCAGGCCCGCTTCATGAGGGGTCGGCCGTAGGTCGAGGTCGGCTCGAGGGCCGCCTGCTGATCGGCACGCTCACCGCGCTTCTGCCACCAGGACCACATCCACATCTGACCGCCCAGGAACACGACGTAGATCAGCGTGGCGAGGATGTCCCGGAACACCTGTGCCGACACCTGGATCGGGAAGATCTCGAGCAACGATCCGCCCGGCCCCAGCCAGATGGTGTCGGGACGCCAGTTGAGCTCCGAGTCCGCCCAGGTCAGCCAGTGGTGCGGGACGACGCCGTAGATCCAGAACAGCACGAAGAAGATGTAGGTCCCGCCGAGGATGGCCTCACCCCAGGTGAGCGGCGTGCCGACCGGGCGACGCTTCGCGTACGGGAAGATCGGAGCGACCATCACCACCGTCAACAGCAGCGATACCAGGAACGCAACCACTCTGTGCCTCCGCTCGTGAAACTTCTCACAAGATACTCCGACCAGACGCTCACTGGGAACGCGGGTGGATGCGGAAGGGTCTACCACCTCGTCAGCAGGCTGGCACATTCCCGCCCCCGCGAACGCAGCGATGGACGACACCGGCACGCCACACTCCCGAGCCCACTCCGGAGGTCGCCGACCGGTGACGGGCGCTGCGGCCCGCAGAGCTTGGTCGCGGGTGTCCGCGTCGGCGTAGAGTGACGGCGCTGTTCCCGACGTCCCCGATCCGCTGCGGAGGCCGCGTTGACTGAAGTTCCCGAGCACCTGCTGGCCCGGAGCCGAGCGCGCCGAGCGGCGTTGTCGGGCGGAGGTGGCGACGAGGCCGCCGCCCCGGCTGCGGTGGAACCGGCGGCGTCCGAGGCACCCGCCAAGCAGGACGCCGCCCCCGCTGCGGCGGCGCCCGCCGTGGCGGCTGCCGCCGCGCCGGCGGCGATCGAGCCCACACCCCCGTGGGTGGAGGCGGCGAACAAGCGCAAGAAGATCCCGTTCTGGGCGGTGCCCGTCCTGGCGATGCTCCCGTTCTGGGCCGTGCTCTACGCACTCACGCTCGACCCGCCGACGCCCAAGGACTCACCGGTGACGCTCGGCGACGAGGTGTACGCCAACAAGGGCTGCGCCGGGTGCCACGGCGCCGGTGGCGGGGGCAACGGCAACATCCCGGCCCTCATCGGTGACACGTCGGTCACGAAGGTGTGGCCGACCCCCGCCAAGCAGGTGGCGTGGATCGCGCTGGGTTCGGACGGCTGGAAGGCCGCCGGCCAGACGACCATGGAGAACGGCCTGCCCGTCAAGGGCGGCATGCCCGGCTGGTCGACATCGCTCGACCCCGAGGAGATCATGGCCGTCAGCCTCCACGAGCGGATCCTCAACAACGAGGAGTTCGACGCCGAGGTCTGGTCCAAGGACTTCGCCGCCACGATGGAGGAGTTCCTGCCCGACCAGGCGGCGGAGTACGAGAAGGTGTTGGAGGAGTGGACGGCCGAGCCCCCGGTGTGACCGGGGACGAGGAGCAACCACCTCGGGCGGCTCCGGCCTTCCCGCCGCTCGGGCGCCTGCTCGTCCTGGCCCTCCTGCTGCTCGGCCTCGTCGTCGGCGGCTGCCTCGTCATCACGGGTGGCGGAGACGACTCGGCGGACACCACGCTGCCGAGCCGGCCCACCTCGACGCTGCCGCTCGGTGACCTCTCGATCACCGGCATCGAGTCGCTCAGCGGGATCGATGTCCCGGAGGGCGCCGCTGACTACCTGAGCGCCCGACTCGACGGCGACCGACAACTCGACGTCACCTTCACGATCACACCCGAACAGCTCGCCGCCTTCATCTCGTCGTCCGGCCTGCCGCCGGTCACCGAGGGAAACCGAGTGATCCTCCACTCGTCGCCGCTGTGGAAGCTCAACCCGGGAACGCCGATCAGCGGGGTGGCCGACATCAGGGATGCCACCAACCGGGCCGTCGAGGTCACGCCCGAGGGTGACCGGCTCCGCGTCCGCATCACCCTCCAGGCGATCTGAGTCACCTCACTCCGCCGGGTGGCGGTTCCTCCATCGTCGGCGGAGCCGGTCGACCACGCCACGGTGCTCCGGACGGGGCTGCGGGTCGATCCCACGGAAGTGCTGGACGATCGCCTTGACGGCACCCGTGGTCGGAACCGCGAAGAGGGCGCCCGGAATGCTGGCCACGGTGAGCCCCACGATCGTCGCCAGCATCGTGACGGGCGCCGACAGGCTCACCGCCCGGCCGACGATCGTCGGCTGCAGCAGGTGGTTGGTGGCGAGCATGATCACGAGGAACGAGACGATCATGACGAGTCCCGGGACGATCCCGGCGGTCAGGCCGACCAGCCCGACGAGTGCGAAGCCGAGCAGCCCTCCGATCTGCGGGATCAGGGACGTGACCGCGGCCCAGACACCGAGCACCGGACTGAGCGGGACACCGGCCACGAGGGCGAACGAGGTCACCCACACACCGTTGATGAGCGCGATGAGCAGACTGCCCGCGAAGTACCGGGCGACGACCTCGTAGACGAGTCGGCCCACGACGTCGAGACGGGGCCGACCCTCGGGCGGCGCGGTACGCCGAACCTGCGACACCAGCCGCGGACCGTCGTAGAGGACCGCCAGGACGAGCACGAGGGTCAGCAGCGTCACGCCGACACCGACACCGATGTCCTTGGCGAACCGGGTGAGGTCGGCGTCGGTCGACCGGAGCTTCTCGGGAATGGAGGCGAGGAACTCGCTCACCCGTCCCGGCGCGTCGACCTCACGGAACCACCCACCGACCAGCGGCAGGTCCGTCAGCGATCGCGCCGTGTCGGGCAGGTCCGTGCCGAGCGACCTGGTCTCGCGGACCAGCTGGGGGCCGGCGAGCGCACCGAACGCTGCGATCCCGAGGACCAGCACCAGACCGACGGCGGACACGGCGGTCCCCCGCCCGATCCGACGGCCGGCGGGCCGCCACCGCTGCAACGCGCACACGACGGGATCGAGCGCCAGCGCCACGAACACGGCCACGACGATCAGGAGGACCTCGGTCGAGGCGATCACGACGACCGTCGCCACGAATCCGACCGCCACGACGGCGGCGACCGCCCAGACGACGGTGCGCCAGTCCAGGTCGACCGTCACGGTCCGGGCCGGCGGCTCCCCGGGTGCACCCGGATCCCGCTCGTCCGCCACGGACCGAGCCTAGGCTCGGCCGATCGACGACCTGCGTGATGCCGCCGCTCCCACGGGAGGGCCAGCCGAGTTCGATCTGGTCCGGGTCCGACTCAGCCCGGGCTCCATCGTGCGAGCGGTGCTGATCCTGGCCGGTGCCGTGTTGCTCGGGACGTTGGCGCTGCGTGCCGTGCACCCGCTGGTCTCGTTCCTCGAGGCTGCGGTGATCGCCGCGCTCGCCCGACCGGCCGTGGTGCGCCTCGGACGTCGGATCCCTCAGTGGCTGGCGGTCCTGGCACTGACCGGTGTGGCCCTGCTCGTCCTGGCGGCCCTCGGCGCGCTCGGGTTCGGCGAGCTCCGCAGCGAGACGAGCCGCTTCGCCGAACAGGCACCGCGCGCCGCCGCCGACCTCGAGACCCGCGGCGCGTTCGGGGGGCTCCTCCGGGACATCCGGTTCTCCGATCAGGTGGGCACCACCTCGGCCCAGATCGCCCGGGCCTTCGACCTGAGCGGCTCGGACCTGCCCGGTCTGGCCACGGCCGTCGGCGGCCGCCTGTCGTCGGCGTTCATCGTGTGGGTCCTGGCGGTCATGCTGGTCTTCGCCGGGCCGGCGATGGTCGACGGAGGGATCGGGCTGCTCGGCCCGAGGAGCGGACCGATCGCCCGTCGCGTCCTGCCCGACGCCTACCGCAACACCCTCCGGTACCTGGGCTACACCTCGCTGCGGGCCCTCACCGTCGGCACGATCGTCACCGTCACCGCACTCGCGCTCGGCCTGGACATGCCCGCGCTCCTGGGTGTGGTCGCCGCCCTGCTGGCCTATGCGCCACGGCTCGGGATCGCCGCCGGGTTCCTCCCCGTGGCGCTGCTCGCCGCGGTCGACGGTTCGGCCGCCCCGGTGGCGATCGTCGCGCTGGCCCTGGCGCTGCAGGCGATCGACGTGGTGGTCGTCCAACCGAGGATCGATGCCCGGTCCGTACGAGTCGGCCTGCTGGTCACGCTCGTGTCCATCCTGCTCGGCGCCGGCCTCTACGGCGTGGTCGGGGTGTTCGTGGGCCTCACGTTGGGCTGCCTCCTGGTGGCGACCCTGGTCCAGGTCGACGCGGTCCAGGACGCCGCAGCCTGAACGCCGCCACCCCGCGGTCGGTGACACCGACGAAGCGGGCGGTGACGGAGTCGGCCAACGTGACGGGCCGTCGGCCGGCCGCCAGGTCGTCGAGCACCGCTTCGAGGTCCTCGTCGACGTCCGCCAGGTAGGCCCGTCGCGCCGCCGCCACGCCGGCCCCGCCCGCCAGGGCGACCGGAACGCCCACCCAGGCCCACGGAACCCACTCGACCGCAGCGACGCCGGCCGTGACGACGCCCGTGGCCGCCACGGTCGTGGCTCCGGCGGCCGCGGTCAGTCGGCTCGCCGAGGTGTCGACGCTCAGCACCACGAGGGAGCGTCCGTCACCGACGGCCACCACCGAGGCGACGAGCCGACGGACGCGGGCGAGGCGCTCGCCGCCCCGGACGGTCCGCACCGTCCGCTGGGCGATCGCCGCCGGATCGCTGCGCCGTGCGTAGACGGCCCGGTCCGACTCGCGTCGGACGCGCCGGAGGACCCGACCCAGGCGCATCCACGCGTCGAGCCGCTCCAGGGCCTCGTCGGGCGACCCCTCGACCACACGGGCCACGACCACCCGGTCCGGTCCGAGCCACCGGTCGCCGACCCGCGGCACGTCGGCCAGCAGGCCGACGCGTTCCTCGGCGAGCGCCCGCTCGACCTCGGCGCGGTCCATCCCCAGGTCGTCGGCGGCGGCGAGCAGCGCCGCCACGCTGAGTGCGTCGTCGTCGGTCGCGGACTCGGAGAGCGAGACCGCACGTCGGATGACACGCTCGGCCGCGTCCCGGCCGATGCGCTCCGACCGGTTCGGGTCGTGCTGCGAGGTTCGGCCGTCCGCACGCCCGGAACCCGGGTCGGCCGACCGGCCGGACTCCCCCGCCGACGGCGGTCCGGAAGCGGTGGCGTGCTGGGCTGCGCCGGGGCGTGACGTCACGCTCCCAGCCTAGGGACGCGCGTGGCCCGACGTCCCTCGCCCCGAGCCTCAGCCGGCGGCCATGACGGCGGCGACCTCGTGGGCCGCGCCGATGACGACCTCGAGGTCCTCGGCGGAGTGGGCCAGCGACGGGAACATCACCTCGTAGGGACCCGGAGCGAGCGCCACCCCCCGATCGAGCATCCCGTGGAAGAACTCGGGGTACCGGCCCGCGGCGACCGACCGGGAGGCACCGTCGAAGTCCACCGGGCGGTCCGTTCCGAAGAACAACCCGACGAGCGGGCCGAACCGTGGCACCACGGCGGGGACCCCGGCGGCGTCGAACGCGAGCTGCAGCCCGGTCGCCAGCGCCGCTGCGGTCGACTCGAGCCGCCCGTAGGCCGGTTCGTCGAGGAGCGACAGGACGGTCGAACCGGCGGCGGTCGCCACCGGGTTCCCCGACAGCGTGCCCGCCTGGTACACGGGCCCGAGCGGGGCGATCGACGACATGATCTCGGCCGACCCGCCGAAGGCGCCCATCGGCAGGCCACCGCCGATGACCTTGCCGAAGCACCAGACGTCGGGCCGGACGCCGAGCCGCTCACTCGCCCCGGCCCGGCCCACCCGGAACCCGGTGATCACCTCGTCGAACAGGAGCAGCGCACCGACGCGGTCGCACTCGGCGCGGAGCCCCTCGAGGAACCCCGGCACCGGAGGAACCAGGCCCATGTTGGCGGCGACCGGCTCCACGCAGACGACGGCCACCTCGTCGTCCAGCCGGGGCACGACGTTGTAGGGAACGACGATCGTGTCGGCGACGGCGCCGGGCGTGACACCTGCGGAATCGGGTTCCGACGAGGTGCCGAGCACACCCTCGGCCACACCCGAGCCGGCGGCGGCGAGCAGGGCATCGGAGTGGCCGTGGTAGTTCCCGGCGAACTTCACCACCCCCCGACGACCGGTGGCCCCCCGGGCCAGGCGGACCGCCGACATGGCCGCCTCGGTGCCGGAGCTCACCAGTCGGACCTGCTCCAGACCCGGGACGCGGTCGCACATGGTCTCGGCGAGCAGCACCTCGCCCCGGGTCGGCGCACCGTAGGTCGATCCACGGGTCACGGCGTCCTGCACCGCAGCGACGACCGGAGGGGCGGCGTGGCCCAGGATCGAGGCGCCGTAGCTCTGGACGAGGTCCACGAACCGGCGCCCCTCGACGTCCCACACATGGGCGCCCTCGGCCCGATCGACGAAGTACGGCACGCCGCCGACCGAACGGAACGCCCGGACGGGCGAGTTCACCCCACCGGGGATGACCCGGAGTCCGCGTTCGTAGAGCTCCTCGTTCGTCGTCACTGGAGGCGCTCCGCGAGCGACCGGGCGAAGTAGGTGAGCACCATGTCGGCCCCGGCCCGGACCACCGACGTGATCTGTTCGAGGGCGACGGCATCGCCGTCGATCCACCCACGCTCGGCGGCGGCATGGACCATCGCGTACTCACCCGACACGTGGTACGCGGCCAGCGGGAGGTCGGTGAGCTCCCGCGCCCGCGCGAGCACGTCGAGGTAGGTGAGCGCCGGCTTGACCATGAGCATGTCCGCCCCCTCGGCCTCGTCGAGGCGCAGTTCCAGGAGCGACTCACGGGCGTTCGCCGGGTCCTGCTGGTAGCCGCGACGGTCGCCCCCGTCGGCGATCTCCACATCGACCGCATCCCGGAACGGCCCGTACAGCGCCGAGGCGTACTTCGCCGCATAGGCGAGCACCGCCACGTGGCTCGCAGCGGTCCCGTCGAGCGCCGATCGGATGGCGGCGACCTGGCCGTCCATCATCCCGGAGGGGGCGCACACGTCGACACCGGCCTCGGCCTGGGCGACGGCGACCTCGGCGTAGCGCTCGAGGGTCGCGTCGTTGTCGACCTCGCCGGTTCCGGTCAGCAGCCCGCAGTGGCCGTGGTCGGTGTACTCGTCCAGGCACAGGTCCGCCATCAGGACGACCCGGTCCCCGAACCGGTCCCGCAGGTCCCGGAGCGCGACCTGGACCACACCGTCGGGGTCGGACGCGCCCGTTCCCGCTGCGTCCTTGTGGCGGGGGATCCCGAAGAGGATCACCGCCGGCACCCCCAGGTCCACCAGCTCGCCGACCTCGGCCACCAGCGACGAGCGGCTGTGCTGGACGACCCCCGGCAGCGACTCGACCGGGACCGGCGCGTCCAGGTCCTCGCGGACGAAGAGCGGAGCGACCAGGTCGTCGACCCCGAGTCGGGTCTCGGCCACGAGCCGGCGCATCGCCGGCGTCCTGCGCAGGCGGCGGGGACGGCGGGCAGGGAAGCTCACGGCCGGATCCTACGACCGGGCCGGGGCGACGACCGCACCGAGGACGGTGGGCGAGAGCTCGCTGCAGGACGCGACGACGAGGTCGGCGTGCGAGAAGTCCATGCCCACGGTCAGGCTGCTGGGAACCGCCACGGCGTGCATCCCGGCCGCCCTGGCCGCCGTCACCCCGTGCACCGAGTCCTCGACGGCGACGGCGCCCGACGGGTCCACACCCAGGCGTTCACAGGCGAGTCGGTACAGCGCCGGGTCCGGCTTGGTGTGCAGCACCTCGTCGCCCGTGCAGACCGCCGTGAACGCATCGAGCAGCCCCCGCTCGGACAGGTGGCCGATCACCCATTCGGCCGGTGACGAGGAGGCGACGGCGAGCGGCACCCCGGCGGCACCGAGGGCTGCGATGAGTTCGGCGACGCCGGACATCAGCTCCAGCGCACGGGCGCACGCCCAGTTCGCCAGGTGGCGCTGCGGAACCAGGACCGCCCGGTCGACGCTCCGACCGAGACGCTCCTCGAGGATGTCGGCCCAGTGCGGATGGTCGGTCGTGCCGATGAACGTGCGCCACAGCTCGATCGGCAGCTCCTCACCATGGTCGGCGAACACCGCCGCAGCCGTGGAGTACTCGCAGTGCTCGGTGTCGAGGACGAGCCCGTCGAAGTCGAACACCACCGCCGACAGCCCCTCGCTCACGACCCCTCCCGCTCGGCCCATTCGCAGAGGGCCGCGACCAATCCCTCGATCGTGTGGACGGAGGACTCCACGTCGACGTGCAGACCCAGGTCCCGGGCCGTTCCGGCGGTGACGGGCCCGATGCACGCGACGATCGGGGGGACGACGTCGGACCCCGCGGCCTCCACGAACCGTTCCACGGTCGAGGAACTCGTGAACGTGACCACGTCCGCGGACCGGATCCGGTCGACCACGGTCGACTCGACGGTCGCACCCACGGTCCGGTACGCCGGGACGACCCGCACCTCCCACCCGCGATCACGGAGCCCCCGGTCGAGCACGTCCCGGGCGACCTCGGCGCGGGCGATCACGACGCGACCACCTCCGGGCGGCGGGTCGGGAAAGGCCCCGAGCAGCGACTCCGCGACGAACTCCGGCGGCACCAGGTCCGCACGGATCCCGCGGTCGGCGAGCACCGCCGCAGTGCCCGGTCCGATCGCCGCCACCTGCACACCGGCCAGATCGCGGGCGTCGTGGAGACGGTCGCACACCCGGGCCGCGCCGTTGGGTGAGGTCACCACCAACCAGTCCGTCGCAGCCAGGTCGGACAGTGCGGCGTCCAGCGCAGCGCCGCCGTCCGCGGGGTCGACGATCTCGATGACCGGGACCTCGAGGACGGAGGCGCCCCGCTCCACGAGCCGTCTCGACAGCTCGGATGCCTGGGATCGGGACCGGGTGACGACGACCCGGCGACCGGCGAGCGGCCGGAGCTCGAAGGAACCCAGGTCCTCGGCCGCCACCCGGCCGACGACGATGGTCGCCGGAGCCTCAACGCCCGCCCCGGCGATGGCACCCAGCGTCGAGCGGACGGTCCGCTGCTCGGCCCGGGTGCCCCAGGTGACCGCGGCGGCGGGCGTCCCCGGGTCCAGCCCGCCGGCGACGAGCCGGTCGACGATCTGGCGCAGGTGGGTCACCCCCATGAGGATGACGATGGTCCCGCCGACACGGGCGATGGCCTCCCAGTCCACCTGCGGCTCGGGCTTCGACGGGTCCTCGTGTCCGGTGACGACCGTGACGCTCGTCGAGACGTTGCGGAGCGTCACGGGGATCCCCGCGGCAGCGGGCACCGCGAAAGCCGACGAGATGCCCGGCACCACCTCGAACGCCACCCCTGCGGCCTGCAGGGCCGCGGCCTCCTCGGCCCCGCGGGCGAACACGTAGGGGTCACCACCCTTCAGCCGGACGACCTCCAGCCCCGCCCGCCCCCGTTCGACGAGCAGCTCGTTGATCTGCTCCTGGGTCATGGTCGGGTGCCGCGGCGACTTGCCGACGTCGACCAGCTCGGCGCCGGGGGGAGCCAGATCCAACAACTCGGGCGCCGCGAGGCGATCGTGCACGACGACGTGGGCGGCGGTGAGCACCTCGGCACCACGCCGCGTGAGCAGACCCGGGTCCCCGGGACCGGCGCCGACCAGGTAGACGGTCACGGCATCCCGAGCCGCTCGACGGCCGCCAGGACGTCGTGGGCGGCGGCGTTGCCGACGAGCTCCGGATCGACACCGCGCCGTTCGACGTGGGCGAGGGGGGCCGGGTGCTCCGGCCACGAGGCCGGGGCGAGCACGGCGCGCAGGTGGAGTTCGCCGCCGGCGTCGACGACGGCGTGGGCACCTGCGGGGAGGTCGCAGTCGCCGCCGAGGGTGTGCAGGAACGCCCGTTCGGCATCGACGCAGCGGCGGGACCCGGGATCCTCGATCGACGCGAGGAGCGCGGCGGACCGGTCGTCGTCGACGCGGCACTCGATCGCGAGCGCACCCTGGGCCACCTGCGGGACGACCTGGTCGGCAGGGAACACCTCGGACGCCGACCCCGGCGCCAGCCGGTCCGACCAGCCGAGCCGGTCGAGCGCCGCCACGGCCACCACCACCGCATCGACGCCGCCCACACCGACCTGTCCGAGCCGACGGGCCATGTTCCCCCGCAGGTCGACGAAGCGGAGGTCACCACGGAGGTGGGCCAGCTGCACCCGGCGGCGACCGGAACCGGTGGCGACCGTCGCCCCGGTCGGCAGTTCGTGGAGCCGGGCCCCGACGAGTGCGTCACGCGGATCGGCCCGGACGGGGACGGCCACGATCCGCAGTCCGTCCGGCGTCGCCGCCGGCAGGTCCTTCGCCGAGTGCACCGCCGCGTCGGCGCGACCCTCGAGCACGGCCGCCTGCACCTCGGTGGCGAACACTCCCTTGCCTCCGATCTCGGCCAGGGGGACCTCGAGTCGCCGGTCACCCTCGGTCACGATGGTCACGAGGTCGACGATCAGGCCGGGGTGGCGGGCCCGGAGCTCGTCGGCGACCAGTCCCGCCTGGACGAGCGCCAGGGGTGACGACCGGGTGGCGATGCGCAGCGCGGCGCCCTCCACGACCGATCAGTCCGTGGTCTGGGCGGGGTCCGGGTGCTCAGGCGCCGACCCTGCATCGGGGTCGGCGAGGTCGAACAGGTCCCGCACCGACTCGGCGAGCCGGTCACCCAGGGACGATCCCGCCGCGGCCTTCAGGCGCAGGGTCGGCTCGTGGAGCAGCTTCGCCACGACCGCCCGGGTGATCTCGTCGACCGCCCGCACCTGCTGCTCGTCCAGATCGGCGAACCGGCCGGCGAGCCGCTCGAGCTCGGCGCTGCGGACGGCCTCGACCCGCTCCCGGAGCGCCCGGACGACCGGGTCGACCTCTCGGGCCGTGGCGATCGCAACGAATCGCTCCACCTCGACGTCCACGATGGCCCGGACGGCGGCGACCTCGCGGTGGCGCTCCGCCAGGCTGGCGTCGGTCAGGGCGGACACGCACGCCATGTCGAGCAGTCGCACCCCGTCGATCGACGCGACCGCCGGATCGATGTCGCGGGGCACCCCGATGTCCACGAGCACCAGGTCCTCGCCGCGACCCTCGACCGCTGCGGCCACCGCGGGAACCCCCAGGAGCGCCTCGGACGCTCCGGTCGCGGTCACGACGAGATCGGCACCGTGGAGCCGCTGCTCCACCTCGGCGAGCGGCACGGTGACACACCGTTCGCCCCCACCCTCGGCGCCGACGGCGGCCACGAGCTCGGCGGCACCCTCAGGACTGCGGTTGGCGATCGTCAGGGTGGCGACGCCGGCGTCGAGGAGGAACCCGGCCACGGCCCGACCCATCCCTCCAGCACCGACGAGCACCGCGTTCCGACCGGTGAGGTCACCGAGCTGTTCGGCGGCGAGCACGACCGCCGCCTGCGAGACCGACGTCACCCGTTGGGCGATCGACGTCTCGGACCGGGCCCGCTTGCCGACCTCGAGGGAGTGCCGGAAGAGGAGGTTGAGGTGGCGACCGCTCGCACCCTCGGTGCGGGCGACGTCCCAGGCGTTGCGCACCTGCCCGAGCACCTCGTGCTCGCCGGGCACGGCCGAGTCCAGTCCGGCGGCCACGTCGAAGAGGTGGCGGACGGCCTCGCCGTCGTAGTGGACGTAGAGGGAGTCGGCGAACCGCTCGGGCGGCAGGAACGTGAGGTCCGAGAAGAAGTCGCGGACCTCGTCGTAGGCACCGTGGAACCGCTCGGCGACCAGGTAGACCTCGGTCCGGTTGCAGGTCGAGAGCACCACAGCCTCGGAGATGTGCTCGGCCGAACCCAGGGCGTCGAGCAGCTTGGGCAAGCGGTCCGCGTCGACCGTCATCTGCTCGAGCAGGTCGAGCGGTGCGGTGCGGTGGTTTGCTCCTACGACGACGACAGACACGCCTGGAGGCGCTCCTTCGCTTCGGCCCGACGGCCAGCCCGGATGTGGTCCAACAGAACCGGGTCCAGCATGCTCCGATCCAGACCCGTCTGCCAATCTACGCCCGACCCTCCGAGGTCCCCCGGCACCTCGGCCCGGACCTCGGCCAACAGGTCCGCGAGCACCCGACGCTGCTCGGGATCCAGGCCCACCAGCCCATCCAGTGCGTCGGCGACCCGCCGGGCGACCCAGCTCGACAGCGCCGGGACCTGCGCCGGTGTGGCGACAGTCACGACGACCCCGTCCTCGACCGCCACCGCCGGGAACCGGAGATCACCCCGGCGGGCCGCTCCGGCCCGGTTCAGGAGCGCACCCGGTTCGACGGAGGCGGCGGCGAGCTCATCCACCACCTCGTCCCCGCTCGCCAGGACCACCAACCGGCACCCGGACGCATCCGCGACCTCGAAGGCTCGGGCGGACCAACGGAGCGACCCGGCGGCGGCCGCCGCCACGACGTCATCAGTGGCGTCCGGCGCCACCACGTGGACCTCGGCGCCGTGCCGGGCGAGCCGAAGCGCCCGTCGCGATCCGACCGGACCGGCACCCACGACCAGACAACGCCATCCCCGGACGTCGACGTCGAGGAGCACCTCGTCGCGTCGGCGGCGCTCAGGCGCTCGCCGACTCCCCGATCGACGGTGCCGCCGCCTCGACCGGGTCGCTGCGCCGGCCCTCGTGGAACGCCAGGATCTGCAGCTCGACCGCCAGATCGACGTTGCGCACCTGCACCTCCTCGGGCACGTCCAGGACCGTGGGGGCGAAGTTCAGGATGGAGCGGACCCCGCAGGCGACGAGCCGGTCGGCGGCCTCCTGCGCCGCCGACGGCGGGACGGCCACCACACCGATCGCGACGTCGTGCTCGGCGACGATCCGGTCCAGGTCGTCCTCGTGGCCGACGAGCAGACCGCCCACCCCGCGGCCGATCCGGCCGGGGTCGACGTCCACGACGCCCACCACCTCGAAGCCACGCTCCCGGAACCCCCCGAAGGCCGCCAGGGCGGAACCGAGGTTGCCGGCGCCGACGATCACGCAGCGCCAGTTGTGGGTCAGGCCCAGTTCCCGACGCAGGTCGAGGATCAGCTGCGGGACCGCGTAGCCCACCCCGCGCGTCCCGTAGGAGCCGAAGTGGGACAGATCCTTGCGCACCTTCGCAGCGTTCACCCCGGCGAGCTCGGCGAGCTGCTCGGACGACACCGTGTCCCGGCCCTCGGCCTCCAACTCCAGGAGACAGCGGTGGTAGACGGGCAGCCGGGCGATGGCCGCGTCGGGGACGGACCGACGCGCTCCCTCAGCTGCCATGGAACGACGGTAACGCAGGCGTCCAGAGGCCGACAAAGCTCCGGGGGCCGGCGCCGGCGCCCGACCCCGGCCGCTCAGTCGTCGAGCGGAGCCTCCACGGAGGCGAGCAACTGCCGCCGGAGCACCTTGCCGGTGATGCCCTGGGGGATCGACTCGACGAACCACACCTTGTTCGGGCACTTGTAACGGGCGAGGTGGTCGGCGCAGAAGGCGATCAGCTCCTCCTCCTCGACGGACGACCCAGCGGTGACCTGGACGTAGGCCCGGACCGACTCGCCGGTGTACGGGTGCGGGACGCCGACGACGGCGCAGGCCTGCACCGCCGGGTGCTGTGCGAGCACGTCCTCGACCTCGGCCGGGAACACGTTGAACCCCGAGACGATCACCAGGTCCTTGGCCCGGTCGACGATGTAGAGGAAGCCCTCGTCGTCCACGACCGCCATGTCACCGGTGTGGAGCCACCCGTCCACGATCACGCGGGCGGTCGCCTCGTCGTCGCCCCAGTAGCCCGCGAACACGTTGGGCCCCCGGACGAGCAGGTTGCCGACGTCACCCACCAGGACGTCGGCACCGGCGTCGTCCACGATCCGCAGCTCGAGGCCCGGCACGGGTACGCCCACCGACCCGAACGGCGCCCCGGTCCCGCCGGACGACGTCACCACGGGCGACGCCTCGGTGAGGCCGTAGCCCTCCTCGATGCGGACACCGAACCGGTCCTCCATGGCCCGGGCCACCTCGACCGGCAGCTTCGCCGCTCCGGAGACCGCCGTGCGGACGGTGGCGAAGGCCCCGGGCTCCACCCCGGGCATCCCGGCGAAGGCGGCCCACATCGTCGGCGGTCCGGCGATCACCGTGACGCCGTGTCGTTCGATCGCCTCGATCGCCGAGGCCGGGTCGAAGCGTTCCACGAGCAGGACCCGGGATCCGGTGGCGAGCGACAGGCCGAGCATGACGTTCAGCCCGAAGATGTGGAAGGTCGGGAGCAGTCCGAACACGACGTCGTCCGACCGCTGGGGGTCGACCTGTCCCGCCAGGGCCTGCTGCACGTTCGTGTAGAGGTTCGCGTGCGTCAGCATCACGGCCTTGGGCGGTCCCGCCGTGCCCGAACTGAACACGAGCACCGCCAGGGCCGATGGATCGACGTCGACGACCGGCGACGGATCGCCGGCCATCAGCTCGTCGAGGTCGTGGTCACCGTCGGCAGCGCCGCCCGTGCGCACCACGTGCCGCAGCGAGGGGACCGAGCCGCGGTCCACCTCGTCGAAGGTCGACCGGCTCGTCGGCCCGAGGATCACGGCTGCGGCGCCGACCTCGTCGAGCTCCGCCTGCAGCGCTGCGGGCGGGCTCTGCGGGTTGAGGGGGACGGCAACCAGACCGGAGCCGACCACGGCCAGGTACGAGACCACCGAGTACCAGTTGTTGGCGGCGGTGATCGCCACGCGCTCCCCCGGCTCGAGGCCGAGCCGCTGCAGGCCGCCGCGGAGTCGCGCCACCTGGTCCCGGAGCTCTCCGTAGGTCGTCGTCCGTCCACGACTGACCAGCGCCACTGCGTCGGCCGGGTGCGACTCGATGATGTTCGCCAGGTTCACCGGGCCCGCACCCTAGTCACGTGCCGGCGACACCGCCCCGGGAACGCCGGCGACCCTCACGGGGCGAGCACGACCAGCTGCAGGAACGTCGCACCGACGATGATCCCGAGCAGGATCACCACCGCGATGGTCGTGTTGCGTCGCATCAGTCCTCCGGTCC
>CAYMKW010000002.1:43843-72337 GCA_964391365.1 uncultured Microthrixaceae bacterium | reverse complement strand
CGCAGCCGGACCGTGGTCGTGACGGCCACTGGCGGGCCCTCGCCCTCGACCGCCGCCACCACGACCTCGTCACCTGCGGCGACGCCGAGCTCCTCCGCCGCGGAGGAGCGGTCCGCCACCACGGCCAGCATGCCGTAGCTGTCGACGACCAACCCGAGGGCACCGGCGCCCACGTCGGCGAAGGTCACCGCCCGACGGGCCGAGAACCGGCGATCGCCGAGGCGGAGCTCCAGGTGCTCCTCACCGCCCGGCAGGTCGTCGGGACCCAGGTTCAACTGGACGTTCCCGAACCGGTCGACCCACAGCGCCTCGGCGGCGATGGACCCATCCGGTTCCGGCCGCGCCACCGGCATGAGCCCCGGCACGAGCCCGGCCGGGTCCACCGGTTCGCCGAGGTCCTCGAGCGGGACGCCGGCACACAGCCGGGCAGCGACCGGGGCGAAGACGTCACGACCGTCGAAGAGCGGCCCCGGGGCATCGAGGTGGTGCGAGGTGTCGGTCAGGGCCACGGCCCGGGTGGCGCCCCCCACCATGGCCACCGCCGGGGCGAGCAACCCGTTGTCGGGGCCGACCAGCACCGATGCGCCGTCGCCGACCTCGACGGCGATCCGCCGCCGGGCCGTCCCCACACCGGGATCGACGACCGCCACGACGACGCCGGGCGGCAGGTACTGGACGCTCCGGGCCAGGGTCAGGCCACCGGCACGCACGTCGAAGGGCGGAACGTCGTGGGTCACGTCGACCACGCGCACGCCGGGGCAGAGCTGGTGGATGACCGCGTGGACGACGCCGACGAACTCGTCGGTCCGGCCGTAGTCGGAGAGGAACGAGACGTTCCGGTAGCGCAGGTCGTCCACCGGCGGAACCTACCGCCCGTCGGGGCCGTCATCGGCCGCGGCGGCCGCCGGGGCCGAGGCCGAGGCCGCGCCCAGTTCGGCGGCGCGGTGGACCGCGGCGACGACCGCCCGCTCGACCAGCGGACCGAACCCTCCGGCCTCGAAGGCCGCCACCGCTGCCGCCGTGGTACCCCCGGGCGAGGTCACCGCCGCGCGGAGTTCAGCCGGATCGTCGCCGGTCTCGACGAGCATCCGAGCCGCTCCGAGCACCGTCTGGCGCACGAGGGTGTCGGCCAGTTCGTCGGACAGGCCGACACCGACCGCAGCCGATCGGAGGTGCTCGGCGAGCAGGAACACGTAGGCCGGCCCTGAGCCGGAGACCGCCGTGACGGCGTCCAGGTCCGATTCCTCGACCCGCACCACCGTCCCGACCGGTCGCAACGACGCCTCGGCGTCCTCGAGGTCGATCTCCCGGGCGTGGCGACCCGGGGCGATCGCCGTGACTCCGGCGCCCAGGAGTGCCGGGGTGTTGGGCATCGCCCGGACGACCGGTATCGCACCCACGACCGCCTCGATCGAGGCGGTGCCGACACCGGCGGCGATCGACACCACCCGCTGCAGTCCGGCCGCGACCGCCCCGCGGAGGGCCTCGTGGACGTCGCCGGGCTTCGTGCAGACGAGCACGTCGTGGGCCGCAACGGGGGCGGACGCCACCCGGACACCCGGGAACGCGTTCGTCAGGTCCTCCCGACGGCCGGGATCCCGCTCCACGACGACGACCCGGGTCGGCGGCAGCCCGCCGTCCAGGAAGCCCGTCAGCAGCGCCGCTCCCATCCGGCCGCCGCCCAGGATCTGGACCCGCACGGCGGTCTCGTCGGTCCCGGTCGGTGCGGCTGCAGGTCGGTCATCGGACACGCCGTGGAGCGTACCGGCCGGGCCGACCGCGCTCCCCGTGGGGTGGAACCGCCCGGATCAGCCCCGGAACCGGCTGCCGAGTGCGATCCGCACCAACGGGCGGAAGTGCTGCTCCACGTAGGCGTAGACGCTCCCGAGCAGGCGGTCGAGCTCGTCGTCCGACACGTCGAGGAGCGGGACGGACCCGACCAGGTAGAACGCGTCCTCGTCGCCGATCGCGAACGCCAGACCGCGGAGCGACAGGTTCCGACGCAGCAGGTACTCGTAGGCCTCGGCGTGGCGCTCCATGGGTGCCGGGGCCACGTAGGTCTCGACGTGCAGCGCCCGCTGCTGGAGGTGGAACCAGATCGAGAAGACCGACTTCTCCTCGCCCGCGACCCGCACGAACCACCGGTCCACACCGTCGCGTTCGTCGTGCTCGACGGCGAGGACGACCGGGTTCTCCTCGGGGAGGCGGCCCAGCCACGCCTCGATGCACTCGACCGCCCGCCGCCGCTCGTCGGCGCTGGGAGGCCGATGGTCGTCGCTCACCGGCACTCCACCGGTCGACGGGCCCCGAGGTCCGCGTACAGACGCCGCAGCCGGCCCGCGGTCGTGGACCAGGAGAACCCGGACGCGAGCTCGGCGGCGGCCCGGCCCATGGCGGCGGCCCGACCCGGCTGGGCGATCAACTCGTCGATGCGGGCGGCGAAGTCCGCCGGATCACGCCCCTCGACCAGGAATCCGGTGTGGCCGTGCTCGACGAGCGTGCGCAGCCCACCGACGGCGGCGCCGACGACGGGGATCCCGCAGGCGGCGGCCTCGAGGGCGACCAGTCCGAACGACTCCGACCGGGACGGCACGACCACCACATCGGCGGCCCGGTAGTAGGTGGACAGCACGTGGTGCGGCTGGGGGTCGACGAAGGTTGTCCGGTCGGTCAGGCCCAGATCCCGGACCGCCGCCCGGGTCCGATCCCACTCGAGCGCTCCCTCCGGTCCGCTCGGCCCGCCGACCACGACGAGCCGGGCGCGCGGATCCCGCAGGCGGGCGAGCGCCTCGACGGCGATCAACGGGCCCTTGAGGGGCTGGATCCGGCCCACGAACAGCACGGTCGGTCGGTCGTCGAGCCCGAGCGCCGACCGGGCACCGGCCCGGTCGCCCGGGGAGAAGAACGCCCGGTCGACCCCCGGCGGCACGATCTCGATCCTGGTCGGATCCGCCCCGTAGAGCTCGACGAGCTGGCCCGCCTCCACGGTGTTCGACGCGCAGATCGCGTCGCAACAGCCGATCACCGTGGTCTCCGCCCGGACCCGCGAACCGGGCTCGACATCTCCGGCATCGGCCTTGACCCGAGCGAGGGTGTGGAACGTCGAGACGAGCGGGAGTTCGAGTCGGTGCTTGAGCGTGTGGCCGGCGACCGCCGACAGCCAGTAGTTGGCGTGCAGGACGTCGGCCGGTCGGGCAGCGAGGTCCCGGGCGACCCCGTCGGCGAACGCGTCCACCAGGCCGGGCAGCTGCTCCTTGGTGGCATCGACCGGGCCTGCCGGGACGTGCACCACCTCGACCCCGGGTTCCACGGGGACCCGATCCGGCAGTTCCTCGGACCAACGTCGGGTGTAGACCCGCACGTCGACGCCGGCCTGTCCCAGCGCACCGGCGAGCTCGCGGACGTAGACGTTCATCCCACCCGAGTCACCGATTCCCGGCAGGGCGAGCGGCGACGTGTGGAGCGAGATGACGGCGACGGAACCCACGAACGGTGCAACCCTCAGGTTGGAGGCGGATTCCCGTCGCCCGGCGAGGCGTCGGTCACCGCAGCGGAAACCAGCCCCGTCAGCTCGTTCTCACGGCGGAAGGACTCGTAGATCCGGATCAGCGACTTGCGCTGTTCCTCGGTCAACGACTGGTCGCGTCGGATCTCGGCGATCGGGTCGATCGTGCTCGACGGCTCGTCGAGGATCCCGGCCCGGATGTAGAGGGACTCCGACGAGATCTCGAGCGCCCGGGCGATCTGCTGGAGGATCTCGGCCGACGGCCGGCGCAGGCCCCGTTCGATCTGCGAGAGGTAGGGATTGGAGACACCCGCCAGGTCGGAGAGCCGGCGGAGCGACATCTGTCCCACGTTGCGCTGCTCGCGGATGAACTCGCCGAGGTCCTGCCACCGCCGGTCGAGGTCGTCTCTCACAGTCTGAGAGGGTAGCCCTCGGTCCGGTGAACCCCCTGATCGGCGAGCCCGGACACCGGCGGACCGGCCGAACCCGTGCCCCCGCCGTCGCCGAGGGCGTTCAGGGAAGCAGATCGTCCACGGAGGCGCCGTCGCGGTAGCGGGCGATCAGCTCCTCCTGGATGCGGTCCATCCGGGTGTGCACCTCCCGTCGGGCGGTCGAGACCAGTCGCTCGTAGGTCGCGATCTGCTCCGCAGCCGTGGCCAGTCGGGCGTCGTCGAGGTCCGCGAGTCGACCCAGGTCCGCCGGGCCGATGAACGCGTCGAGTTCCGCCACGACCGAGGCCGCCCACTCCGGGGGTGCGAGGTCCTGCGGCGGTCGGGGCATCCCCGGACCTCGGGTGTTGCCCGCCAGCGCCGACGGGAGCCGATCGACCAGCTCGCTCGTGTCCACCCCTCGACGACGCTCGAGTTCGCTCGAGACGGTGTCGAGCCGGCCCTGGACCATGCGTCGGGCGTAGGAGAGACCGTTCTCCACGTCCTGGTAGGCGTCCCGGACGGCACGGAGGTCCTGCATCGAGCAGGACCCGAGGTCCGCGGGTTCGTCGATGTCGACCAAGGCTTCGAAGTCCACCCCGACACGCTACCGCCGTCCCCGTCGAGCGGGACGGGCTCAACCGACCAGCCAGACCCCGGCCAGGAAGATCGGGGCGGCCACCAGGTAGGTGTCGATCCGCCGCGCCCGGACCGCCACCGAGGTCCGCTCCGGCAGGAACGCCGTCAGCACCATCTGCCCCAGTGGGCAGGCCAGCGCCACGAGTCCGCCCACGACCCAGGTGCCGGCGGCATCGAACGGTTCGGGCTGGAACGCCGCCATGGTGAAGGTCACGGCGAGGACACCGATCACACCGCACACCGGTCCCTCCCAGGAGTGCCGTGACTGGGCACCGACCAGGAAGTTGCCCGTGTCGTAGAGCGACACCGCGCAGATGAGGAACAGACCGGCCCACGGACCGGCGACGACCGTGAGGACGACCGGGACGCATGCGACGAGCGGCAGGACACTCGACAGCATCAGCTCCGGTGACGGCTGACCGCGGCGACCGAGCGAGACCGAGATGCCCAGCGCCGAGACCGCGGCGACGACGATCGCCGCTCCGGCCGCACCCGAGCCGACGGCCGCCAACGCGGTGGCACCACCTGCGAGCAGGCCGGCAATCAGCCGCTGGGGCCCGGGCCGCTCGTCGGCACCGCCCCAGTTGCGCCACACCCGAACCAGATCCGCCGCAGCGACACCGGCGGTGGCACCCCACACGAGAGCCGACGCCCAACGGCCCGACGTCGCCGCAGCGATCGCCACCAAAAACCAGAGGACACCGAGGCGGACCCGCGGGCCCTCGATCGTGGTGGGTCCGAGCAGGCTCGGTCCGGGCACGTGGCGGCGCTTCGCAGGGGCCGCTGCGGCCGGTTGGCGGCGCTGACGACGGACCGGGGTCACCTTGGGGAGCTCGGCGGTGCTCACGCCCCTCCTGACACCGGAGGGAGCACGGCGACCTCGTCACCGTCACCCACCGGGGCGGCGCCCTCGGCCGGTTCGCCGTTCAGCCAGACCGCACTGTGGTCGAGCACCTCACCGAACCCCGGACCCAGCCGACTCCGGGCGTCGGCCAGGACCTCGGCCACCGTCGCACCGTCCACCGTGAGCTCACCGACCCCCGCCTCCTGGCGCGCCCGGGCGAAGAGTCGCAGAACCGGCACACGGCGAGGGTAGCGCCCCCGCCCCTTCCGCTTCCCGTCCAGTGACCCCGGCCGCGACCCCGGCACCCGTCCCCACACCGGCCCCGGTCCGGTCCGGTACCGTGCGGCCCGTGACGCAACTGCTGGTGGTCCGACACGGCGAATCGGAGTGGAACGCGGTCGGCCGCTGGCAGGGCCAGGAGGACCCGCCGCTCACCGATCGGGGCCGCGACCAGGCCCGTCAGGCCTCACGGGCGGTCGGGGCGCTGGACGGGGTGGTGAGCTCCCCGCTCGAACGGGCCCGGACGACCGCCGAGATCATCGCCGAGGAGATCGGGATCGGCCCGGTCGGCACGCTCGACGGGCTGATCGAACGCCACGCCGGCGCCTGGCAGGGGCTCACCCGCAGCGAGATCGAGGACCGGGATCCCGGTGCGCTGGCCGAGGGCCGACGACCGGAGGGATGGGAGGACGACGACGTGGTCCGGGACCGGGTCCTGGGAGCCTTCGACCGGATCCACGCCGACCACCCGTTCGGCTTCGTGCTGGCCGTGGCGCACGCCGGGGTCATCTTCGCCGCCGAGGCGGCTCTCGGAGCACCCTGGGAGCGGATCGGCAACCTGGGTGGCCGCTGGTTCGTCCGTGAGGACGGCGGATGGCGACTCGGCGACCGGGTGCACCTGGTCATCGACGAGACCGTTCCCGACGGACTCTGAGGCCGACGCCGGTCAGCCCACACCCGCCAGCGCGCACCGATCAGCGCGCACCCATCAGAGGGTCGGGTCGGCCTCCAGCGGGAACCGTGTGGAGTTGACCACGGCCTCGATCTGGGCCACGACCACGGCGCCATCCCCGCCATCGGCCGTGATCCGAGTGAGCGACTCCATCGCCTCCTCGACCGCGGCGAACGACGCCTCGAGCGACCGGAGCTCCAGTTCGGCCGGCTCGGTGTCACTGGACCCGGGCACCGGGTCGGTGTCACTGGACCCGGGCACCGGGTCGGTGTCACTGGACCCGGGCACCGCCGGTTCCTCGTCGGTGGAGTCCACGTCGTCGTCACCCGGCACGGTCCCGGAGGGTAGCGGCCGGTACGATCCGGCTCCGCCATGGCCGCAACACCGATCCTCGCGGACGTCGAGGTGGGCACGCTCGCCCGATCCCTCGTCATCGCCGTCCTGATCGTCCTGCCGTTCGGCGTCGTCCGGTTCCGCCGCACACGGGCCCGTCAGCGGGCCCGGCTCGCCGCCGAGATGCCGATCGACCCCCCGCCGTCGGGGCCGACCCTGGAGGCCGTGGTCGAGTCGATCGCTGCGCTGGACCCGGCCACCGGCGGGTCCGTCGAGATCCCCGACGGGTGCACCGTCGACGGCCGGCCGGTGACCCCCGAGGTCGCCGCCGTCGTCCTGGCCGA
Organism: uncultured Microthrixaceae bacterium; assembly: GCA_964391365.1. GTDB lineage: Bacteria > Actinomycetota > Acidimicrobiia > Acidimicrobiales > Microtrichaceae > SXMI01. The sequence goes on along the minus strand of CAYMKW010000002.1, from coordinate 65,292 downwards.
CGTCCTGGCCCGCTCGGGACTGCGTGAGGCCGGCCGGGTCAGGACGCCCACGGCGATCGTCGTCCGCTGCGAACCGGCGGCGGGAAACGGGGGCAGGTCCGGGTCGGAGCGATCCGGGGGTGCCGACGACGACCGACACGCGCGACCATGACAGCGATGCAGAGCCACCTCCCGCCCGCCGCCCGGCACCAGCTGCAGCACCGTTACCGGGCCTCCTCCGAGCCGATCACCCCCGGCGGGATCACCGTGCTCGATCCGGACACCGACGAGGACACCTCGACCGAGGACGGTCCGGTCGCCCACATCGTCCGGACCAAGCCCGGGGAGGACGCCACCGCGAAGGTGCTCGAGGCCCGGGTCAACGGGACACCGCTCGAGGCCCTCTGCGGACACGTCTGGGTGCCGTCCCGGGATCCGAAGCAGCTCCCGGTCTGCGAACGCTGCGTCCGGATCTACCGGATGTACCGCGAGTTCAACGACGGACTGGACGAGACGCCCCGCATGTGACGGGCCGCGGTCCACTGCAGCGCTCACCCCACGGACCGGCTCACAACGAGCAGGTGCGCCCCCGGATCTCCACGGGTCGACCGACCGCCGTCCCGTCGAGCACCGCCTCGACGACCGCACGCTCCTCGGTCCACCCGACCCAGCGCCGACCGTCCCGCAGATCCGCGACCACCGCCGCCCTGACGGCGTCCGACCCCTCGTGGACGGCGGTGGCGGTCGCCACCACTCCGGCAGCATCGATGTCGGCCACCGACTCGGTCGTTCCGGTCACCTCCGCAACCTCCGTGGCCAGGTCCGCGACGAGCTCTGGCGGACCGGGGGTCGCCGACCAGACGACGAGCCCCGGCTTGGTGAGGAGCCCGGAGACGGTCGTGAGCAGGCCGAGCGACCGCGGCTCGGCACGCAGTCGTTGCACCAGCACGGCGGTCGACTGGTAGGTGGCGTTGTTGAACGGCCCGCCGGCGAAGGTCATGCCCCCGGTCAGCGTCGGAACCTCTCGGAGGTCCAGCCCCAGCTCGGCCTGCTGCACGCGCACGGCGGACGGGAAGCAGCTGTAGCACTCGACGTGCTCGATCCGGTCGAGCGGCGATCCCAGATGGGCGGCCGCCGCGCGTCCGAGCACACCCATGGCGGGCCAACGGTGGAGCTCCGTCCGTCGGGTGAGCGAGACGGCGTGGGACGACTCGAGCGCCACCCGGGGGAACACCCAGCGATCCGGAGGAACCCCCGCCGAACGGGCGGCCTCGGCGGAGCACAGGATGAGCGCCGCCGCCTGATCCACCGTCCACTGCGACACCAACCACTTCGTGTACGGCCAGGCGAGGGGACGGTTCGACGGCGACGGCGTCACCAGATCCGTCGCCGACCGGCCGCCGGCGAAGTCGGCCGCCGGGTTCGTTCCGGCGACGGCGTCGAAGGCGCTCCAGAGGCCGCCGATGTCCGCCAGGTGTTCCTCGCGGTCCCATCCGGCGGCGGCGGCCCGGGCCACCTCGATGCAGGCGTACTGCTCGACCGGCGCCCACAACCCGGCCGTGATCTCGGCCTCACACATCAACTCGCCCGAGTCGTCCTCACCGGGTCGCCAGTGCTCGTCCGGCAGGGTCGGCGCCATCGGCCACCCGTCGTCGGGGACATCCCGACCGGCAAGCTCGGCCGCCCGTCGACTGGCGAGCGCCTCGCCCCCGGCGACCAGCACGACGTCGGCGGCACCGTGACGGATCCGGTCGAGCGCGACCGACACCGGTGTCTGCTGGGGGACGCCGACGTCGACCCGGATCGACCGGACGTGGACGACGCCGAGCCGTCGTGCCAGCGCCCGGCCCGGGTCGGGGTGCTCCCAGTTGCCGACGGTGACGGCCACCGTGTCGAGCCGTCCGGTCAGGCCGGGGGCGCCCGCATCCATCCCGGCGGCCGTCGCCGCCTCGGTCATCAACTCGAAGGGACTGACACCCGCCGACCCGTCGGGAGGCCGCTGCGCCACGCCGACACCCACCAGCACCGGGGTCCTCGGATCGATCACCACGGCATCGGCAGCGGCTCGGGTCGGTCGGCGCTCACCGACCGGACGTCACTTCGGGGCGGTCGAGCAACCGATACGGGCAGAGCCGCCGCCTCCGATGCTGTGGGCGACCACGCACATCTCGGCACCCTTCGGGACGGGACCGCCACCCCGGGCGCCCACCGACGGGAACACGAACCCGTGCCGGGTGCCACGTCCTCGCGTTGCGAGCTCGGGCCGATCGAAGTTCGCGTTCGTCGTGGAGATCAGGTTGCCGCCGACGTACGCGCTGACACGCACCGGATCGTTGCGCACGGCGTCGATCGCGTACCCGGTGATGAGCACCGTCCCGTCGGGGTTGAACACGAACAGCTCGGCCGCACCCGTGGGGCTGGCCGCCACCCGTTCGGCCTCGCTGCGCTGGAAGCGTCGGGCCTCGAGCAGGGCCCCGTAGGGGTTGATCACGGCGCCACCGGGCTTGTGGATCTCGAAGTGCAGGTGCGGGGTCGTCGGCTCGGCGTCGCCCGAGTCGCCCAGGTAGCCGATGACCTCACCGGCCTTCACCCGCTGGCCGATGGTGATCCCGTCCGCGAACGCCAGGTCGTAGCGGTTGGCTGCGTCGTCGGTGCCGGGCGTGTCGTTGTTCAGGTGGATGTAGTAGTAGTACCAACCCGTGTCGTCGGTGAGCTGGAGCAGGTTGCCCGAACGCACTCCGGTCCCCCACCGCATCCACGTGATGGTGCCGTCGGCGGCGGCGAGCAGGGGCTGGCCCTTGACTCCGAAGATGTCCTGACCCTCGTGCGAGCTGCTGCCACGTGGAGCACCGAAGGTGTCGGAGAAGCTCGACTTCCCGGCCACCGGGAACACGATCTGGTACGGGGGCTTCTCGCACGCAGTGATGAGGAGTGCCGCCGCGGCGAGGGCGGCGACGGTCGCGGCGCGGCGGGACCGGGAGCGCCGGCGGGGCGCCTCATCGGTGGTGACGTCACGGACCGGTGCTGTGTCGTGCACGGACAACCCTCCCCGGGTGGGCGGCGCGACGAGGTCGGGGGCTCGGCGCCGCTGGTCGATCGACACGAGCAGCCTAGTGACTTGAGCGCAACGGGCGTGGGTCGGTGGAAATGGTGGGCCCCCAGGGGCTCGAACCCTGAACCGACGGATGAACAGTCCGCTGCAGTGGGCCCCCAGGGGCTCGAACCCTGAACCGACGGATTAAAAGTCCGCTGCTCTGCCAGTTGAGCTAGAGGCCCGGGGCGCTCGCACGCCGCCGACGTGGATGTTCCCACACGGCCGTCGTCGCGGCGCGGGGTCCGTCAGCCGGAGATCGGTGGGACGGGCGGGAGCAACGTCGGCCGCTCGGCCCGGAGCCGCTCGCAGTCCCAGTCCCGGCCCACCGGCACCAGGACGATGGGGCTCCGGGATAGGTCGGGATCCTGGACCCACTGGGCCGGGGTGCGGAACAACTCGTTGCTCGTGTCGATCACCAGTTGCTCGGAGCCGTCCCTCACGACACCCGTGAGCGTTCCGTCGGGTTGTTCGACCAGGTCGTAGGCGAAGATCTCCCGGCGGGCGAGGTACAACTCGCCCGTCACCGCTCCGCCACCGGCGGTGATCGTCGCCGTGACGCCGGGACGGCCATCGCCGTCCGCATCGACGATGCGCGGGTCGGCCGGGTCCGTGGGGAGCGGGTCGGTGGCCGGGTCGGCGAGGTCGACGCCGATCCCGGTGGGCGTCGCGGGCCGGACGATCCGGGCCCGGCCGTCGTCGACCGTCAGCTCGACGTCGACGGGCACGGGACGGATCGCCTGCGTGGCGGCGTCGGAGAACGTGACGCTGATCGGCTGGTCCGACCGGTGCTCGGAGAAGCAGAACGTGTCCTGCTCGACGAGACGCCCGTCGACGACGTCGAGGTCGCTGAACCCGTACGAGATGATCTGCGTGCGCATGCTGGCGTCCTGGTAGGCCACGACGTCGAAGTGGGCGTACCGACCGGCCAGGCGTTCCGCCGCGACGGCGGACGGGCCGGCCGGCACCGTCGTGACCGCTCCTGCGGCCGGAGCCGGGCCATCGCCGGCGCTGCAGCCGGTCGTCGCAACGGCGAGCAGGACCACGACCGCCGCCACGCTCGTAGCGGTCCGCCCGACCGAGCTCACGACTGCGGCTCCGGGAACCAGTTGGCGTGGAACCCGAAGGGCACCCGCCGTGGGAGCAGCACCGTGGCGACGGGTCCGGCCGAGACGTCCCGGGCGTCGAGGACCACCAGCGAGCTCGCGTCGTCACGGTCGTCGTGGACGATGTTGAGCAGCCAGCCGTCGTCCTCGGCACGGCCGTCGGGGTCGGCGACGAACACGCTCTCCCCGACGTGGCCGGCGGCACCGGCGCTCCACAGGTCGCGCGACCCGGTCTCGTCGTCGTAGCGCACCACCGCGTCGAAGTCACCGAGGTGACGTTCCGCCAACGTGTAGGCCGACATGTAGCGGTAGCGCACCCGCACCCCGTCGTAGGCCGGGTTGATCCGGTTGAAGTCCCCGGCGAGGTCGTCGAGTGGTTCCCAGCCGGCGGTACCGGCGGCGAGGTCGACCCAGAACCGAGCCGGGCTCGCCGTGTGGTCCCGGGCGGCGCGTTCCTCGAGCGGGACCGAGTCGTCCATCCCGAACGCCGGGTCGTCGTAGCGGCAGCCGTCGAACTCGATGCGGTCACCGACGGACTGCGCCGACCAGAAGTGCTGGACGTGGCCCGGCTCGACGTCGAACCACCGGAGGTCCTCGGCCGCTCCCCGCCTCGGGATCACGCCGATCCGGGCACCGCGCTCGGGCATCCACCGCACCAGCGGACCCGACCCCAGGTTGGCGAGGTCGAACACGTAGGGCGACTCGAGGAACACGGCGTGGTCCGGGGTGACGACGAAGTCGTGGATCATCACCGGGACCGGCAGGTCCAGGTCGACCTGGTGCGAGAGGGTGCCGTCGGGGTCGACCACGAAGTAGCTCAGGTACGGCTCGAACAGCGAGTAGCCGAACGCGAGCAGCTCGCCCGTGCGCGGGTCGATCCGGGGGTGCGCCGTCATCGGGCCCCGGAGGCGCCCGGCGAAGTCGTACTCCCCGACCGTGTCCAGGTCGCGGGTGACCTCGGTCGGCAGCCCGCCCTCCCACAGCGCCAGCCACCGGCCTGCGTGCTCGACGAGGTGCGTGTTCGCCGGGTTCTTCACGGGCCCGGCGTCACCGGTGAGCGAACGGTCGGGAAAGGACGTGACGTCACCGAGCCCCGGGTACACGGCGCGACCGAGTCCGAGCTCGGCGAGCAGGCCCCGGCTGCGGATCCACCGGTTGCGGTAGCGGACGGCACCGTCGTCGAACGTGACTGCGTGCAGCATCCCATCACCGTCGAGCACGTCGTAGCGACCGATGGGCTCGAAGGCGGGGTTGGGACCGTTGCGCACGAACGTCCCGCGCAGGCCGGCCGGCAGGTCACCGGAGACGGTGCACACGGCGTCGAGCTCGTCGGCGACGGGGCGACGCAGTCCGCTCAGGTCGGGCTGGTGGGCGGCGTTGGTGACGTGGCCGACGATCGGCGTCGTTGCGTCGACCATGTCAGACGCCCTCGACGAAGCGGTCGAGCGCGTCGGAGACCTCGAGTCCCTCGGGCACGGCGTCCGCACCGATCGCCAGGTCGACGGCCCGGTGGAAGTGGTGGACGAGCCGCTCGTGCCACCCGATGCGGAAGGGACGCGCCCCCGGCGACTCCACGGACCGCTGGATGGCGCCCAGGTTGGCGGTGTCCTGGGACATGACCGTCTCGAACAGGGTGGCGCGCATCGAGTGCTCCTCGGGCATGTCGCCCGCACCCCAGTCCGGGGCGAACCACTCGAGCACCAGCTGGGCGTGCCCCTCGTCGACCGGCCAGATGCAGAGCAGCGGGAAGGCCCCCGTGTCCAGGGGGGCGATCACGTTGGGGAACCAGCCGAACGACGTGCTGGTCTCGCGCCAGAGCGCCCCGACGCTCGGGTTGTCGGCTGCCGGCGACGGGTCCATCACCCCGAGCAGCTCGGGGCGGACCGCCACGCTCAGTCGGCTGTGCCCGTTGGGGAGCATGGCGACGGTCACGGTCGAGTCGTCGTAGAGCAGCGCCGCGTTGTCCGGGTGCACGGTGCGGATGTGGTACACCTCGAGGAACGCGTCGACCACGACCTTCCAGTTGGCGGCGACGCTGTGCTCCTGTCGGGCGAACCAACGCAGTCGGGTGCCGTCGACCTCTCGCATCTGCTCACCGAGCGCGCCGAGGTACGCCTCGAGGGGCGCAGCGGCCGGGTCCTCGTTGACGAAGACGAACCCCTCCCACACCTCGCAGCGGACCGGAACGAGTCCCAGGTCGGACTGTTCGAGGTCCACGAAGTTCCGCGCGTCCGGGACCGCGCGGAGCTCACCCTGCAGGTCGTAGGACCACGAGTGGTACTGACAGGTGAGCCGGCGGGCGGTCCCGCACTCCTCACGGACCACCGGAGCCGCACGGTGCCGGCAGCTGTTGTAGAAGGCCCGCACCACGTCGTCCTCGCCGCGCACCACCACGATGGGCGAGCCGGAGCGCTGCGTGGTCAGGTAGCTGCCCGGCGATGGCAGCTCCGAGACGTGTCCGGCGTACAGCCACGACCGCCGCCAGACGCGTTCCCGTTCCAGGGCGGCGAACACCGGATCGCAGTACCGTCCGGCCGGGATCGGCGGGACCTCGACGGCTCCGGGTGGTGGTCCGGTCCGGTCACGGTTGGCAGCCAGCTGTCCTCGGATCTCGTCCTCCAGCGTGGCGTCCACTCGTCCCCCCTGTTCCTCCGACCGCTACGGTCGGAACCGTGAACGATCCTGCCGCATGATGGGTACGTCCTGCGGGCGACCCGGAATCGTCAGTGTAGTAAACACTGTTCAGGACGTCGACGGTCGGCGGCCCTCCCGCTGCCGTCACTCTGGACGGGAGCGCAGGGGACGCAGCGTGGCCTGAGTCACGCCGGGACGACGAACTGGGGGACGACGAGTGGGAGGACAGCTCTGGTTCAGCGGCGGGGACGTCGTCGACGGCACCGGCGCTCCCGTGGCACGTTCCACCGACGTGCTCGTCGAGGCGGACCGGATCGTCGAGGTCGGTCCGGGTGTCAACGAGGCAGCGGGGCAGGACTGCACCCGGATCGACGTGACCGGATGCACGGTGCTGCCCGGACTGATCGACTCCCACTGCCACATCACCTTCGGTGAACCCGCCAGCAACGACGAGCTGTTCGCCCACCGACCGCTCTCGACCAGCCTGCTCCTCGCAGCGTTCAACGTCCGCAAGCTCCTGCTCGCCGGCGTCACGGGGTTCCTCGACGCCGACTGCATCGGCGACCTCGGACCGGCCCTGCGCGATGGGATCGAGGCCGGTCTCGTGACCGGACCGAGGATGTCGGCGGGAATGAACGCCCTGCTCACCGCCGCCGGCGGCACCGCCGGCCGGATGATCCCGGACCACGGCACTGCGGGGTACGCGCGGGTCGTGCGCGACCGCGACGAGATCGTCCGGACCACTCGCGAGCAGGTGAAGTACGGCGCCGACTGGATCAAGGTTCACGTCACCGGATCACTGCCGAACCGTCAGGGGGAGCTGACCGTCTGGTCCCGTGACGAGCTGCGGGCGGTGACCGACACCGCCCACGCCATCGACACCCCGGTCCTGGCCCACTGCCGCAGCGCCGCGTCCACCCGACTCGCCGCCGAGGCGGGCGTCGACCTGATCCTGCACGCCAGCCACCTCGACGGGGCCGCGGTCGAGGCCGTGGCGGACGCCGGGGCCGCGATCGCCCCGACGTTCACGTTCCTCGCCAACCTCGCCGACCACGGCCACCTCGTGGGCGCAGCCCCGGGGCAACGGGACATCTTCCTCGGCGAGATCGAGGCGACCGCAGCCGGACTGCGGTCCGCAGTCGAGGCCGGGGTTCAGCTGCTGTGCGGATCGGAGAGCGGGTTCTCACTCACCCCGTACGGCCACTGGCACGCCCGGGAGCTGGAGCTGTTCGTCGAGGTGCTGGGGATGAGCCCGCTGGCGGCGATCTCCTGCGCCACCCGCAACGGCGCCCTGGCCCTCCGTCGGCCGATGGACTCGATCGGGGTCATCGCTCCCGGAGCGGCAGCGGACCTGCTCGTCGTCGACGGTGACCCGTCGATCGACGTGGCCCTGCTCGGGCGCCGCGAGCGCATCAGACACGTCGTGTCCCGTGGCGTGCCCGTCGACCTCGATCAGCCGTGGCCCGAGCGATCGACGCTTCCGGGCGAGCACGTGGGTGTGTGGTCCACCGAGCTGCTGACCCGCCAGGTGACGGAACGGTGAGCGACGAGCGACCCGGTGACCCCGACGAGCCGACGCGGCGACGGGGGCTCATCGTCACCGGCGGAGGTTCGGGCATCGGGGAGGCCGTCGCCGAGCGCGCCGCCGCCGAGGGTTGGATCGTCGGGGTCCTCGACCGCGACGCCACGGCGGCCCGGCGGGTGGCTGCCCGGCTGGGTGCCGTCGAGCTCGTCGGCGACATCCGGGACGAGTCCGCCGTGGAGGCCCTCCTCGACCGGTTCGCCGATCACGCAGGCCACGCCACGCCCGACGCGCTCGTCTGCAGCGCCGGGATCGTCCGGTTCGGCCCGCTGCTCGACCTGGACCGTGACGACTGGGACGACGTGATCGAGGTCAACCTGACCGGTACGTTCGTCCCCGCTCGTGCCGTCGCCCGGCGGATGGTCGACAGCGCGCTGCCCGGCGCGATCGTGACCGTGACGTCCATGAACGGCGTGGCCCCGGGGCCGAATGCCGGTGCCTACGGATCGACCAAGGCGGCGGTGGGGCTCCTGACCCAGCAGATGGCGCTCGAGTGGGGCCGCCACGGAATCCGCGTCAACGCTGTCGCACCGGGGCTCGTCGACGGCGGATTGGCGGCTGACGTCTACCGGGACGACGAGATCCGGAGGCGGCGCAGCGGTGCGGTTCCCCTCGGACGGCTCGGCACGGTCGAGGACATCGCCGGCGTCGTGATGTTCCTCCTCTCGGACCGGGCCGACTACATCACCGGGACCCAGGTCCTCGTCGACGGTGGCGTGACGATGAGCGTGATCAGCTCGCTCCCGCGTCCCGCCAGCCTCGACGGCGTGGGCATCGGCACCGATTCCGAAGTGGGTGAGAGCACCGATTCCGGCGAGCGACAGCGGTGAGCAGCCTGCTGGTGCTCAGCGGTGGTGTCGGCCATGACCTGGAGCCGCACCTGCACGTGCTCGCGGAACTGGCGGCCGACGCCGACCTGCGGTTCCGTTCCGTCGATGATCCGGTCCGGGCGGTCGAGGCCATCTCCGCCGCGGGTCCGGGCGACGTCCTCGCCGTGTGCTGCCTCCACAGCTCCGGAACGCACCCGTCCGCAGCGCACCTGCGCAGCGACACTGCGCCGCTCGACGACGAGGGGTTCGACCGCATCACCGGGTTCGTCCGGCGAGGCGGCGGGATGCTGGCGCTCCACACGGCCGTCGTCTCCTTCGACGGGGCGGCCCCGTGGCGAGCGCTGACCGGCGCGACCTGGTCGTGGTCCCGGAGCGCCCACCCCCCGGTCCAGTCGACGTCGGTCCACGTCACCCGGTCCGGCCGACAGCACCCCATCACCGAGCACTGCGACGACTTCGAGGTCGTCGACGAGGTCTACGGATTCCTCGACCAGGAGCTCGACGTCGAGGCGCTGCTCACGAGCGACCACGGCGGCCGCTCCCACCCGGTGCTGTGGGCCAGGACGGTCGAACACGGACGTGTCGTCACCGACGTCCTCGGCCACGACCACCGGTCGCTGGACCACCCGACCCACCGGACGATCCTCGCCCGGGCCCTGCAGTGGGTGAGCGGCGATGGGGGCGAGACCAGGTGAGCGCACCCACGACCCTCATGGTGTCCACCTATGCCGGGGCCCGTGACGCCTTCCGCCAGCGACACCTGCGCCAGGCGCTCTACGACGCCGGCGAGGTCGTCATGGCCGACGTCCTCGTCAACCTCCACGGCGAGGCCCACCGGGACCGCCGCCGACTCGAGAACCGCCTGTTCCGCCGAGACACCCACACCCGCTACGAACGGAGCCTCTTCCCCCCGATCGTCGACTCGGTGCTGGCACCCCACCTGCACTCGGGACGAGCGGAGCTCGTGGAACTCAGCCACAACCTGATGATGCACCTGGCTGCGGCGACCGCCGGCGTGGACCGACCTCTCGGCACCGCCGAGGAGACCGACCGGCTGTACCAGGCGATGATGCAGTTCATCGCCGGTGCGACGCTGGCCCACTACTCGGGAGACCGCGCCGCCCGCCGATCAGAGGTCGCCGCCGCACTCGAGCGGTTCGACGTCGAGTTCCTCGCACCCTCGGTCGAACGACGACGACAGGCCCTCGCCGGTCTCGCCGACGGGACCGTGGACGAGGACGACCTCCCGAGGGACGTGCTGACGGTCCTGCTGCGCCACGACGACGAGCTCCACCTGCCGCCCGACGTCCTGCTCCGCGAGACCTGCTTCTACCTGCTCGCCGGTGCGCACACCTCGGCGACGGCGTTCGTCCGGACCTTCGACAACCTGATCCGGCTCGACCTCGCTGCGCCGGGCCGCGTTGCTGCTGCGGTCGCCGACCCGCTGCAGCTGCAGCGCTGCGTGCACGAGACGATCCGGCTCCAGCCTTCGTCCCCGGTCGCCACTCGTCGAGCACTGGAGCCCGTTGAGCTGCTCGACGGACGGGTCGCCGCCCCCGGCGACCTCGTGGTCGTGGATCTCGTTGCGGCGAACCGGGACCCCGAGGTCTTCGGCGAGGACGCTGCGGTGTTCGACCCGGACCGGCCGCTCCCCGAGGGCGTGCCCCGATGGGGGGTGAGCTTCGGCGTCGGTGCGCACGCATGCATCGGCCAGGACCTCGCCACCGGCGATCCACCCGACACCGGCAACGGGGCCGGGCGACCGGACGACCACCTCGTCGGACTCGTCACCGTGGCGCTGCGAGCGCTGCTCGACGCCGACGCACGACCCGATCCGAACCGTCCCGCCCGGATCGACCCCGCATCCGAGCGGGGGTACTGGTCCACCTACCCTGTGCTGCTCGGGGGCCGTCATGGCGATCGGCAGGTCGGTCCGACGTGATCGACCTGCACGCGCACGTGGTCCTGCTCTCCACGCTCGGGGCCGCCGGTGAGCACGGCCCGTTCCTCGAGGACGCCGACGACGACGGGCGGCCGCCGAGGTTCCGGGTCGGGAGCTACACGCTCGAAGGCGTCCGCTACCGGGGCACGGCCTTCACCGACCTCGACGTCCGACTCCGCGCGATGGACGCAGCGGGAATCTCCGTCCAGGTGCTCTCACCCAACCCGCTCTCCTACCTGACCTCCGTCGACGGGGACGTCGCCGTCGGCTTCGCGTGCCGACACAACGACGAGCTCGCTGCCATGGTCCGCCGGGCGCCTGACCGACTCCGAGGGCTGGCCCAGCTCCCCACCCAGCTGCCGGAGCTGGCCGCCGACGAACTGCGCCGGAGCGTGCGGGACCTGGGCCTGAGCGGCGCTGCGATCAGCACCGATCCCGGCCACCGCCTCGACGACCCCCGACTCGACGTGCTCTGGTCCGCCGCTGTGGACCTCGACGTCCCGATCTTCCTCCACCCCGTGCCGGGTGGTGCCGACGGCCCCCGACGGGACGAGCGCCTCGCGCTCCACGACGCCGACCTCTGGCTCGGGTTCGCCCACGAGGAGGCACTCGCCGTGGCGACGATCATCCTCGGTGGTGTGCTCGATCGTTTCGAGGACCTCGACCTGTGCGTCAGCCACGGTGGCGGAGCCACCGCCTGGATCGCCGAGCGCCTGGGACACGCCGCCCGGACACGGCCGTGGGGTCCGCCGTCGCTGCGCGATCCGGGGGCCGTGGACGACCAGCTCCGTCGACTCTGGTGGGATGCGCACGTGGGCGGCCCCCGAGCGCTGCGGGCACTGCTCGACACCGTCGGCGACGAGCGAGTGGTCGGCGGCACCAACCTCGCAGGGTGGGACGAGGAGCTCGATCCGGCGCACGGGGACCGGGCGCTCGCCGCCCGCTTCGATCGCAACGCCCGGCGACTGCTCCGCCTCGATCCGACCGACGACGACGGGCCGTCCACCGTCCACGGACCCGCTGGTACGGTCCGCTGAGGCGACCATCCCTCGATCCTCGCCCGACCCCCCGAGGAGCAGCACCATGGAACTCGGACTCAGCGGACGGCGTGCCGCCGTCGCCGCAGCATCGGCGGGACTCGGCCTCGCCAGCGCCCGGTCCCTCGCCCGCGAGGGTGCGATCGTGGCCATCTGCGGCCGAGACGCCGAGCGCCTGACGAGCGCAGCGTCGCTGATCCGCTCCGAGGGAGGTCAGGTGGAGACGGTCGTGGCCGACGTCGGTTCGCCCGAGGGCGCTGCGGGGTTCGTCGACCGGGCCGGTGCAGCGCTCGGCGGTGAGGTCGAGATCCTCGTGACCAACGCCGGCGGACCACCTCGGGGCACGTTCGCATCGACGTCGATGGAGGACTACCGGTTCGCGATCGAGCTGAACCTGCTGTCGACCGTGGCCATGTGCCAGCAGGCGGTCCCGGCCATGCAGTCCGCCGGCTGGGGTCGGATCGTCGCGATCACGTCGATCGGGGCCCGTCAGCCCATCGGGACGCTGGCGGCGTCCACCACCGCCCGAACCGGCGTCACCGGGTTCCTGAAGGTGCTCGCCACGGAGGTTGCCGCCCACGGAATCACCGTGAACTCGGTCCAGCCGGGGGTGCACGACACCGACCGTCTCCTGTCGCTCGGAGCAGCCGACCGAGCTGGGCTCACCGACGACATCCCGGCGGGACGCCTCGGCGACGCCGCCGACTTCGGCGAGGTGGTCGCCTTCCTCTGCAGCGAACAGGCGAACTTCATCACCGGGACCTCGGTCCTCGTCGATGGTGGCGCGACCCGGGGGCTCTGAACCGCCCCCCGCCGCCCCCCGCCCCCCAGCTTTGTGGTGCGAGCTACATGAATATTCATGTAGCTCGCACCACAAAGCTGGGGCTGGGGCTGGGGTCATCGACACGGCCGCGGGGCCGGAATCACTTGACGAGACGGGCCTCCGCCACGACCGCTGCGGCGATCGGCTGTCCGTAGCGGTTCGCCCCGGCATCGTCGGAGGCACAGACGATCTCGCCGAGCGACTCGTGGTCACAGAGGTGGACCCCGTCGGGGGACCGCACCGCCACACCGGCCAGGTCCGCGGCGAACCTGCCGGTCTCCGTGTCGACGAAGGCGCCGGTCGTGTCCACCAGTTGGACCCGGCGGTCGCGGGCCACCGCCAGCGCGGCCCGGCCCGCGGGTGAGTAGGGCTCCGAATCGACCGGTCCCGGAGGGACCACCAGGACGACCCGGGCGCCACGCTCCTGCCACAGGTCGACCGCCAGGGTCAGGTCCCAGCGGTAACGGTCCTCGACCCGCTGCCCCCGGGCACACGGTGTGACCGCGTTCCCGTAGAACGCAATCACCACGACCCGGACGTTCCAGCCCTCGTGGGCGTCGTCGGCCATCTGATCCAGGTGGTCGCACGCGGCCGAGCCCCAGAGGGCCCGCTCCAGCAGGTTCCAGTCCGGGAGCTGCTCCTCGATCGACGTCCGCCAGACCGGTGCGGACGAGTGCAGCAGCGAGTCCCCGTAGACGGCGACCCGCCGGGGCTGCGGGCCGGCTGGCGGGCCGGGCTCGGGCTGACAGGCGACCGCAACGGCACCGAGCAGCAGCACTGCGACGGCACCGAGCGTCCGGTTCACTCCGACGCCCGGACCAACTCGCACTCCCCGCCGGCCAGCGCCGTGGCCAGCTGCCGTTCATCGCCGCCGTCCGCGGTCAGGTCAGGGGTCCACCAGATGTTGACCGCCACCTGACCGGACACCAGGCCCGGCTCGTCGACCAGCGCGGACCGAACGGCCTCGCAGGCCTCGAGCGCCGGGAAGGTCTCGTCGTCGGTGGTCAGCGTCACGATCGTCTCCTCGCCGGCTGCGACGGACACATCCGTCACGGAGGCGTTCCACGAAGCCCCGGCGACCAACCCCTGGATCCGTTCCTCGGCGGCCGTGACGTCGCCACCACCGGTGGGCACGGTGCTCGTCGCCTCCGAGTCGCCGGAGCCGTCGGGGCCGGACGACTCCGGCTGCGATGTCGACGACGCCGATGAACTGTCCGCCGATGCGACCACGGTCGATGCGGACTGCTCCTCGCCGCATGCGACCAGCATCAGTGCGGCGACGGGGACGAGGAGGACCGGGAGCAGGATCCGGGAGCGGAGGGGCATGGCCCGAGCCTATTGGCGTCGAACCGGCGAACGGACGCACCGTCGAGTGCTGTCGGACCGTCGCACCCGCCGGGGGTCCGAACGGGGCAGACTCCGTGCGTGACCACCGCTCCATCCACACCGCCCCGCGCCGCTGCGAACCGCTCCGCCCGCCGACCGGCGACCGACGTGCCCCCACCGCACGTCCGCTCGCACCGCACGAACGGGCGCCGGTGGGGCCTCGTCGCCGCAGTCGTCGTCACGGGCCTGTTCGGCGCGGCCTGCAGCGGGAACAGCGAGTCCTCGGACCCCACGACGACCACCACCACATCGCTGCCGGCATCGGTGCCCGCAGCTCCCGGCGGCCCGGACGATCCGGCGTTCGCCGAGCCCGGACCCTTCGAGGTCGGCGTCACGACCCTGTCGCTGCCCGACCGGAAGGTGGAGGTCTGGTACCCGGCGACCGACGACGTGGCGGGAGCTCCGGTCGCCACCTACAGCCAGCTCGATGCCCTGCCCGAGAACCTCGCCTCACTGGCACCGAGCCTGCTCCCGGCGGGCACCGACCCGTCCATCCTCACCGTCACCATGACCGACACCTACCGGGACGTCCCGCCGTCAGGCTCGGGCCCGTTCCCGCTGGTGCTGTTCTCCCACGGGTTCGGTTCGTTCCGGCTCGATGCCTCGGCCCTGGCCCGGGGCATGGCCTCGTGGGGCTTCGTGGTGGCCGCCCCCGACCACCTGGAACGCAACCGGGCCGCGCTCATCACCGGTCAGGTCGTGCGCGAACCCGCCCGGGACGTCCAGGTCCTGCTGGACACGATCACGCTGGTCGGCGAGGCCGGCGGCGTCCTGGAGGGTCTCGCCGACACCGAACTGGTCGGGGCAGTGGGTCACTCGGCCGGCGGCCGGGCCGCCCTGTCAGCGCTCTCGGAGCCGCAGATCGACGTGGCGGTCGGCTGGGCGGCCGCGGGCCGGGCCGACGTGCCGGCCCCGCCGAAGCCGTCCATGAACATCGCGGCTCGGGTCGACGTCCTGGTGCCCATCGAGGAGGTCGAGGCCACCTATGCCGGCCTGGCACCACCGAAGCGGCTCGTGGTCGTCGACGGGGCGGGCCACAACTCCTTCACCGATCTGTGCCTGGCCGTCCGGTCGGGGACCGACCTGATCGGGATCGCCCAGTCGATCGGCTTCCAGCTGCCGGAGAACCTGGCCGCAGGGGCCGTCGACGGCTGCCAGCCCGAGGCGATCGACACGATGACCGGCTGGGAGATCACGCAGAGCTTCACGGTGGCGCAGCTCCGCGAGGCGCTCGGGCTCGACGAGTCCGGTGCCGGTCTCGGCGCAGGCGTCGTCGGAGCCTGGGACGTGCCGATCGAGTACATCGAGGACCTGGGCGGGACCTCGACCTCCGAGACCCCGGACGCCGGCGGCTCGGGCGGCTGATCCCGGATCAACGCCGTCGGGCGACGCTCCGGTAGAGGTCCTCCCACTCGGCGACCGATCGGTCGACGTCGAAGCGTTCGACGGCGTCGAGCGCGGCGGCCCGTCCCATGTCGGCACGGCGCGCCGGATCCCGCTGCAACGAGAGGAGCGCCTCGGTCAACGCCGCCACGGTCCGCTCCTCGGATTCGACCTGGGGGACGACGAGTCCGGTCACGCCGTCGACCACGGCCTCCCGCACCGATCCGACGTCGGTGGCCACCACGGGCACGCCGGCGAGCGCCGCCTCGCCGATCGTGACCGGGAACGCCTCGAGCCGGGACGGGAGGAGGTAGGCGTCGAAGGTGGGCAGGAGGTGACGGGCCCGGTCGTCCCACCCTCGGAGTTCCACGACGTCGTCCAGTCCCAGCTGCTGCACGATGTCCTCGATCGCCGCCCGTTCCGGACCGTCCCCGACGACGACCAGGCGAGCGGGTCGGTCGAGCCCGGCCACGGCCCGGACGGCCCGGTCCACCCCCTTCACCGGGTCGAGCCGACTCAGGATGCCGACGGTGAACACGTCGTCGGGCCGGGGAGGCGGATCCAGTTCCAGCTGCGGCACCCCGCTGTGGATGACCCGGATGGACCCGGCGGGCAACCCTCCGAGCCGCTCGATCGTCCGGGCCGGGACCTCGCCCACGGCGACGTGGGCCGCCGCCCGGGACGAGGTGAGCCGCTTCAGCCACGTGGACGAGGCCGACCAGGTCCCCATCGGTGCGTGCTCGAGGACCACGACCGGGAGGCCCGGAACGGTCGCAGCGACCGCCAGCGCCCACTGACACGACGACATGGTCGAGAGGTTGGCGTGCAGGACGTCGGGGTCGAGCGAACGGATCACCCGACGGTGGCGGATCATGTTCGCCACGTCCGATCGCCCCTCGATGCGATCGACGACCACCGGGGCGCTCCCCCGGCGTCGACCGGCGAGCCAACGGACCACGGCCTCGTCGGGGCCGACCACGCTGACCCGCCACGAGGGGTCGAGCCGCTCGAGCAGGTTGCCGAGCATGGACTCCGCCCCGCCCCGCTCGGCGGCGTCGGTGTAGACGGCCAGGTGCACGTCGCGGAGTGTGGCACAGGCGACGGTCGGCCCAGGGCGTGGTCCCCGGTCGACCAGCCCGCTCGACCCGTTCAGCCCTCGACGTGCTAGCCGCCGTCAGAGCCACTGGCGCCGTCCGAGCCGTCGCCGCCGTCCGACGGTGGCTCCCAGCCGACCCAGGGTCGGCGGCCCCAGCGGTCGAGGTGGACCACCTCGCCCACCGGCCGTCGGGTGGTCGGCCCGTACCGACCACGCGGCCAGCCCAGCGGGACCATGCAGATCGGCTGGACCGACACGGGAAGTCCGAGTGTGCGACGGGCCATGGTCACGCTCCAGAGCGGCAGCGTGATCAGCGAGGCCCCGAGCCCCACGGACCGGGCCGCGAGCAGCAGGTTCTGCACGCTCGGGTAGATGGATCCGTAGTGGCTGGTCTGGGCGATGGTCGGGAAGGGAGCGAAGCGCACCGCGCCGCGCAGGCAGGGCACGACGACCACCGGGATCTCCTCGAAGTGGTCGACCTGCCACTCGACTGCGGCCAGCACCTTCGACATGGCCGGGTCACCGGCGGTGACCCGCTCGCCGATCCCGCCGTAGATCCGCCAGGCCGACCGGTACCGACGGGCGAAGGCGCCGAGCACCGAGCGGTCCCGGACGACGACGAACTCCCAGTTCTGGCCGTTCGAGCCGGTGGGCGCCCGGAGTGCGAACTCGATGCACCGGAGCACGATGTCGTCGTCGACCGGGTCCGGCAGGACCTTGCGGACGGCTCGCTGGGTGAGCATGGCCTCATCGAGCGGCATGGCGAACCGGTCGGCGACCGCAGCGTAGGAACGGTCACCCTCGGGCCCTCGTTCGTTGATCGTCACCGCGTCTCCTCCGTGGTCGAGCCCTGAGACTACGTCCCGGACGCGACCGCCCCCACCGGAGGAGACGGCCGGTGGGGGCGGAGGTTCCCGCAGGTCTGTTGGGGGAGGTCCACGGGGGGTGGACCCGGCGCCGGTCCCGGGCCCTGGGGGCAGCCGGGACCGGCGGGGCGTCAGGACCGCCCGGACCGGGCGCGGCGGGCGAGGACCGAGATCCCGGCGAGGACGCCGCCCGCTCCCAGGAGGCCGGCGCCGGCGAGCGGGAGTGCCAGGTCGGAGCCGGTGAAGGCGAGCGACCCGGTTGCCGACTCGACCCGGACCGGTGTGACCTCGGGTTCGGTGGTCGTGGTCGATCCGATCGGCTCACCCACCTGGCCTTCGCTGTCGGGGTAGCCGAGGTCCTCGGGGGTGCCGTCGGGGGTCAGCTCCTCACACGGGCCGGACACGATGATGGTCCCGGCTTCCGCTCCCCAGCTCGCCGGGGTGGTGGGCAGGCAGTCCTCGGACTCGACCGCCGGCGGGATGCTCGGCTCCTCCGGGTCGGCGACGTCATCGGACGGGTCGCCGCAGTCGACGGCCTCGCACAGCGGTTCGTCGGGGACGAGCGAGCCGGGGTCGATCGGACGCACCCGGCTGGGATCCAGCGGGCGGACCCCGGCAGGAGCGTCGTCGCCACCATCGTCGTCGACGGGCGGTGCGATCGGCAGGTCGGACACCGGCGGCAGCACGGGCAGGTCGGGCAGCACCGGACGGAAGGCCGAGTCGGGGAGCGTGATCCTGGGGATCGACGGGAGGGGGGTGGGGGACGGTGTGGGGAACGGAATCGGGAGGGTCGGGGCCCAGCCGCCACCGAGCGGGCCGTCGGGGGCAGGAGTCCAGGCGCCGGCGTCGAGCGATCCGGCGGCGGTGACGCCGACGGCCGCAGAGGCGGCGATGGCGAGCGCAGCGGCCCGTCGGGCGAGGCGCCGGCCGGGTCGGTTGTTGGTCGTGGTCGGGTTGGTGTGCTTCATCGTGACTCCTTGGGTTCGTGGCGACCTGTTCGCCACCGTCGACTGCAGGAGTCCGGACCGGACGGTTCTGACACATTTTCTCCCGAAACCCGGAGGGCGACGCTGTGAACGCGTGGAGTGGTGGATCAGGCCCGTGATTCCGCCGATCCGGCCGTGCACCCCGGCCCGAGGTCACCTAGCGTGACCCCGTGGACCTGATCCCTGAGTCGTGGCGTCGCAGCGCACGGCTCGCCGCCGGAGCCGTCGCCGACCGACTCGATGGCTCCGGGACGGCGACCGTGGCCCCCCTCCGTGCGACCGCCGGTCCCGGTCCTGCGGCCCGGACGTGGGCGCTCGCCAAGACCGGGGCGGCGACCCTGACGCTGCCGGCGGCGCTCCCCATCGGCACGGTGGCCGCGTTGCGTTCCCAGCAGGAGGCGCTGCGACGGATCCGGGTCTTCCCCGAGCAACTCCGGGCGATCTGCGAGGACCGACCGGGTCCGCTCCCCGTCCGCTCCGTCGGGCGACTCCCGGCCTCGGGCCGCTACGTCGTGACCTCGGACCTGCACCGCTGCATCCCGGGTCGACTCGACTGGCCGGCCCGACAGGGGACCAAGGACCTCTACCGCTCCGTGCTCGCCGGGTACGCCGAGGACGGGTGGTCCGTGGTGGAGAACGGCGACATCGAGGACTTCTGGATGGTCGGCGGCTCGACCTGGGGTGCCTGCTACGACGCCGGCCGGCCCGCCGCCGGGTGCGCCGGACCGCCGGCCGACGCCACGAGGCGGGAGCTGCTCGGCGACCACCTCGACCGCATCGTCGACAACAACGCGGACCTGTACCGGGTCCTGGCGGAACTCGCCCGGGACGGCCGGTACCACCGGACGGTCGGCAACCACGACGACGTCCTGGCCGACCGGGTCCTGGTCGAACGGCTGGGCGAACACCTCCCCGGCGTGAGCGCACCCGACGCGCTCGTCCTCACGACCGGCGGGCGGCCCCGGGTGGAGTCGACCGCTGCCGTGCTCATGCACGGTCACCTGACCGACGCCTGGAATGGTCCCGGTCTCGCAACGCTCGGTCGCGCCACCACGTGGATCGCCACGACCGTCGACGACCTCCCGCTGCCGGGACCGTTCGACGGACTGCCCGGCGAGCCCGCGACGACCACCCTGCTCGAGGGCCGCGGGGAGAACCGCCTGATCAGCGTGGACGCCCGCTTCGGGGGGAACCGGCGCTTCGACTCGCTCGACGAGGAACGGCTCTTCGACCGGCTGGCCGTCACCGCACCCGAGGGCGGCTGGCCGTGGTTGTTGTTCGGTCACACGCACTTCCCGATGCTCCGGCCGTTGGACGCATCCGGCCGGGTGGTCCGCTACGCCAACTCCGGATGCGGCGTCCTGCCGGGTGCGTTCACCGCCCTGGAGTGGGACGGCGGCCTGGACGACCCCCTCCGGCTCGTCGTGCACCATCTGGTCGACGGCCGACCGACCCGCACGGAACTGCGTCCGGACGGCAGGGTGCTCGCCGCCGGACGGCCGTGAGCCGACCCGGCGGGTGGGCCGACCGCACCAGTCGGCGCTCCCGCACTGGGACCTTTGCCCCAACGGCGCCCGGGACACGACGCCGGGGCATCGTTACCCTCGCCCCATGAGCTCGACCGGGACCGACACCGCCACGACGCCGGGGGCCGGCCGTGCCGACGACCGAACCGACGACCGGACCGCGCCGGTCGCTCGACCCGCCGGCGCCGAGGTGGAGATCCTCCGCCGCGACCCGGCGCCGGTCCGTTGGCTCGTGGCCTGGCGCCGGTCGGGCCGCGCCGAGGGCCGCCGGAGCGAGTTCCACCCGCTGCGGGCGGCCGGCCTGGGTGCCGCCGTCGTGGCGCTCGCCGTGTTCCTGCCCGGCGCTGCGGTGTTCCTCGGGATGCTGGTCGGCCTCATCGTGGTCCACGAGGCCGCCCACTACGTCGTCGCCCGCCGCTCCGGCATGCGACCGGTCGAGTTCTTCGTCGGCTTCGGTCCGACGGTCTGGTCGGGGCGGACGTCCACAGGTCTCAGGTACGGAGTGAAGCTGCTCCCGGCGGGCGGCTACGTGAAGATCCCGGGGATGAGCCCGACCGAGGAGGTCGAGTCGTCACTGGAGCCCTTCACCTATCGGGCCGCCTCGCGGGGCCGGCGGCTCGCGGTCATCCTCGCCGGGCCGCTGTCGAACCTGGTGCTGGCCGTCGTGCTGTTCGCCCTGTACGCGATCACCAGTCCGACGATCGACGCCACGCCCTCCGGCGTGCTGTTCGGTTCGCTCGACCTGCTGTGGGACGTCACCGCGGGGACGCTGCAGTCGCTGTTCCACCTGGTGACCGGCGCCGGGGACTACGCCACCTCCGTGGCCGGCGGTCAGGCCCCCGACCAGCGGATGCTCTCGGTGGTGGGCGGCGCCCAGGTGACCGAACAGCTCCTCGCCGGCGAACAGGGGAAGCTGCTCGTCATGGCGGGGCTCTTCTCGGCCAGCGTCGGGGTGCTCAACCTGCTCCCGGTCCTCCCCCTCGACGGCGGCCACGCTGTCGTGGTGCTGGCCGAGGGTGCGCTCGCCCGGATCCGTCGGCGGCCGACGCTGCGACTCGACACCCGACGGCTGCAGCCGATCGCGCTGGCGGTGGTGGCGACGTTCCTGCTGCTCGGCGTGTCGAGCATGTGGGTCGACGTCCTCCACCCGGTGAGCATCGGCGGCTGACCGCCGCAACGAGA
>CAYMKW010000002.1:34879-43743 GCA_964391365.1 uncultured Microthrixaceae bacterium | reverse complement strand
CGGCGGCTGAGGCGCCGCGGTGATTCAGCGGCCGGTGTGACCGAAGCCGCCGTCGCCCCGCTCGGTCTCGTCGAGAGCCTCCACCTCCACGAGGTCGGCGTGCTCGACGGCCTGGATGACCAACTGGGCGATGCGCTCGCCGCGTCGCACCTCGAACGTCTCCTCGGGGTCGGTGTTGACCAGCAGGACCTTGAGCTCGCCGCGGTAGTCGGCGTCGATCAGCCCGGGCGTGTTCAGGCAGGTCACACCGTGCTTGAGGGCCAGGCCGCTGCGCGGCTGGATGAACCCGGCGTACCCGCGCGGAATGGCCACGGCGATCCCGGTCGGCACGAGCGCACGTCCGCCTCCGGGGGCGAGCACGGCGTCCTCGCTGGCACGCAGGTCGACCCCGGCGTCGCCGGGCCGGGCGTAGGCCGGCAGCTCGAGGTCGGGATCGAGTCGGAGCACGGGAACCTGCAGCACGAACGCAGACGCTAGCGGTCAGGGCCTGGTCGCTCCGCAGCGTCGGCCGTCCCGCCGCCGTCCCGGTGACGCTCCCTCGTCACGACCATGGCCGCAGCCCAGATCACCGTCGAGATCGTGACGATGAAGAAGCTCGGCGGCAGGTTGAACACCACGGCGACGACCAGTCCGAGGACCACCGACACCACGCCGAAGGCCGTCCCCAGCAGACAGACCACTCCGGGTCGGGCACTGAAGCGCAGTGCCGCCGCAGGTGGCGTGACGAGGAGCGCGAAGAGCAGCAGGGTCCCGACCACCTGGACGGCGATCGTCTTGGCCAGCGCCATCAGGACCAGGAAGCACATCCCGAGCAGGTGCACCGGAACTCCCTTGGCGGCGGCGACCTCGGGGGAGATCGAGGCGAGGGTGAGCGGACGGGCGATCACACCGAGCACGACGGCGATCACCGCCGTGACGGCGGCGAAGACCAGGATCTGGTCGCTCGACACCGCCAGCAGGTTGCCGAAGAGCACGCTGGTGATCGTCGACGTGTTCCGGGTGGCGAGGGATGCGAAGAGGACCCCGAGCCCGGTCGCGAACGCGAGCACGGTGCCCGTGGCGACCGCCTGGTCGCGGGCCCGGTTCCCCAGCGCACCGATCACGAGGGCGCCGGCCACGCAGAACACCCCGAGGCCCAGCGTGGGGGACAGGCCGAGCAGCACGGCGCCCGTCGCCCCGGGGAAACCGATGTGACCGAGCGCGTGGGCTGCGAACTCCCCGCCACGCACGACCACGAAGTACCCGATGAGCCCACCGGCGACCGCCACGAGGATCCCGCCGATGAATGCGTTGCGCATGAACGGCGCACCGAGCGTCTCGAGCCAGTCCGACTGGTAGCCGACCTCGGCGATCAGTGCGGCCGGTGTCACGAGCCGCCCCGGGTGTACAGGTCACCGGTGGCGGTCCGGACGACCTGCACCGATGTGCCGTACAGGTGCGTGAGGAGGTCGCCGTCCACCACGTCCGAGACCGCCCCGTAGTGGGGGTGGCCGTCGAGGAGGTAGACGATGCCGGTGACGTGCGACAGGAACGGGTTCAGGTCGTGGACCACGACCAGGATGGTCACGTCCCGGGCCCGGTGGACCTCGGCGAGCATGTCGACCACCTCACGCTGGTTGCGCAGGTCGAGGTTGGCGAGCGGTTCGTCGAGGATCAACAGGTCGGGAGCACCGACCAACGCCTGGGCGACCGCAATCCGTTGCTGTTGGCCACCCGACAACGTGGCGAGACGGGCCGAGGCGAATCCGGCCGCGTCGACCGCGTCGAGCGCTGCGGTGACGTCGGCCTCGACCTCCGGGTCCCGTCGGAGCCCCCACCGGTTGCCGGTGTGACCGAGTCGGACCAGGTCACGCCCGGTGATCGCGTCGCCGATCGAGTCACCGAATCGCTGGGGTACGTATCCGATGCGGGGGTTGCCCCGTCGCGCCGGGGCGTCGAGCACCTCGACGGTGCCCGTTGCCGGCGGGATCAGCCCCAGGAGGAGTCGGATGAGACTCGTCTTGCCCGAGCCGTTCGGACCGATGACGCAGACCAGCCCGCCGGCCGGGATGGTCAGGTCACCGTGCGACCAGACCGCCCGGCCCCCGTACGCGACCGAGGCGTTGCGGAGCCGGACCGCCGGCGGCGGTTCGCTCACTGCCCGCCGGCGAGTGCGGCGGACAATGCCCGGAGCTGGCCGACCTGCCACTCGGCGAACGAGCCCACTCCCTCGGGGATCGACTCGGTCACGTCCACCACGGGGACGCCGGCGCCCTCGGCGGTGCCTCGCACCTGCTCGGGGATGGCGCCCTCGGTCTGGACGTTGTAGACGAGCACGCTCGCCCCGCCCGAGGTGAGGAGCTGGTCGAAGGCCTGGACGTCGCCCGGTGACGGGTCGGTCTCGTTGGCCGCCGCCCGGGCGAAGCCCTCCGGAGTGGTGTTCTCCAGCGTGAGCGCCTCACCCATGTACTCGAACACCGACTCGGTCGCGGCGTAGGAGCGGCCGGGGAACTGCGACCGGATGGCGGCGACCTCGTCCCGGTACCCCTGCATGCTCGAGTCCCAGGCCGCGGCCCGGTCGGCGAAGTACGTTCCCGTCGACGGCAGGGCGGCCTGCAGCTGCTGGGTCACCGCAGCGGCCACCTCGAACACGTACTCGGGCCCGTACCAGATGTGGGGGTTGTCGCCATCGGTCTTCCCGACGACCTCACAGGCGTTCACGATCGTCGGTGCCGGGTCGAGGCCCTCGGCGGTCTCGTCGGCCCAGTGGTCGTAGTCGCAGCCGTTGACCACGACGATCTCGGCGTCGGTGAACGAGGCGATGTCTGCGGGTGAGGGCTCGTAGTCGTGCGGATCGGCCGCCGCCGAGTTGATGACCGTCGTCACGTCACCACAGGCACCGGCGAGCTGGTCGACGATGTCTCCCCACTGGTTGACGCTCACGACCACCTGGATGGCCTCGACCGGGCAGGGCGGCACAGCCGTCGAGTCGGAGGCCGGCGCAACGGTGGAGGTCGGGGCGGCGGTCGAGGTCGGGGCGGCGGTCGAGGTCGGGGCGGCGGTCGAGGTGCTGGCGGTCTCCTCGGTTCCGCAGGCCGCGAGCGCGGCGGTGAGGAGCAGGGCCACCGGCACGGCGACCCGACGGACGAATGGTTCGGAGGTTGGTGTCACGTCAGGGATGATAACCATTCCTGAAAGCCCAGCCAATCCCGGTGACCGGATCCCGGAGCCGTCGCCCGTAGGGTGGCCCGATGCTCGTGTGGATGGACCTCGAGATGACCGGGCTCGACCCGACGACCGACCGGATCGTCGAGATCGCCACCCTCGTCACCGACGACGACCTGCAGATCGTCGCCGAGGGACCCGACCTGGTGGTCGCCACCGACGAGTCGGCCCTGGCCGCCATGGATCCGTTCGTGCTCGACATGCACACGTCGAGCGGTCTGCTCGAGCAGATCCGCTCCTCCACCACGACGCTGGAGGAGGCGGGGGCGCAGACGCTCGCGTTCATCCGGGAGCATGTGCCGGAGCCTCGGACGGTTCCGCTGTGTGGGAACTCGATCGGCATGGACCGGCGGTTCCTGGCGGCGTACCTCCCCGAGATCGAGGAGTACCTGCACTACCGGTCGGTCGACGTGTCGACCATCAAGGAGCTGGCCCGGCGCTGGTACCCCGGGGCCCTGTCCGCCCAACCCCGCAAGGCGACCGCCCACCGGGCCATGGACGACATCCGCGAGTCGGTGGACGAGCTCCGCTACTGGCGCGGGACCGTCTTCCGGGATGCCGCTGCGACACCTGACGGCACGGGAACGCCCGAGCCCTGATCGGACCGGCGGCACCGGGCCGTCGCCGACGAGGGTCAATTCGCTTGACGGCACTCCGAGCGCCGTGGTTCGCTCGGCGGAGTCCCTGCGGACCGAATCGAACCATCGTGAACGCACCCACCGCCTCCCCCACCGCCCGGTCGACCCGGTTCGTGGCCCGGCGCGGTGTCACGGCGTCCACCGCCAAGCCGCTCGCCGCAGCCGCTTGGCCGGCGAAGTCGGCGAACCACGACGGCGACCGATTCGGCCACTACCGAGGCCACCGGACGTCCCGACGGGGAGGCACACCGCACTGATCAGCACCTGATCCGAGCAGCGGGAACGCACTCCAGAGCCGTCGGGACAACGTCCCGGCGGCTCTGTTGCGTTCCGGGGCGCCGTCGCCCACCGATTCGACGGCGACACCGCTGCGAGTCCGGGGCCAACGAACGAACACACCGGGCCCGGCCAAGCACCGGGACCACGACGAAGCGAGCCAGCCGTGAACGACACCACCAACCACGAGACCAACCCCGCCACGGGCACCGTCCTCCAGGACGAGCAGCCCGGCGGGCTCGACTGGCAGGAACTGGCTGCGTGCCGCGACCTGACACCGGTCGGCTTCTACTCGGACGACCTCGACGACGTCACCGCCGCCAAGCGCCTCTGCCTGTCCTGTCCGGTGCGGCGCGAGTGCCTCGACACCGCCGTGGCCAACCGGGAGCCTGCCGGGGTCTGGGGAGGCCACCTCTTCGTCGACGGCAGGATCGTCCTCCAGAAGAGGCGGCGCGGCCGGCCGCCCCGTCAGGCCCGGCCCGAGGACTCCTTCCCGCCGGTGGAGCTCCCCGATGCCTACCGGTGGCTCGTCGCACGCAGCGGACCCGAACCCGCCCGGACCTGACCGGTCAACGCGGCGTGAACCGCGGGGGTCGGTGCCGTAGCCTCCCCCGGGCAGCGGAACCCCCGACCACGATGAGCACCCACTCCACCGACGAGCACGGCGCCGGCGCCGATCCGGCCGACGGCGCCGGAACCTCGGCGCCGACCCGCCGACGGGCGGGAGCGCGCACGATCATCGTCGCGGCCCTGGTGGCGCTCTGCGTGGCCGCCGGATTCACCCTCGTCGCCCTGCGCCGCCTCGGCGACGTCTCGGTCGATCCGGCGAACGCGCTCCAGGACCTGGCCGTGGTCCCCGCCGTCCCCGAGGGCACGCCCACCGCCGTCGTCGGCGAGCCTGCGCCGGCGGTCACCCTCGACTACCTCGACGGTGGCCGCCAGGAGCTCGGGGACCTGGTCGGGACACCGGTCCTGATCAACTTCTGGTCCTCGACCTGCGCCCCGTGCGTGCAGGAGATGCCACTGTTCCAGGACGTTTCCGAGCGGGCGGGTGACCGAGTGCAGGTCGTGGGTGTCGACGTGACCGACACGGCAGCCGGCGCGGCCGAGCAGATCCGGCGAACCGGTGTCACCTACCGCAACGCCGACGACCCCCGGGGCGAACTGTTCGCCACGTTCGCCGGGACCGCACTGCCCCGGACCGTCCTGGTGGGCGCCGACGGCACCGTGCTCGAGATGGTCGGCGGAGCCCTCGATGCGACCGGACTCGACGAGCTGCTCCGGCGCAACGGGATCGACCCGAGGTGAACTCGACCCGGCTCGCCCTGGCGTTCACGGCCGGGATGATCACGACGGTGAACCCGTGTGGGTTCGCTCTGCTGCCTGCGTACCTGACCTACTTCCTCGGCCTGGACCAGGCGGACGATGCCGAGGCCCGGCGGTCGCCCGTGGCCCGAGCGCTGTGGGTGTCCCTCGCCGTCACACTCGGGTTCGTGACCGTCTTCGGGGTCGTCGGTCTGGTGTGGTCATCGATCTCGGGCGTCGTCGCCGAGCGACTCCCCTACGTGACGATGGCCGTGGGCGTCGGCCTGGTCGTCCTGGGTGTGGCGGTCGTCCGGGGGTTCGAGCCCGTCGTGCGTCTGCCGAAGCTCCAGCTCAGTTCCGAGGGTCGGGAACTCTCCTCGATGTTCCTCTACGGCGTCACGTACGCCGTCGCATCGCTGAGCTGTTCGATCGGGGTCTTCATCTCGATCGTCTCCACGACGCTCGACGACGGGGATCCCCTCGCCACGCTCCTCACCTTCGTCGTGTACGCGCTGGGAATGGGCGCCGCGCTCGCCGTGCTCACCGTGGCGGTGGCTCTGGCCCGCACCGGAGTCGTCACGGCGTTCCGCCGGGTGCTCCCCCACGTCCAGGTGATCTCGGGCGTGCTGATGATGCTGGCCGGGATCTTCGTCACCTACTACGCCTGGGTCGAGGTGCAGGAGCTGAACGGCGCAGGATCGTCGGGCCTGGTCAGCTGGACCCGGGATCTCCAGTCGTCGATCCAGTCGTGGATCGAGGGGGTGGGCGCAGTGCGACTGGCGGTCGGCTGCGCCCTGCTCGTCGCGATCGGAGCGGCGGTCGGCGGGCTGCTGGTGCGGCGCCGACAGCAGGAACGGGCGGTCCCACCGGGCGAGTAAAGAGGACATTGATTTCCGGTTTACTGGATCAGGTGGTACCGTCGAAACGTGCCTCCCGCGACCGACACCACCGGACAGCAACGTCCGAGCCCTGCGTCGCCGGCGATCGCCGGCACGGAACCTCGCTCCGCCGACTCGCTGCTCGAGCGTTCCGTGCCCCTCGAGGCGCACCTCGACGGGCTGCTCCTCCGGCTCGCCGAGCGCGGCGTCGAGTCCGCCGACACGCTGGTGGCGCTCTCGACCTGCCGGGACGAACTGGTCGCCGAGCTCGCCGCGGCGGTGGATGCCCGATGGGGCCACCCGTTCACCGTGGGCGGTCTCGGTGGCATCCCGGCGCTCGGTCCCACCGGCTGGCAGACGGCCCTGTCACACGTGCCCGCACACGGCGGGCGGGGCGCCGTGCTCGTCCTCGGCACCACGCACATCGGGATCACCTCCGACGGCATGGTGGGAGCCACCCTGCGAGTCGGTCAGGACGAGGCGTCCGCCACCTGCGGGGCGCTGGTCGCCGTCAACGACGCGATCCGCACGGACGCCGACCACGGATGCCCCTTCGACGACCACGAGCTGCAGACGCTCTGGACCGAGGTCCACGGGTGCAGCGCCGAGGATCGGGCCGAGCTCGACACGTTGACCATCACCCTGGCCGGCCGGATCGACGATGCGGTCACGGCCTCGGTACTCGCCGCCCGCGCCTGGGAGGACACGGACGTCGCCGTGTGCACCGGAGTCCACGTCCATCATCCGGACGGCGACCGGATCCTCCCGGTGCGCAGCACCTTCACCGGACCCGACGGGCGGCCGACACCGCTCTGAGTCGTCGGCAACGCCCTGCGGCGGGGTGCCGATCATGGGGCGAGCGGGTCAGGGGGACAGACGGTCCACGGACCAACCGGCTCCGGCGCCCGTGCGGAGGTAGCGGATCCGGTCGTGCAGTCGACTCGGCCGACCCTGCCAGAACTCGAACTCGTCGGGCACCACCGTGTAGCCACCCCAGAACGGCGGTCGCGGCACCGGCCGGCCGTCGAGACGTGACGTCACCTCGTCCAGACGGGCCATCAGCTCGGCCCGACCACCGGTCAGGACCGACGACTGCTCGCTCGCCCAGGCACCGAGCTGGCTCGACCGGGGGCGGGTTGCGAAGTACTCGTCGCTGGCAACGTCGTCGATCGGCGCCGCCCGACCCTGGATGCGGACCTGTCGGTGGATCCCGAGCCAACTGAACAGGACGCACACCCGGTCGTCGGCGGCCAGATCCCGGCCCTTCTCGCTGTCGCGGTTGGTGAAGAACTGCAGCCCACCGTCCGTCACCCCGCGGAGCAGCACGTTGCGCGAACGGGGCCGGCCCGTGTCGTCGACGGTCGTGACGGCCATGGCGTTGAACTCCGGGACACCGAGTCGCTCGGCGTCGCCCAGCCAGACCGCCAACTGCTCGACGGGGTCCTCGGCCACCGTGGCCTCGTCGAGCGTGCCCCAGTCGTAGTCGGTTCGCTGTTCCAGACCCACGTCGTCAGGCTACGGCGCCGCCGCTCGACCCGTAGAGTCCTCCCGTGCGAGCTCGACGCCTGGTGGCCATCGGGGTGGGGGCCGTCGCAGGCGGAGCCCTCCGCTGGCTCGCGCTGAGCGGTCTCGGCGGCGATCCCTACGTCGCGTTGCTCCTCGTCAACACCGCCGCCAGCGGACTGCTCGGCTGGCTCCAGGCCGCCGTCCACGGCGGACGCTGGGTCCGACGGGATGCCGCCGACCTGGTCGGCGCCGGATTCTGCGGCACCCTCAGCACCTGGTCGGCACTCGCCGTCCGGCTGGGCGACGACCTGCTCGACGGCTCGGTGGCCCGAGCGGCCGGTTGGGGCGTGGTGAGCATCGCCGCCGGTCTCGTCGCCGCCTGGGCCGGAGCCCGACTCGAGCGCGATCGGACCACCACGCCCCCCGTCGCCGGACCGGAACCCTCCGCATGATCGCCACCGCCGCAGCGTTCGCGGCCGTGTGCGTGCTCGGAGCCTGGGGCCGGACCGGGGTGATCGCCGCCCTCGACCGACCCGCGTTCCCGGTGGGAACGCTGGTCGTCAACTGCCTGGGCAGCGCCGCCGCGGGCGCGCTCCACGTCCGGTTCGACGGAGCGGCATCGACCGTCGCCGTCGTCGGGGCGCTCGGGGCGTTCACCACCTTCTCGACCTTCTCCACACAGGTGGCCGACGACCTGCACGAGCACCGCCGGTGGCGAGCACTCGCCAACGGGGCGGCGACGGTGACCGGCTGCGTCGCCGCTGCGACCCTCGGCTCCGCGCTCGCCGGCTGAGTCCACCGGCCGGCGGTGACGGTTCAGACCCGTCGGGCGACGGCCCAGGTGCTCCACCCGGCACGGGAGGACACCACGTCCACCCCCGGACCGAGCGCCGCCGCTACGTCCTCGTCGGCCAGATGGATCGGAGTCCGCTCGCCCAGCGCGTTCACCCACACCAGCGCACCGTCGGGTCGCAGGACCCGCAGTACCTCGGCTGCGAACAGGAAGGCGTTGACGCAGACGAGCGTGCCCACCGAACCGCTCCGCAACGGGAGCACC
>CAYMKW010000002.1:11836-34869 GCA_964391365.1 uncultured Microthrixaceae bacterium | reverse complement strand
CCCCTCCACCCGCAGGCGTGCGAGCATCTCGGCGGCCAGGTCGACCGCCACCACGTGACCGAAACGCTCGACCAGGACCGCCGTTCCCGATCCGGTCCCGGCGCCCAGTTCGACGACCTGGCCGCCCCAGGGGCCACCGCGGTCGAGCGCGTCGAGCAGCCCGACCGACGCCACGGCCGCCGAGGACCGGGTGTCCCACGAATCGGCCAGCGCGTCGAAGGCAGCGGCGACCTCGGCCGCTGCGGCCGGACCCCACCACGACGGTTCGGCGACGATCCGTTCGGTCACCGTCCGCATGGGGTGGCCGGTGCCGATGTCCTCGGGCGGCGCCCCCTCGGCCGGGACGACCGGCGGGAGGCGGCGCACCCCGCCTCCGGCCGACCCGCTCACCGGAACGGTCCGTCGCCGCGCAGGTACGGCTGGAGGTACTGCCGCAGCAGCTCGGGAACGCGCACGGTCCCCTCGGGTGTCCGGTGGGTCTCGACCAGTGCGGCCCAGACCCGTGGCACCGCCAGCGCGGAACCGTTGAGGGTGTGCAGCACCTCGGTGCCCTTGCCGTCGGTCGGCCGGTAACGGAGGTTGGCGCGGCGGGCCTGGTAGTCGCTGAACCACGACACCGACGACACCTCGAGCCACTGGTCGACCCCGGGGGCGTAGACCTCGATGTCGAAGGTCCGGGCCGCACTGTTCCCGATGTCGCCGGTGCACAGGTCCAGCACCCGGTGGGCCAGGCCCAGCTCGGTGATCAGCCCTTCGGCCCGGGCGAGGATCTCCGCGTGCAGGTCGGCCGCCTGCGCAGGTGTGCCCAGCGCCAGGATCTCGACCTTGTCGAACTCGTGCACCCGGAGCAGGCCGCGTGTGTCCTTGCCGGCAGAACCCGCCTCACGACGGAAACAGCTGGTGTGGGCCACGAACCGGCGGGGCAGTTCGGCCTCGTCGAGCAGTTCGTCCCGGTGCAGCGAGGTGAGCGGCACCTCGGCGGTGGGGATCGCCCAGAGGTCGTCCCGTTCGAGCTGGTAGGCCTCGTCGACGAACTTCGGCAGGTGGCCGGTGGACACCATGGTGTCGGTCCGCACGAGCGTCGGCGGCCGCACCTCCTCGTAGAGATCCACGTTGCGGTCGATCGCCAGCTGGCACAGGGCGCGCACGAGCGCCGCACCGGCACCCCGGTACATCACGAACATCGACCCGGACAGCTTCACCGCCCGTTCGACGTCGAGGATCCCGAGCTCGGCCCCGATCTCCCAGTGCGGCACTCGCTGGTGCTCTGCGTAGGCGGCCGGATCGAACCCCTCGACCCGGAGCACCACGTTGTCGCCCTCTCCCGAGCCATCGGGACACTCCGCCGCCGGCAGGTTGGGCATCCGGAGCAGGAGGTCCCGGATCTCGCTGGCCAGCTCGTCGCTGCGGGCATCGAGGTCCTGTTCCTGGACGCCCAGGGCACGTGACTCCTCCTGCAGCGCCGCCGCCTCGTCACCGCGCTGTTCCCGGAAGAGCGCCCCGACCTGGTTGGAGATGGAGCGGATCTCGGCCCGGAGCGCGTCCCGGCGGGCCGTGAGCGACCGGTGCTCGGCGTCGAGCTCCACCACCCGGTCGAGCGTCGAGTCGTCCTCGCCACGTCGCGCCAGACCGGCACGGACGGCGTCCTCGTCGTTGCGGATCAGTCGCAGGTCGAGCATGCGGGCACGGTAGCGGCCCCGGTCGGCGGCACCCACCCCCGTTCCACGCCCGGAGGCCGCGGCGGCGTGCGAGCATGGCCGGGTGATCGTGCTGCTCGACCTCGACGGGACCGTGTGGGACTCCGAGCCGGGCATCGTCGCCTGCCTGCGTCACGCCTTCACCCAACTCGGGTTGGCCGTCCCCGACCACGAGATCCTGACCGGAGGGGTGGGCCCGCCCTTGCAGACGATGCTCGCCGAACTGGGAGTCCCCGGCGACCGGCTGGACGAGGGGGTGGCGCACTACCGGGAGCGGTACCTGCGGGCCGGGGTGTTCGAGGCCTCCTTGTACGAGGGCGTCGTCGAGATGCTGGACGGGCTCGCCGCGTCCGGGCACCGGCTCGCCACCGCCACCTCGAAGGGCGAGGTCCCCACGGGGGTCATGCTCGACCACTTCGGGCTGACCCACCGGTTCGAGGTGATCGGCGCGGCGACCATGGACACGACCGCCGTGACGAAGGCCCAGGTCCTGGCCCGGACCCTGGCCGCGCTCGGCGATCCGCCACGCGACCAGTGCGTCCTGGTCGGCGACCGCAGCTACGACGTCGAGGGGGCAGCCGCCCACGGACTCCACTGCATCGGCGCCACCTGGGGGTACGGGGGCGCCGACGAGCTCCGCATGGCGGGGGCCGAACTGCTCGCAGCACACCCGCTGGACGTGTGCGCACTCGTGGACGGCGGTAGCTTCCGGCCGTGACCGACGCTGCCGTCGAGGTCCACGACCTGACGATCGACCACGGCGACGTGCGAGCCGTCGACGGCGCCTCGTTCGTCGCCCGCCGCGGCGAGGTGACCGTGCTGCTCGGGCCCAACGGGGCCGGAAAGACCTCGACGGTCGAGCACCTGGAGGGATTCCGCCCCGCCTCCGGGGGGCGGGCGAGCGTGCTCGGCCTGGACCCGGTCCGCGACCATCGCCACCTGGTGCGCCGGGTCGGCATCATGCTCCAGTCCGGAGGGATCCAGCCGGCGATCCGCCCCCGGGAGCTCCTCGGGCAGTACGCAGGCTTCTTCCCCGACCCGCTCGACGTCGACGGGCTGCTGCGGCGGTCCGGTCTGTGGGAGCGCCAGCGCACCCCCTTCCGCAGGTTGTCCGGCGGCGAACAGCAGCGTCTGTCGCTGGCGCTCGCCCTCATCGGACGCCCCGAGGTGCTGCTCCTGGACGAACCGACCGCCGGCGTCGACCTGGAGGGCAGGGAGCAGATCCGCTCGACGCTGGACGAGTTGCGGGACCAGGGCGCCACGGTGCTCCTGACAACCCACGATCTCGACGAGGCCGAACGGGTCGCCGACAGGTTGGTACTGCTCCACCGGGGATCCGTCGTGGCCGCCGGCTCCCTCCAGGAGCTCGCCGCGGGTCGGGGCGCCCAACTGTCGTTCCGGTGCGGGGCGCAGCTCGACCTGCAGGCCCTCGGCGACCACCTCGGCGCCACCGTCCGGGCCGGTGGCCGGGACTCGTACCAGGTCGAGGGAACTCCGACGCCGGCGCTGGTGGCCTCGCTCACGTCGTGGCTCGCAGACCGGGACCTTGTCGCCGACGAGGTCCGCACCGACGGCGGCCGACTCGAGGACGTGTACCGCCGTCTGACCACCGACGACGAGACCTCGGCGGAGGCATCGTGAGCGCCTTCTCCTCACAGCTCCGGACCGAGCTGGCGCTGGCGAGCCGGCAGGGCGAGCAGCTCCTCGTCAGCCTGGGGATCCCCCTGCTGGTGCTGGTGTTCTTCTCCGTCGTGGACGTCGTCCCGACCGGGACCGACGAGGCCGTCGACTACGTCGCGCCGGCGACGCTCGCCCTGGCCGTCATCTCGACCTCCATGGTCTCGCTCGGCATCGGCGCCGGCTTCGAGCGTCAGTACGGGGTCCTCCGGCGCCTGGGCGCCTCACCCCTCGGGACCGGACGCTGGGTGGCGGCCAAGACGGCACTCGTCGTGCTCACCGAGGTGCTGCAGGTGGTGGTGCTCGTCGCCGTCGCCGTCGCGCTGGGTTGGAGGCCGCCCGCATCCGGCTGGCCGGCGACGCTCCTGGCGCTGGCCCTGGGGACGCTGGCCTTCGCCGGTATCGGACTGTTCCTCGCCGGGACGCTGCCGGGCCTCGGCACGCTCGCCCTGGCCAACGGCCTCTACCTGGTGCTCCTGCTCACCGGCGGCGTGATCGTCCCGCTGGACGAGCTGCCCGGGCCCCTGGCGGCAGTCGCCCGGTGCCTGCCTGCGGCAGCGCTCGTCGAGGCCACCACGGGTTCACTCATCACCGGCCGGAGCGTCGGAACCTGGGCCTGGGTCTCGCTCACCCTCTGGGCGATCGCCGCACCCCTCGCGGCAGTCCGCTGGTTCCGCTGGGACTGACCCGCTTCGGATCGCTCCCCCGGCTGCAGGACTCAGCCGCCGGTGTTCGACCCCTCACCCGTGACCACCGCACTCGGCGTCACGGCCGGCGGCGGATCGTTGAACCACGGGTTCCCGTTGTCGGTGAAGATGTTCATGACCGCCAGCGCCACCAGGTACACGATGCACGCCACGGCCAGACCGAAGTAGAAGATCCTGGTGAGCAGCTTCGAGTCGAAGCGCAGGTGCATGAAAACCGAAGCGATCAGGATGAACTTGACGACCATCAGCACCAGGAGGAGCGGGACGGCCAGGTTCCACGAGGACTCGCCGAACCAGACGTCCCAGAAGTAGGTCGAGACCTCGAGCGCCGTGATGGCGACCAGGATCCAGAAGACCTTGAAGTAGGTCGCGTCGCTCGGACCGTGGTCGTGGTGCTCTCCCGGGTGGGCCGGGGAGTCGTCGTCGACGTCGATGGTTGCGCTCACCGCTCGCTCCTCAGGGAATCAGGTAGACGATCGCGAAGATCACGACCCAGACGATGTCGACGAAGTGCCAGTAGAGGCCCAGGACCTCGACGGCCTCCGCGTTCAGCGTTCGTCGGGCGGCGTACACAACCGCCGAGATCAACATCAGCACGCCGACCGCCACGTGGGCGCCGTGCAGTCCGGTGAGGGTGTAGAAGGCCGACGCCGACACGTTCGACGTGAAGCCCAGACCCTCGCGGACGAACTCGGTGAACTCGTAGACCTGCCCACCGAGGAACAGTCCGCCCAGCACGGCGGTGGCGACGAGCCACAGGCGCATCCGGTCGGTGTCCTTGCGGATCGCCGAGTTCACCGCCAGCACCATCGTCAGCGAACTCATCAGGAGCACGAAGCTGGTCATGGACGTGAACGGGATGTTGAACAGCTCCGAGGCCCGCAGCGAGGACCCGGACAGCCCCGGGATGTTGCCCGGACGGTTCCGGTACAGCAGGTAGGTCGAGATCAGGCCGCCGAAGAGCAGGCAGTCCGAGGCGAGGTACGTCCACATCGCCAGCTTCGGATTGGAGATCCCGGTGGAGGTGGCGTGGACGTCGTCGGGGAACTCCACGTCGTCCATCGGCTCGAGTGCGACGTCGGTCATCGCTCGGCTCCGTCCGCATCGGCACCGGCGGCGGACGCCATGGCCGGCTCCGGTTCCCGGTCGCTGCCGTCGCGGTCGTCCGACGAGGCGTCCTCGCCCGATGCGGCTGCATCGGTGTCCGCAGGCTCGTCGAGCGAGGCGGCATCGCTGTCGTCGCCGTCGTGGTGCTCGTCGCCGTGGTCACCGTGGCCGGCCGACGGGTCGGTCGACGGCTCCAGCACCCAGCCGTAGATGCCCGCGATCACGAGGATCGTCCCGGGCAGGGCCCACCACAGGTTGAAGATCAACCCGTACCCGACCAGCGGCATGCCGGCGGCGAGCACGAGCGGCCAGTAGGAGGGCGACGGCAGGTGCACGTCGGTGGCGTCACCCTTCTGGACCACGTCCTCGGTCGCTGCGATCCGGACCGGACGACCGTTCTCGTCGTGGCCGTACTTGCGGTGCCAGAACTCGTCGAAGTCCTCCACGACGGGGACCTCGTCGAAGTTGTGCTCCGGGGTCGGCGAGGGAACCATCCACTCGAGCGACCGGGCGTCCCACGGGTCGGGGCCCGGGTTCACCGGGTTCCGGCGATGCGCCCGATAGCTCGAGATCACGTTCCACATGAACACCAGGATGGAGACCGCGAGCATGTAGGCGCCCAGTGTCGCCACCAGGTTCCAGCCGTTGAAACCCTGACCCTCCGTGTAGGTGTAGGTCCGGCGCATCATCCCCTGCAGGCCCAGGATGTGCATGGGCCCGAACGTCAGGTTGAAGCCGATGATCATGAGCCAGAAGTGCCACTTCCCCTTCTTCTCGTTCAGGAAGTAGCCGAAGACCTTGGGCCACCAGAAGTACATGCCGGCGAACAGACCGAGGATCGCGCCGCCGAACAGCACGTAGTGGAAGTGGGCGACGATGTAGTAGGTGTCGGTCTGCTGGGTGTCGGCGGGGGCGAAGGCGTGCGTGACGCCCGACAGTCCGCCGATGGTGAACATGGCGACCAGGCCGACGGCGAACAGCATGGCGGTGGTGAACCGGATGCGCCCTCCGTACATCGTGGCCATCCAGTTCAGGATCTTCACGCCGGTGGGGACCGCGATGAACATCGTGGCGAGCGAGAACGCCAGCACCGAGATGGGGCCCATGCCCGAGGCGAACATGTGGTGCGCCCACACGCCCCAGCCCACGAACCCGATGGCGCTGCCCGAGCCCACCATGAAGGGGTAGCCGAAGATCGGCTTCCGCGAGAACGTGGGGATGATCTCCGAGACGATCCCGAAGCTCGGCAGGATCATGATGTACACCTCGGGGTGGCCGAAGATCCAGAACAGGTGCTCCCAGAGGAACGGATCACCACCGGCCGATGCGTCGAAGAACGTGGCCCCGAACATCCGGTCCATGGTCAGCAGCAGCAGCGCCACGGTGATGACCGGCAGGGCGAAGACCAGCAGCACCTGGACGATGAAGGTCATCCACGTGAAGACGGGCATGCGCATGAGCGTCATGCCCGGAGCCCGCATGTTCAGGACGGTCACCGTCAGGTTCACCGCCGAGACGGTGGACCCGATGCCCATGATGATGAGGCCGACGGCGTAGAAGTCGATGCCGTGGCTCGGCGAGAAGACCACGCCCGAGTTGGGGGCGTAGTTGAACCAGCCGCCGTCGGCGCCGCCACCGAGGA
Organism: uncultured Microthrixaceae bacterium; assembly: GCA_964391365.1. Classification (GTDB taxonomy): domain Bacteria; phylum Actinomycetota; class Acidimicrobiia; order Acidimicrobiales; family Microtrichaceae; genus SXMI01. The sequence continues at coordinate 28,039 of CAYMKW010000002.1, read as the reverse complement.
ACCACGAGGTGTTGAAGAAGATCGCGCCGAGCAGCCAGACCCACAGCGACAGGGCGTTCATGCGCGGGAACGCCACGTCCCGGGCGCCGATCTGCAGGGGAAGGAGGTAGTTGGCGAACGCCGCCGCCATGGGCATGACCACGAGGAACACCATCGTCACGCCGTGCATCGTGAAGACCTGGTTGTACAGGTCCGCCGACAGCAACTTGTTGCCCGGCACCGCGAGCTGGGTCCGGATCAGGAGCGCCTCGAACCCGCCGACGAGCAGGAAGAAGAACGACGCGAAGCCGTACATGATGCCGATCTTCTTGTGGTCCACCGTCGTGAACCACGACGCCCAGCCGTGCGTCGCACGGGGGCGGTGGAACACACCCAGTGGTTCGACGTCGAGCGGCGGGAGGTCGCCGACGGTCAACTCGAGCGGTGGACGGTCCTCGGTGATGGCCATGGGATCGGTTCCTCGGTCTCGGTCGTGGGGGTCAGGGTAGTGACGGTCGGGCTGATCGTCACGCAGGAGGCGTGGTCGACGGACCGAGCGTCACCAGGTACTCGGTCAGATCGTCGATCTGGTCCTCGGAGAGGTTCAGGTTGGGCATGCCCTGGTTGTTCTCGGCATCCATGGGCTTGACGTCCTGGGGGTTGCGCAACCAGCGCTTGATGTTGACCTTGTCGGGCTTGGCGCCCGGCACGGAACCCGGCACGGCCGTGACCGCCGTGGCGGCGTCACCCTCCCAGAGGGCGAGGAGGTTTCCGGCGAAGGTCTGGCGCATCATGAAGTTGGTCAGGTTCGGCGCGTTCTTCGAGGACAGCGACGAATCCACCTCGACCCCGTAGCTGGCGGACGGCTGCTCGCTGTAGCTGAACGGCGGGGTGCTGTCCGGGGTCAGGCCGTTGACCTCGTGGCAGCGGGCGCACTGGCCGACGTACAGCTCCTGGCCCCGCTCGGCTGCTGCGGTCGACGGCTGCGCCGGAGGGGTCGTCATGTTCTCGACCCAGCTGGCGAACTCGGCCTGAGGCAACGCCTTGACCTGCATCCGCATCACGCCGTGGGAGAGCCCGCAGAACTCGGTGCACTGCCCCTCGTAGATGCCGGGGTTGCTGGTGTTGAACACCAACGAGTGGGTCCGGCCCGGGACGGCGTCCTTCTTGCCGTTGAGGGAGGGGATCCAGAACGAGTGGATCACGTCGTTGGACTGGATCTTCACGACGACGTCGGTGTCGGTCGGCATCACCATCTGGGTGGCTGTGACGATCTCCGGGGCCTGGTCACCGTCCATGTCGTAGCGGTACTCCCACCACCACTGCTGGCCGACGACCGTGACCTCCATCGGGGAGTCGCCGGTGTCGTCGAGCTTGAGGAGCGTCTGGACGTTCAGGACGGCGAGCACGGCGAGGATCACCGCCGGCACGATCGTCCAGCCGATCTCGAGCGGGGTGTTGCCGTGGGTCTGCGCCGGCTCGTCCTGGCCCTCGACGGCGTCATCGGGCTCACGGAAGCGGACCACCATCCAGATCACGGCGACCATGACCAGCACGAAGATGACGCCGGCCACGGAGAAGACCGGGATCACCAGGTCCTGAATGTCCTGGGACTGCTGGCCGAACGGCGCCAGCGTGTTGAGCGGCTTGCCCTCGGGCCGTCCGATCGAGCGGACGATGAGCCACAGGCCCAGCAGGATGACTGCCGTCCCGGTGATGGCGGCGATGGTCGCCTTCTGCTTCCTGGGCATTCCCAACCTTTCCGTCCGAGAGAACCCGTCAGAACCCGGCTGCACCCGTTGCAGCGTCAGTATCCACCCACTGCTGGGTCACCGCCGAATCGGGACCCGGAGCGATCCGGCCCTCCTCGCTGTGGCCCGACCCGCCGACGATCCCGCCGATGATCCCGCCGATGATGAGCAGCAGGCCCCCACCGACGAGCACCCCGACGAGCACCGAGCGCTTGAGCTCGGGACGGTTGGCCAGCACGATCGCCAGCACGAAGACGATCACGGCCAGCACGATGATCACGTAGGTGGCGGCCGCGATCGGGATCGCGAGGAGGATCCGGGAGACGCTCAGCGCCATGACCCCGACCACGACGACCGACAGGATCGGGATCTCCAACGGGTCGAGGAGCGTGTGTCGCATCTCGACGCTCGCGTCCTGGTCCGCCGTGGCACGCTCGGCCCAGGCCCGGACCGTCCAGGAGAACCCGGCGAGGACCGCCAGCACCACACCCAGGATGAAGAAGGCCGAGTCGACGGCGAGACCGACCACGGCGATCGTCAGGGAGAAGGCGAGGAGCACCGGCCAGTAGCTGAGGCCGACGGGGACGGCGACCGGACCGGCCTCGCCCGACGGGGAGATCTGGGCGACCGCCTCGACCGAACCGTCACGGAAGGCGGTGGTGAATCCGCCGAGCCCGGCGAGGACCGCGGCGGTCCCCATCAGCACCGTGTAGCCGACGTGCTCGCCGACACCGCCCTTCCACCCGAGCGTGAGGGGACCGACGATCGAGTTCACGACGCCACCGTCGGAGAAGACCCCCAGCACGCCCGACTGGTCGGACGCGCTCGTCAGGAACCCGTAGACGATCGCCGAGAGGAAGGCGACGAGCGCCCCGGCGAAGAAGAACTTGGAACCACGAGTGATCATCGGTCGCTCACTTCATGACGTAGACGGCGATCCAGACGACGGCGTACGTGGCAACACACACGTACCAGTACACCGCCGCGGCCGAGATGCCGTCGGGTTGCCTGCTCGAGAACTGACCTGCCAGCGCCCGGAACCCCATGAGCGCGATGTAGACGACACCGGCGACCACCATGGCGGTCTGGACGCCGACGACCGAGTAGAAGAGCGCCCCGCCCGGATCGGCGAGCACCACCCCCGACTGCTTGACCAGGAAGGTGGTCTGGTTCACGAAGGCCAGACCGAGCAGCAGGGTGATGCCGAGCGCCAGGTAGGCGTGGAGACGATCGTCGCGGCTGATCGCGTAGACGGCCCACTGCATGGTCACGGCCGCCATGACCATCGTGGCCATCTGCATGTTCGCCTGGGTGAGGGGGATGCGCGAACCCTCGAGCCACGCCTCGCCGGCGCCGTTCCTGGCGGCCAGGTAGGCGCCCAGCAGCGTCGCGAACACCATCACCACACCCGCCGAGGCGAACGCAGTCGCGAACAGCAGCTCCCGCCGCCGGATGGGGGGCGCGGGGCTCACCTGGTCCAGGTCGATCGTGGCGACCTCGGTCATCGGGCGACCTCCTCGTCTCGGGCGTCGGCCAGCGGGTAGGGCGAGGTCACGGCCGGGAGATCGTCGGGCACCTCGTCGCCGTGGGCCGGCGACGAGGCCGCCCACTCGAGGGTGCCGCCGGCCTGCTCCCCGTCGTCGACGCCATCCGCAGTCGCCGCAGAGGCCGACCGCATGGCGCTCCCGGCGACGAGTACGCCGAGCAGGTACAGCGCTGCGGCCAGCACGACCACACCACCGAAGAACTGGTTCGCCGTGGCCTCGCCGTCCTGTTGGACCAGACCCTGCACCAGCACGACCGTCGAGAGCAGACCCCCACCGGCGATCACGAGGAGCGCACCGGCGTTCGCCGGGGCCGCCGCCACCCGACCACCCCAGAACTGGGGGGACCAGTGGAACACGGCGGCCAGGGTGCCGCACAGGACGGAGGCCCCGATGAAGGTGACCTGCGCGGCCCCGAGCAGTCGGACGTCGAAGCCCAACAGGTTGCCCGAACCAGCCAGAGAGACCGACCAGACCAGACCGGACACGAAGGCTCCGGCGATGAAGAGGACGGACACCAGGGACAGCAGGAGCGCCGGCGAGTAACGGACCCGTCCGCGTCGGGCCAGGTCGCCCACCAGACCCAGGATCCCCACGACGGGCAGGCCGATCGCCAGCGCGTAGAGCGTCCACATGGCGGTGTTGACCGCCTCGTCACCCTGCGCCCAGACCCCGATGGACAACAGGGCGAAGGCTCCGATCAGGCCCTGAGCCACCCCGTAGAGACGCACCCGGCTGCCGGTGGCGGTCGACACGACGTCGAGCGCCACGCCGAGCACCGGGATCGCCATCACGTAGACGGCCGGGGCCCTCGTCATCCAGAGCACTCCGTTGACGAAGTTCTCGGCCAGCCCCGGGGCGTCGGCCCGGGACACCTGGCCGAGCACGACGTGGGCGAACGCGGAGCCGACCGTGATGATCCAGAGCGATGCGCCCAGGAGCGCCGCCCACGACAGGAACGGAACCCTGGCCAGGCCCATGCCCGCCGGCCGGTGCGTCAGGACGGTGGTGGCCACGCAGACCGACGCCAGGGCGAGCGAGGCCATCATGGCGCCCATCGAGACGTTGCCCAGCCGGGCGGCGGACGTGTCGGCACCACCGACGCCGCCGTCGAAACCAACGCTCACGATGAAGACGATCGAGGAGAGCAGCCAGGTCCAGTAGGCCAGCGCCGCAGCCCGCGGGTAGGAGATCGCCGGCGACGCCAGCTGCAGCGGGACCAACAGCACGAGCACGCCCGTCATGGCGCCGACGAGCGAGAGCGGCCCGAGGACCCGGGCGCTGCTCGAGACCATGGACAACGCATCACCCAGGAAGGCGTTGTCGGACACGGCGTCGACGCCGACGAGCAGCCGGGCGACGATCGCCACACCGAAGAGGGCCAGACCGGTCACGACGAACATGCGGCCGATCGTGGTGTGATCGGCTCCGCCGAGCGCTCGCTCGAGGACACCCGGAGCGGCTCGTTCCGGGCCCGACGGGGTCCCGGTTCCGCTCGCAGGTCTGGTCTCGGTTACTGCCATGCGTCGTCTGCCCTCACGCTCGTGCCCTGAACCGGCCGCGGCCCGGAACCTCCGGCCGGGACCACGACGAGCGGTTCGACCGCCACGAGGCGGGCGGCACCGCACGGACACGCCGCGGACCGGACGAATCCGGGTAGTGCAACCCGCGGACACTACCGCGGCTGCGGACAACTGGAGCAAACCGTCGGCATCGTCCGCGTTGGTCATCTCCGGTCGCCCGCCAGGGTCGATCGCAACCCCCGATGGAGGTGATCCCGGACCACGATGGAACCGCTCCATCGAGCCGCCCCGTGGACGGCGGACGCACGGATCGGTGCCCTCCGGTCACAGGCCGTTCCGCACGAGCACGTCGACGGCCATCAGCACGAACACCGCCGTCAGGTAGGTGATGGAGAACGTGAACACACCCATGGCCCGGGACGGCGAGGCGTCCTTGGCGAGGGCGGCGCAACGCCAGGTGAAGGCTCCGCCGAGGACGGCGGCCGTGACCCAGTAGATCGGGCCGAGCGACGCCGTGACCGCAACGGCCAGGCTGAGGCCCAGCACCACCACGGAGTAGGCCACCATCTGGCGCACCGTCGAGCGGTCATCCGCGACGACCGGGAGCATCGGCACGTCGACGCCGGCGTAGTCGTCGCGGTAGCGGATCGCCAGCGCCCAGAAGTGCGGCGGGGTCCAGGCGAAGATCACGCCGAACAACAACAGGGCCGTGATCGAGACCTCGTTCGTGACCGCCGACCAACCGATCAGGACCGGGACCGCTCCGGCGGCGCCCCCGATGACGATGTTCTGCGGGGAGTTCCGCTTGAGCCAGAGCGTGTAGACGAACACGTAGAACAGGCAGGCGGACAGGGCCAGCACGGCGGACAACAGGTTGACGAGCACGGTCAACCAGACGAAGGCGACGGCCTCCAGCCCGAGTGCGAACACGAGGGCCGCCCGGGGCGAGACCACGCCGGTGACCAGCGGCCGGTTCCGCGTTCGCTCCATCCGCGCATCGATGTCCCGGTCCACCACCATGTTGATGGCGTTGGCGCCACCGGCTGCGAACGCCCCACCGATGACGGTCGCGACCATGAGCCAGACCGACGGCAGGCCCCCCTCTGCCACCACCATCGTCGGAACGGTCGTGATCAGGAGCAGTTCGATGATCCGCGGCTTCGTGAGCGCGACGAAGCCGCCGAGGCGCGCCGAGAACGGGACGGAGGGACTGACTGCCGGGGCGACCATGCCGACTCCGAGGTTACGAGTCCCGCCCGCCGTCCTGCCAGCACGGGCCGAGGGACGCACGGCACACCGGTCGCCTGCGACCTCGTCGCAGGCGGGACCTAGCCTGAGGCCGTGCGCACGAGCCCCGATCGATCACCGGCCTCCGGGTCCCCCACGGACGACAGGTCGCTCCCGGCTCGGGAGCGGTGGACCGTGAGCCCCGGGACCTACCGGTGGCTCGCCATCACAGCGCTCGCCCTGCTGGTCGCCATCGTCGTGACCGGAGCTGCGGTCCGGCTGACCGGATCCGGACTGGGCTGTTCGGACTGGCCGAACTGCGAACCCGGCGACTTCGTCTCGGTGTCGACACCCAACCAGGCGATCGAACAGCTCAACCGGTTGTTCACCGGTCTCGTCTCGCTCGCCGTTGCGGCGGCCGTGCTCGGCTCGATCCGGCGACGCCCGTTCCGACGCGACCTCGTGTGGCTGTCGGTGGGTCTGGTGCTCGGCGTCATCGGCCAGATCGGCCGCGGCGGGATCACCGTCCTCGTGGACCTCCATCCAGTGGCCGTCGGCGGCCACTTCGTGCTCTCGATGATCCTCGTCGCCGACGCCGTGGTCCTCACCTGGCGGGCCGGGCGGCCAGCCGGACCACGCGCCCCGGTCGTCGACCGAGGCGACCTGTGGCTCTCGCGGATCGCCGTGACGCTCGCCGCCGGGCTCATGCTCACCGGACCGATCGTGACCGGCACCGGACCGCACGCGGGAGACGCGGCCTCGCCCCGGTTCGGGTTCTCGATCCCCGACGTGGTGCGCATCCACTCCATCAACATGTGGCTGTTCCTGGCGGTGCTGGTCGTGCTCCTCGTCCGCCTCGTCAGGACCCCCGGCGTGGACCGCCTCGGCGACGGGCGCCTCGTGCGGCGGGGCACTGCGGTGCTGGTCGTCGTCGTGGCTCAGGGAGGGATCGGCTACGTCCAGTACGCCGCCGGGATCCCGGCGGCGCTGGTGCTGGCCCACATCATCGGCGCCACCGCCGTCCTGTCGACCACGATCTGGTTCCACCTGGGACTCTCGGCCCCGACAGCGGCTACCGGATCGACCTCGGTCGACCGCCCGGGGTCCAGCGCAGTGGAACGCACCGGGGCCGGGAGCCCCCGGTGAGCGCACCGGCGCCGGTCGAGACGCTCGACCCCGAGGTCACCGAGGAGGTCGACCTCGACGCTCCCTGGGTCGTGATCGTCTGGAACGACCCGATCAACCTGATGAGCTACGTCGCCTACGTGTTCCGGAAGCTGTTCGGCTACACCGAGGAGGAGGCGGAGCGCCTGATGCTGCAGGTCCACCACGAGGGCAAGGCGATCGTCTCGAGCGGTGCCCGCCACGAGGCGGAACGGGACGTGTTCCGGCTGCACGAGCACGGCCTGTGGGCCACCATGCAGCAGGACTGAGCCGGCACAGCCCGTCGCCGCCCCGAGACCGACCGAGACCCCACGTGTTCCGCTCCCCCATCAAGCGCCGGCCCGACGGCTCCTACCGGTTCGCCATCAGCGCGGACGAGCGCCGTCTGGTGGCGAGCGTGGTCGGCCAGCTCCGTGACCTGCTGCTCGCCGACGACCCGTCACTCGTCCGACTGTTCCCGCCCCTCTACGGCGACGACGACGAACGCAATGCCGGCTACGCCGCGCTCGCCGGGAGCGAGCTGGTCGACCGGCGCCTCGGATCCATCGACGTGGTCCTCGACACCATCGAGGCGGACTCCCTGACCCAGGACGAACTCGAATCGTGGATGCGGTCCATCAACGACGTCCGTCTGGCGCTCGGCACCATCCTCGACGTCGACGAGTCCGAACGGCCGTCGGCGGACCCCGACGAGACGGCCTCCGCCAACCTCGCCGTCTACCAGTACCTCGGCGCCCTGCTCGAGATGACGGTCCGGGCGCTGAGTCGTTGAGCGCGCCATCGCCGGGCGCCGTCCGGTGGCGCTCCTTTGGTCGGCCTCGCGACGAGGCGCTATGGTTCGCCGGTTCCCCTGACGGGCGAAGAGCCCCCATCGTCCAGCGGCCTAGGACGCCTCCCTTTCAAGGAGGTAACACGGGTTCGAATCCCGTTGGGGGTGCAGACCACATCAGTGGTCCCGTGGTGCAGCTTGGAGTGCACGCCGGCCTGTCAAGCCGGAGGTCGCGGGTTCAAATCCCGTCGGGACCGCCATGTCGGCTCGGTGTTCCGCGTCGACCACCCGGTCGGGTAGCTCAGTTGGCAGAGCGTCCGCCTGAAAAGCGGAAGGTCACCGGATCGACGCCGGTCCCGACCACCACGATCCCGTCGCGTCCCGATCACGGAGGCGGACCGGGACGGCCCGGCTACCCTGATCGCCTGCGACGTCGGCCGGTTCCGGGGGGAACCCGGCGGCTCCGGGGGACGGGGGACTGGTGAGCGACGAGCGACCCGACGACGGGGATCCGACGGTGTCCGAGCCCGCAGGCACCACGGCGACCGGGCGGGCCCCGTTCATCTCCAACGCCGACAAGCTCGGGTACCTCCCGCCCTTCGACGGGATGCGCGGGATCGCCGTGTGCATGGTGATCCTGGTGCACGCCACATTCGAGCCGTTCGGCGGGTTCGCCGGCACCGTCGACGTGTTCTTCGTGCTCTCCGGCTTCCTCATCACGACGCTGCTGCTCGAGGAGGACCGACGGGCCGGACGGGTGGACCTCCGCCGCTTCTACTCCCGACGGGCACTGCGGCTCCTGCCGCTCATGTACCTGGTGATCGTCGGGACGCTGCTCGCCGCGCTGGCGGTCCACCTCCTGACCGACAACCGGGACCTGTTGGACAAGGCGATCGGCGACGCCCTGGCGGGCGGGACCTACCTCTACCACGTCGTCCACCCGGTCCACACCGAACTCGTCGGCGGTGGTCCACCCGAGATCCGTCCGCTCCTGCACCTGTGGTCGCTGACCGTCGAGGAGCACTTCTACCTGTTCGGCGCACTGCTCATCATCGTGGCCATCCGACGGAACTGGATGCGGTGGTTGGCCGCCGCGTTCATCGTGGGCTGGGTGGCGATCGGGCTGGCGAGACTCACCGGGCACGTCGGGCCGCTGTTCGCCTGGTACCAGCGGCCGGACTCGCTGATGCTCGGCGTCGTCGTGGCGTTCGTGAACGCCCGCATCCCCGCTCGGCTCAGCGAGCGGACCGGACGCCGGCTCCGCACCGGCGCCTGGGTGGCGACCGCCGTGCTGGTCGGGACGTTCCTGATCGGAACCTGGTTCGCCAAACCGCTCGGCCTCTTCGTGCCGTTCCTGGTCCCCGAGGGCGGATCACTGCACGACGGACTCTTCTGGGGTGAGTTCGGGTTCACCGTGATCGCTGCGAGCGTCGCCGTGATGTGTTTCACCTTCGCCCGCTACCGCGACCACCCCGTGGCCCGGTTCTTCTCCTGGAAGCCCTTCACCGAGCTCGGTCGCCGCAGCTACGCGATCTACCTGCTCCACGTGCCGATCGGTGTGCTGCTCTTCGAGACGGTCTCGAAGGTGTCCGAGGGGCTGGGACTGCTCCTCTACCTGCCCGTGCTGGCGGTTTCGGTCGAGATCGCCCACCGGCTCGTGGAGCGACCGGCCATGCGGATGCGACTCACGCTCGCCGGTGCCGGGGCGTCGGGGGCGGCGGCCGCCGGTGTCTCGGGGGCGGCTCCCGACGGTTCGCCCCCGACGCCGGGCGCCGAGAGCTGAACCACCTCAGCCGCAGGTTGCATCGCCGACGGCGGCGCGGGCGAACCAGTTGGGCTGGTCGGTCGGGTCGCAGACCCGCTCGATCGGCAGCACCCTCCAGCCGTTGCGCTGCACCGCCTCGGCCACCCGATCGTTCGGCTCCAGCCACACGAGCAGCCAGACCTGGTCGTCGGTCACGGGGACCTCGATGATCCGGGCCTGCTCGGGGAGCAGGTTCAGGTCGGCCGCCGGCCACAGGTTCGTCACCTCGGACAGCCGGTAGGAGGTGCGATCGGGATCAGCGGGCACGACACGGGGCTGGCCGATCACCAGATCGACGCCGCGCTCCTCCAGGTAGGGCACCGTGGCCATGCGGACGTGGCCCGGGTAGTAGAGGTCGAACGTCGCCCCTTCCCGGGCGACGGTCGCATCGGCCAGGCCCAGCATGTCGATCGTCGGCAGGTCGGCGAAGTAACCGATCACCCCGAGCGGGGCCACGGCGATCACCGGCTGGCCGGGGACATCGGGTCCACCGGGGAACTGCTCGTGGAGCAGCTCGCCCATCGCCTGCCACGCCGTGGGCGAGTCGCTCGGCCAGTGCGAGATCTGCGTGAAGGTCAGCACCGGGTAGGGCAGGATCGTCGGCGCCACGGCGTGGGCGGCGGAGAACACCAGCAGGGTGCCGACCAGCAGCACCTGGCGCAGGACGGAGGTCACCGGGTCGACCAGGTACGCCGCCAGGAGCGCCAGCAGCGGGATCACGGGGACCACGAAGCGGAACTCCATGAAGTCCGCGCCCACGACGCACACGTAGAGGAACCACACGGGGACGACCCACCACACCTGGGCCACTCCCGGGATGGCGAGGAACGAGCGGCCGAGTCGGCGGGCACGCCCGATGAGCAGGAACGCCGCGTAGGAGAGGAAGAAGCAGAGCAGGTAGACGACGCCGTACACGAACGGCACGACGGGGTTGGCCGACGACTTGGCGGTGAACGTGTTCGGCAGGAGCGATCCGTAGTACCCCCACTTCCAGACCAGCCACGGCAGCATCACCGCCACGGCCGGGAGGCCGATCCAGCAGGCGGCGGCGAGGGCCCGCCGAGCGGCCGGGCCCCGCTCGCCCGCACCCGCCGGGGCCGGGGCGACTCCGCGGTCTGACCGCCACACCGCCACGAGGTGCACCAGGACGACCGTGGTGACCAGCACCGCCGAGTCCATCCGGGTCAGGACCGCCAGGCCGCCGAGCAGACCGGCGACCAGTCGCCGGACCGGCCAGCCGTGATCCACCGATCGCCCGGTCCCGAACGGCAGGAGCGCAACCATGACCCCGAGCACCAGCAGCGTCTGGAGCATCGTCTCGAGGCCGCCGGTCCCGTAGCCGAGGAACGTCACGTTGGCGACGAGCGCCGCCTGTGCGAGCAGTGCCAGCCCCCGTGAGTCGAACAGGCGTCGCGCCAGCACACCGGTGAGCAGGACGGCACCGACCATCGTGGCGATCCCGACGATCTGACTGAAGAGCGGGGTGGACCAGCCGAGTCGCTCGGGGACGGCGTGGAGCACCGTCCACAGGAAGTTCGTGTAGCCCTCGACGCGCTCGCCGGTGTTGAACACCAGACCCTCGCCCCGGGCCAGGTTCCGGGAGTAGCGGTAGGTGATGAAGGCGTCGTCCTGGGCGAACCGGATGACCCACGCCGCCGCCGCGGCCAGCACGACCAGCACCGTCTCGGCGAGCGCCCAGCGGCCGTCGACGAGTCGCTCGATCCGCTCGCTCATCGACAGGGACCCCGGCCGGGCGCCATCGTTGGATCCCGGGGGCTCCGGGCGTGTCGGCCGCTCATCGTCCACGGCCGAACCGACGTCGCTCAGCGGGCCGCCCTCCACCGTGTCCACCCCCGCATGGTACTGAGCCGGCGGCGTGAACCGACCGAGCGCGACCGAGGGGTCAGAGCCGACAGACGCCGTCGGCGCGGGCCGCATCGGCACACGCCTGAGCCACACTCGGGGCGACCGCAGTGTTGAACACCGACGGGATGATCTTGTCGGGAGCGAGTTCCGTGGCCGAGACGCAGGCGGCGATGGCCCGGGCCGCGGCGACCTTCATGTTCTCGGTCACCTGTCGGGCCTGCGCGTCGAGCGCACCACGGAACACACCCGGGAACGCCAGCACGTTGTTGATCTGGTTCGGGAAGTCCGAGCGCCCGGTGGCGATCACGGCCGCAACGTCCTGGATCAACTCCGGGCGGATCTCCGGATCCGGATTCGCCATGGCGAAGACGATCGGGTCGGCAGCCATGCCCTGGACGTCCTCACGCGTGATGAGGTTGGGACCGGACAGGCCGATGAACACGTCGGCGCCGGGGAGGACCTGGGTCAGCGCACCGCTCAGGTGTTCCGGGTTGGTGTTCTCGGCGAACCACTGCTTCGATCGGTTCAGGTCCGGGCGGTCGAGCGACACCGCACCCTGTCGGTCGCAACCGACGATGTTCTGCACCCCGGCGTTCATCAGGATCTTGGACACCGCCACCCCCGCCGCGCCGACGCCGGCGACGACGACCTTGAGGTCGGCAACGTCCTTGCCCACGATCCGCAGCGCGTTCTCGAGCGCCGCCAACGTCACGATGGCCGTCCCGTGCTGGTCGTCGTGGAAGACGGGGATGTCCATCTGCGCGTCGAGTCGCTCCTCGACCTCGAACGCACCCGGGGCTGCGATGTCCTCGAGGTTGATGCCACCGAAGGTCGGCTCGAGCCGCAGCACGGTCTCGATGATCTCCTCGGGCGAGTTCGTCCGGATGCAGACCGGGAACGCGTCGACCCCGGCGAAGTGCTTGAAGAGGAGCGCCTTGCCCTCCATCACCGGCATGGCCGCCTCGGGCCCGATGTCACCCAGTCCGAGCACCGCCGAACCGTCGCTCACGATGGCGACAGTGTTGCGCTTGATCGTGTACTCGTGCGCCGCCTCGGGACGCTTCGCAATGTCCATGCAGACCCGGGCGACGCCCGGCGTGTAGGCCATGGACAGGTCCTCGACGTCACGCACCGGGGCCAGCGGCAGCACCTCGATCTTGCCCCCCTCGTGCATCTTGAAGGTGCGGTCCTCGAACTCGAGCACCTCGGCGCCGTCGACGCTCTCGACGGCCGCACGCACCTGCTCCTGGTGGGCCTCGCTGATGCAGTTGACGACGAGGTCGTCGTCGAGCGTGTCGGTCTTGACCTCGAACCCCTGCAGTGCCGAGATGTTCGCCCCGACCTCGCCGATGGCGATGGCGAGGCGGCCCAGCATGCCCGGTTGGTTCTGCATGCGGACCCGGATGCGGACCGAGTAGGCGGGTGTGGGTGTGTCAGCCATGAGTCCCGCAGGCTAACGCCCGCGGCCGCCGGGACCGAGTTCGGCGGGCCGGGAGCCTCAGGCGCCCTGGTAGGTGAAGCCGAGGTCGAGTGCCGTCACGAGCGGCCGGTACGGGATGCCCGCCGACTCGGCCATGGCGGCGCAGGTGCCGCCCCGGTCGACCAACGGCATGATCAGCGCCACCTCGGCACCGAGTTCCCGGACCACATCCACGGCCTCGAACAAGGAGGTCCCCCTCGTCACGGTGTCCTCGGTGACGACGACACGGTCGCCGTCCCGGAGCGGACCCGCAAGCCGCCCGGTGACGCCGTGGTCCTTGGCCTCCTTGCGGATCGTGAAGCTCCGCAGACGCCGTCCCCGCGTCGCTGCGACGGCCGCGACCCCGTAGGCCACCGGGTCGGCGCCGACCGTGAGTCCACCGATGGCGGTCACGTCGTCGGGCAGGACCGCCAGCGCCGCCGCTGCGACCAGCAGCACGCCGTCCGGGTCGCAGGCCGTCTGCTTGGAGTCGATGAACCAGTCGCTGCGGGCGCCGGACTTGAGCACGAAGTCACCCCGGCGGACCGAGTGCTCGAGCAGGTGCTCGACCAGTGAACGGTGGACGTCCTCGGGGACGGCGGCTGGGTCCGACACGCTCAGACGTCCTCGTCTCCGAATTCGATCCGGCGGAACTCGGCGTCGGTCAGCCGGTCCTCCGGCGAACCGGTCTCCTCGTAGCTCCGGCGCCGGCCGACGAGGACGGCGAAGGCAGCGATGAGGAGCACACCGCCGATGGCGAAGATGAGGATGCCCTGGAACACGATCCGACCTCCCGGGGACGGGCCGGGGTCGGACCCCGGCTCCGCTCTGGTCTACTCGCTCCGCGGCCGAACGCGGACCAGTTGTCAGGGAGCCGGGTCCCAGTCCCGCAGCCCGTAGCGCTCGAAGCCTCCGATGAAGAAGAACTCGTGGAGGCCGAAGCCGATCGCGCCGTCGGCCGGACCACCCACCTGCGTGCATCGCGCCACCTGGTCGCACAGGCCGAACAGTTCGGCGGCCTGCGCCTCGTAGTCCATCCGCCGGGACTGGACGACCAACTCGCCCTGCCACATGCCGTGGCGCCAGTCGGGGTCGATGCCGTAGCCCGTGCCGTGCATCAGCCAGCAGTCGAGCAGCGGTTCGACGTCGATCGAGAACCCGCCCCCCGGAGCCTCGGGGAAGTGCAGGGTGGACCGCTCGACGTACCGGGTTCCGGACCGGAGCACGCAGTCGTGTTCGGGGCGGCCGAGCCACTCCGGCTCCCGGGCCGGGTCGTTCCAGATCCGCACGGCCTCCTCCAGTTCCCGGTGGGGTGGCGTGCCGGGCTCGAGCCCCGCGGTGTCGTGCTCGTTCAGGATGTAGAGGATCGAGTGGTCCTCGAACTGGACCGGTGCGTAGTTCCACATCCCGGTCATCTGGCCCTCGGTGCGCACGCCCGCCGGCTCCTCCTCGCCGACCGGACGCACGCCCCAGCTGCGATCTCGTGTGCCCCACCACGAGTCGGGCTCCACGGTGAACTCACCGACGGCCGTCCGGAGCTCACCGGTCCAGCGGCCGGTCTGCGCCAGTCGCATGGTGTCGAACAGCACCCGACCGTGACGGCGGACGTACTGCCGCGGCTCCTCGAAGACCGGGACCGAACCCTCCCACGTGAGGTCGAACGCCACCGGCGAGTCGTCGGTGGGTTCGCACACGATCCGGAGCTGCTCGAGGGGGCGCACGACCTCGACCCGCAGCGGCCCGACCGTCGTGTCCATCCGGTCGCCGAGGCGGCGGGACGCCCGGACCACCTCGTGCCGGTCACCGGTCACGACGCATGCGAACGCGTCCTGCACCGCGAGGTTCGGGTACTGACCCAGGCCGAAGACCAGGAATGCGCTGCCGTCGTTGGCGTGGCAGTTGAAGTAGTAGCGGTCGTAGAAGTTCCGGTCGCTCGAGGCGACGTGACGGATGGTCTCGGCGGTCTGGTGGATCGGGTAGTCGTCCGACGACGACAGGCTCCCGTGCACTGCGGGGTGGTGGAACTCGCTCACGACGGCCTCCTCGATCGCCCGGGCGGGGTGCCGCGCAACCTACAACGGGAGGCGGTGTCGCGGCGCCGGGGTCACCCGCCGAAGCGCCCCTGCTGCACGTCCTCGATGGCCTCGATCAGCTCCTGACGGGTGTTCATGACGAACGGCCCGTAGCGGGCGACGGGCTCCCGGAGCGGCTGGCCCGACAGCACGATCACCTCGCTGGGCTCCCCGCCGTCGTCCCCTGCCCCGGTGAGCTCCACCGTGTCACCCGGCCCGAGGACGCCCAGTTCGGACTCGGACAACGTCCGGCCGCCGACGGCCACCGGACCCACCAGCGGGTAGACCAGCACCGTGTGCTCCGGGTCCATCGGGCCGGCGACGGCCGCCCCCGGCGCCAGGGTCAGGTGCGAGTAGGTGATGGGCGTGTGCGTGGAACCCGGACCGATCAGGCCGAACGCCTCTCCGGCGACGACCCGCACCGTCACCCCGTCGGCGGGACGACCGACGGCGACCGCATCGGCGGTCAGGTCCTGGTAGGCCGGCGGGATCATCTTCTGCGCCGCCGGCAGGTTGACCCAGAGCTGCACGCCGTGGAGACGGCCTCCCTCGGACAGGAACCTCGGGGTCGGACCCTCCTCGTGCAGGACCCCACGGCCGGCGGTCATCCACTGGGTGTCACCTGCCCGCAGGACACCCTCGTTGCCCAGACTGTCCCGATGCTGCAGTTCGCCGTCGAGCAGGTACGTCACGGTCTCGAACCCACGGTGCGGGTGGACCGGCGTGCCGACCGCCTCGCCCGGACCGTGGTCGACCGGACCCATGTGGTCGAGCAGCAGGAACGGATCGACGAGATCGACGCCCGGGACCGGGAACGGACGACGGACCACGAACCCGTCGCCCTCGACCGCCCGCTGCGCGGGCAGGGTCCGCACGACCGACCGGACGCTCACGCCGTGGCCCAGACGATGAGTTCGGTCCCGGACTCGATCGCCCGCGCGACGAGGGCGCCCTCAGCGGTGAGCCGGAGCGCATCGCCCCGACCGCGGCAGCCGCCATCAGCGCGAGCGCCCCGTCGGGGCACTCGCCGCAATCGACCTCGCCG
>CAYMKW010000002.1:0-11826 GCA_964391365.1 uncultured Microthrixaceae bacterium | reverse complement strand
GCCGGAGCGCATCGCCCCGACCGACCGGACCGTCCACGCCATCCACCAGCACGGAGCCGGTCGCGACGAAGACGTGGGCGTGGGGCGCCGCGGGCAACTCGACCGCCTCGTCGGCGCCGAGCCGGGCCACCCACATGGTCGCCTCGCGTTGACGGATCCGGATGGCGCTGTCGACATCCGGGTCACCCGACGCCACCGCCACGAGCCCGCCGGCGGCCAGCCGGTCCGTGACGTCGACCTGCTCGTAGCCCGGGCGCACGCCGACGGTGTCGGGTCGGACCCACATCTGGATGAGCCGAACCGGCACATCGGGATCGGGGTTCATCTCCGAGTGGCGGATGCCGGAGCCCGCCGACATCCGCTGGGCGATTCCCGGCTCGAGCAGACCGACGTTCCCCTCGGAGTCCCGGTGCTCCAGCGACCCCGACAGGACCCAGGTCACGATCTCCATGTCCCGGTGCGGGTGCGGGCCGAACCCGGTGGCCGGCGCCACGACGTCGTCGTTGCTCACCAGCAACAGGCCGTGACCCGTGTTGGACGGGTCGTAGTGGTCGCCGAAGCTGAACGAGTGCCAGCTGTCGAGCCAACTCAGCTCGGTGTGGAAGCGGTCCTCGGCACTCCGTCGTTCGATCACGTCATCTCCAGGTCGGCTCGGATGGAACGGGACCGGACCGACACCCCGGAACGACCTTCCACGACCCGTCCCGGGTTCAGTCGGAGAAGCGGACCTGTCCCGATCCGGCCACGACCTCGCCGATCACCCAGGCCCGCTGGCCGTGGGATCGCAGCTCGTCGATGGCCTTGGCGGCACGCCGTTCCGGCACCACCGCCACCATACCGACGCCGAGGTTGAACACCTTCCGCATCTCCTCGGTGCCGACGTCACCGATCCGCTGCAGTTCCGTGAACACCGTCGGCCACGTCCACGAGGTGGGGTCGATGAGCGCATCGGCACGCGGTGGGAGCGCCCGGTTGAGGTTGCCCGGCAGTCCACCACCGGTGATGTGGGCCACGGCGTGCACCTCGGTGTGGCGTTCCATGGCCCGCACGGCCGGCGCATAGATGACCGACGGGCGGAGGAGT
Source organism: uncultured Microthrixaceae bacterium (assembly GCA_964391365.1). Lineage (GTDB taxonomy): Bacteria > Actinomycetota > Acidimicrobiia > Acidimicrobiales > Microtrichaceae > SXMI01. The sequence goes on along the minus strand of CAYMKW010000002.1, from coordinate 10,743 downwards.
TCGTCGGCGACGGTCGGGGCGTGCGGATCGTCCCAGGCCCGGTCCGTGAGCCCCCGGCCGGCAACGTCGAAGTAGAGCCGGCGGGCCAGGGAGTAGCCGTTGGAGCGCAGCCCGGGCGACGGGAGCGCCACCAGGAGGTCGCCGATCTCAACCCGGTCGGCGCTGAGGATCCGGTCCCGGTCGACCACGCCGACGGCGAAGCCGACCAGGTCGAACTCGCCGGGTTCCACCACGCCGGGGTGCTCGGCCATCTCGCCGCCCACGAGCGCGCACCCGGCCTGACGACAGCCCTCGGCGACCCCGGCGACCAGATCCTTCATCTGCTCGGGGTCGAGCCGACCGACCGAGATGTAGTCCAGGAAGAAGAGCGGCTCGGCGCCCGAGCACACCAGGTCGTCGACGCACATGGCCACCAGGTCGAGCCCGATGGTGTCGTAGCGCCGGGTGGCCGCCGCCACGAGCGACTTGGTTCCCACGCCATCGGTCGTCGACACCAGGACGGGATCCCGGTAGCCGCGTGGATCGAACCGGAAGAGCCCCCCGAACCCGCCGATGTCACCGATGACCTCGGGTCGGAAGGTGGACCGGACGTCGGCCTTGATGCGTTCGACGGCCTCCTCGCCGGCCTCGATCGAGACGCCGGCGGCCTCGTAGGTCTCACCCACCCGTCGTGTCCTCCCCGGCACCAGCGGGTGCCTCCGCGATCCGCCCGCCGCCATCCGCTGGCTCCGAGGCGCCCGGGCGGACCGAATCGGTCGGCAGTCGGCGTTCCTCGGCGCTGAGCAGGGCGGCCGGAGCGGAGGTGACGCCCTCGGCTGCGGCGACCGCTCCACCCTCGAGCACACCCTTGCCGAGCTCGGGTGGGATCTCGACCGGGTAGACGCCCGTCAGACAGGCGGTGCAGAAACCCGCCCCCGGCGCACCGACGGCGTCGACGAGTCGGTCCAGCGTCAGGTACGACAGCGTGTCGACGTTGAGGTAGCTGCGGATCTCGTCGACGTCCATGTTGGCTGCGAGCAGCTCGCCCCGCGTCCCGGTGTCCATGCCGTAGAAGCACGGCCAGCGGTAGGGAGGCGACGACACCCGGAGGTGGACCTCGGCAGCACCCGCCTCCCGGAGCATCGACACCATCGCCCGGGTGGTCGTACCGCGGACGATGGAGTCGTCAACCACGACCAAACGACGACCCTCGATGTTCTCGCGGAGCGGGTTGAGCTTCATGCGCACGCCCAGCGCACGCAGCTCCTGGCTCGGGGCGATGAACGTCCGGCCGATGTAACGGTTCTTCACCAGGGCGTGCCCGAACGGGATCGTCGACGCCCGGGCGTACCCCTCGGCCGCCGGCAGCCCGGACTCCGGCACCCCGACCACGAGATCGGCGTCGACCGGAGCCTGCTCGGCGAGCTGCTCACCCATCCGGACCCGGGCCTGGTGGACGTTGCGGCCGTAGAGCTGGGAGTCGGGTCGGGCGAAGTACACGAACTCGAAGAGGCAGAGTCTGGGCTCGGCCGACACATCGGTGAACGGCCGAGAGGAGTGGACCCCGGTCGAGTCGATCACGACCATCTCGCCGGGATCGAGCTCCCGGACGAAGTGCGCGCCCACGGTGTCGAGCGCCGGGGTCTCCGAGGCGAGCACCCAGCCGGAGTCGAGCTTGCCCAGACAGAGCGGTCGGAACCCGTTCGGGTCCCGCACGCCGACCACCCGGTGACGGTCGAGCAGCACCAACGAGAACGCCCCCTCGAACCGGCCGAGCACGTTGGTGAGCGCCCGTACCAGCGTGTCGTCGCCGCCGCCGATTCGCTCGCACTCGTGCGCGATGCACTCCGCCATGGCGTCGGTGTCGCTGGACACGGTCCCGGGCAGCATCCCCTCCGCCTCGGCCAGCGCGGCGGTGTTGACCAGGTTGCCGTTGTGCGCCAGCGCGAACTGGGTGTGGACGACGTCGCGGAACACCGGCTGGGAGTTCTTCCACATGCTCGAACCGGTGGTGGAGTAGCGGGTGTGGCCGATCGCCAGATCGCCGTCGAGGGCGGCGAGGGTGCGATCGTCGAAGACGTTCGAGACCAACCCCATGTCCTTGACGACGGTGAGGTGGTCACCGTCCGAACTGGCGATCCCGGCCGACTCCTGGCCGCGGTGCTGGAGTGCGTAGATGCCCAGGTAGGCCAGGTGGGCCACGGCCGTACCGGGTGCGTAGACCCCGAACACGCCGCAGGCTTCGCCCGGCTCGTTCAGGTCTGGATCCACGGATCCATCCTGCCACACGGCCACCCGGCACCCGACCGGGCCCTGGACCGGACGGGCGTCGATCCGACGGCCGCGCGCGACCCCGCGCTCAACACCTCCGGGCTCACCCCGACCAGACCGTCGGCCCCGGTGGCAGACCGTCGACATCGAAGCGTCCCAACAACTGCGACGCGTCGAGCGCCTCCCCGGGCGAGGCCCAGCCGAGCGAGGCGGCGAGCGCACCGAGCACCTGCGTCGGGTGCTCGCCGGCCGCGACCCGATCGGCGAGCGTCACGGACCCGTGTCGCTTGGCGAGCCGTCGACCGTCCGGGCCGAGCACCAGCGGAACGTGGAGGTAGCCGGGGGTGGGAAGCCCGAGCAGTTCCTGGAGGAGGACCTGCGCCGGGGTCGACGGCCAGAGGTCGTCACCGCGCACGACCTGGGTGACACCCTGTGCGGCGTCGTCGACGACGACCGCCAGGTGGTAGGCGGCAACGCCATCGGCCCGACGGACCACGATGTCGTCGACCGTGGCGTCGAGGCGACCGCACCGACGGTCGGTCACCGACACCGTCCGGCCGGACGCACGGAGCCGCAGCGCCGGGAGCCGACCGGTGGAGCGGCGCGCGGCGCGCTCCGAGGCCGACAGTTCGCGACAGGTCCCCGGGTAGGCGCCGTCGGCACCGTCCCCGTGGGGCGCCGCGGCCGCGTCATCTCCATGGGGCGCCGCGGCCGCGTCATCTCCATGGGGCGCCGCGGCCGCGTCGCGGACCTCCCGGCGGGAGCAGAAGCACTCGTAGGTCAGGTCGGCCTCGACCAGTTGCTCGAGCGCCCGGTCGTAGCGATCGGTGCGCTCCGACTGCCGGACGACGGGACCGTCGGCGTCGAGGCCGAGCGATGCCAGGTCACGCAGCTGCCCGGCCTCCTCGGTCGCAGCGGCACCCGTCGTCAGGTCCTCCATCCGGACCAGGAATCCACCACCGACCGATCGGGCGGCGCACCACGCCAGTGCCGCGGTCCGCAGGTTCCCGAGGTGGAGCGGACCACTCGGGCTGGGCGCGAACCGACCGACGACCACGTCCGCCGGACGCTCAGCCCTGGGTCGTCCCGCCACCGAGCGCAGCGGGGAGCTGCTCGCGCCAGGCCGTCGTGGCCGCCGCGAGCGGCAGGTCGAGCAGGCCCTGCACCACCAGACGATCGCCACCGGCGACGCCGATCCGGGAGTGGGCGACGCCACGCGCCTCCAACACGTCCAGCACCGCACGCACCCGGTCGGCCTCGACGCAGAGCACGACCCGACCGGTCGACTCCGAGAACAGGGCGGCGTGGTCGGGAACACGGGCGACCGTGCAGCCGACGCCGCCACGGACCGCCATCTCGGCGAGCGCCAGGGCCAGGCCACCCTGGCTCACGTCGTGGGCCCCGAGCACCAGGTCGCTGTTCACCAGTTCCCGCACCGCGTCGGCCACCCCGACGGCGGCGTCCAGGTCCACGGCGGGCAGCTGACCACGGCCACGGTGACCCGATCGAGCCGCCCACAGCGACCCGTCGAGCACCGGGTCGGTCTCGCCGACCAGGATCAGCCGGCCGCCGTCCACCATCGTCGGTGGTGGCGGCACCCGGTCCAGACTGTCGACGACGCCGAGCACTCCGATGATCGGGGTGGGGTCGATGTCGCGGCCCCGCGACTCGTTGTAGAGACTCACGTTGCCACCGATGCACGGCACGTCGAACGCCCGGAGTGCCTCGGACAGTCCGTCCACGCTCTCGGAGAACTGCCACATGACCTCGGGATGCTCCGGATTGCCGAAGTTCATGCAGTTGACCATCGCCACCGGCCGGGCGCCCACCACGGCCAGGTTCATCACCGACTCCACCATCGTGGCTGCGCTCCCGACCCGCGGGTCGACGGCACACCAGAGGTGGTTGCCATCGGTCGTCAGCGCCAGTCCCCTGCCCGTGTCCTCGCCGGTCGTCGGGTGCTTCAGGCGGAGCACCGCCGCGTCACCGCCGGGACCGACGACGGTGTTGAGGAACAGTTGGTGGTCGTACTGCGACCACACCCAACTCGTGTCCACGAGCATCGCCAGCAGGTCGGCCCCCACATCGGAGGGCGCCGGAAGCGAGCTCGCCCGGTCGGCCCGGCGCTCATCCAGGTCCTCCGGTGCGGAACGAGGGCGGTCGTAGAGAGGTGCGTCCTCCTCGAGGGACTTGGCCGGGACGTCGGCGAGCACGGCGCCGTGCTCGTCCACGACCCGGAGGCGGCCCGATCCCGTGACCTCACCGATCACCGTGGCGCGGACCTCCCACCGGGCGGCGATCTCGAGGACCTCGTCGAGACGGTCCGGAGTGACGATCGCCAGCATCCGCTCCTGGGACTCCGACGTCATCACCTCGAAGGGCTCCATGTGCGGCTGGCGGCGGGGGACCTCGCCGACGAGCACGTCCATCCCGGCACCCCCCTTGGCCGCCGTCTCGGAGGTGGCACACGTGATGCCCGCCCCTCCCAGGTCCTGGACGCCGACGGCGAGGTCCCGGTCCAGGAGTTCCAGGCACGCCTCGATGAGCCGCTTCTCCTCGAACGGATCGCCGACCTGCACGCTCGGGCGCTTGTCCGCATCGGCCTCGTCGTCGCCGAAGCCGGCGGAGGCGAGGACGGAGACGCCGCCGATGCCGTCACGGCCGGTCGTCGAGCCGAGGAGGACGGCCAGATTGCCGACGCCCTCGGCGCGGCCGAGCACCAGTCGCTCCGTCGGCATCAGTCCCAGGCACAGGACGTTGACGAGCGGGTTGCCGGCATAGGTCTCATCGAAGACCGTCTCGCCACCGATCGTCGGCACGCCGACCGAGTTGCCGTAGCCGGAGATGCCCGAGACCACCCCCTCGGCCACCCACCGGGCCCGGGCATCGTCGAGCGGCCCGAACCGGAGGGGGTCCATCACCGCGATGGGTCGGGCACCGACGGAGAAGATGTCGCGGAGGATCCCGCCCACACCGGTCGCCGCCCCCTGGTAGGGCTCGATGGCCGACGGATGGTTGTGGCTCTCGATCCGCAGCGCCGCCGCGATGCCGTCGCCGACGTCGACGACGCCCGCCCCCTCACCCGGACCGACCAGCACCCACGGGGCCTCCGTCGGGAAGCGGCGCAGGTGGATCCGGCTGCTCTTGTAGCTGCAGTGCTCCGACCACATGACGGAGTACATGGCGAGCTCGAGGTGGTTCGGATGGCGACCGAGTGTCTCGCCGATCCGGACGTACTCGTCATCGGTCAGGCCCAGCGCTCGGTGGGTGTCGTCCGGTGGCCGCAACTCGACGTCACTCGACATGTGGTCGAACCTACCGTCTCGAGCGCGACCCCCCGGACGGAGTCGACGAGACCGGACGCAGCGTGCCCTCCTCGAGCAAGGGGGATCGTCGGGACGTCGCTGTCCGGCGGGACGCGATCGGCGGTTCGGGGATCGATGCATCGGTCCGCAATTCGATCAATCGACCTGATCGAATTGATCTGAATGCACCGCCCGACGGGACGATGTTGCGGGGCAGTCGACTCGCGGCAATGCTGCGAACATGGCAACCAAGAAGTCACGCACCATGAGTTCCGAGCACAAGGCCGCGATCGCCGCCGGCCGGACCGAGAGTCGGGCGGTCAAGCACTACCTCGAGGCGCTCGACCGGAACCGCCCCAAGCGCGGCCGCAAGCGGACGCCCGAGTCGATCACGAAGCGGCTCGACGTCATCGACCGTCAGCTCGTGGATGCGGACGTCGTCAAGCGACTCAGCCTGGTCCAGGAGCGACTCGACCTCCTCGACGAGCTCGACCGACTCGGCGAGCAGGAGGACATCGGCGCAGCCGAGGCCGAGTTCGTGGCCGTGGCGGCCTCGTACGGGGAGCGCAAGGGGATCTCCTACAGCGCCTGGCGGGAGGTCGGCGTGCCGGCCGCCGTGCTGCGATCCGCAGGGATCTCCCGCTCCCAGTCCTGATTCCCCGCCATTCCCGCATTCCCCGCCATTCCTCGCTCTGTGGTTCGAGGGGTTCAGAGCAAGGGGTTCAGGGGTTGGGGGTTAGGGACAAGGGGGTCAGAGGAACGAGGAGATCAGCTCGCGGCCGTCGACCGAGCCGAGCAGTTCGTGACAGGCCCGCTCCGGGTGCGGCATCAGTCCCACCACGTTGCGTCCTTCGCTGCACACCCCGGCGATGTCGTCGACCGAGCCGTTCGGATTGTCCACGTAACGCACCACGATCCGATCCTCGCCCCGCAACTCGGCGAGCGTCTCCGGCGAACACGTGTAGTTGCCCTCGAAGTGGTTGATCGGGACCCGCAGGATCGCCCCAACGGTGGATGAACCGGTGAGCGCCGAATCGGTCGTCTCGACCCGCAACTCGGTCATCTGACACCGGAACTTCAATCCGGCGTTCTTCTGAAGTGCGCCGGGGAGCAGGCCCGCCTCGGTCAGCACCTGGAATCCGTTGCAGATCCCGATGACCGGACCACCGTCGGCGGCGAAGTCACGGACCGCCGACATGACCGGCGAGAACCGGGCGATCGCCCCCGGACGCAGGTAGTCCCCGTGCGCGAACCCACCGGCGACCACGACGGCATCGACCGCCCCCAGCGACGGGCGATCGTGGAACACGATCTCGGCCGTGCCACCGAGCGACTCGACCGCCTCGACGACGTCGAACTCGCAGTTCGTGCCCGGGAACCGGACGACGGCGACGTGACGAGCCACTCAGGCCACCGCCGCCGCAGCGGGCGAGATCGTGATCGTCGAGTCCTCGATGACCGGATTGGTGAGGAAGCGCTCACAGAGGTCGCCGACGAGCGACCTCGCCGAATCCTCGTCCTCTGCGTCCACCCGGAACGAGATCGCCTTGCCCACACCGACGCCGCTCACCCCCTCGAAGCCGAGAGCGGGCAACGCCCGCTCGATGGTGGCTCCCTGCGGATCGGCGATCCCGGGTCGCAGACTGACGTGGACCACGACGTCGAAGGTCATGTTCCAGATGCTCGCACACCGACCGGGGGCTCGGTGCCACCGCCGCGGGACGCAGCCGTTCCCGGGGGGACGGGTCGATCAGGCGCCCGGCCAGTCCGACAGCGACCGACCGCAGATCCGCTCGTAGGCCGCCACGTAGCGCTCGCGGGTCGCATCGACCACCGACTGCGGCAGCGTCGGTGGCGGCGGGGTCTTGTCCCAGTCCAGCGTCTCCAGGAAGTCGCGGACCGGCTGCTTGTCGAAGCCGTGCGGTGTCCGACCCGGTGCCCACTCGTCGGCGAGCCAGTAACGGGACGAGTCGGGCGTCAGGACCTCGTCGGCCAGGACCAGCCGTTCCTCGCCGTCGGCGTCCACCACCAGGCCGAGCTCGAACTTGGTGTCGGCGAGCAGGAACCCGGCCGCCTCGGCGCGCTCGCCGGCGACGGCGAACATCCGCAGCGACACCTCGCGGGCCTGCTCCGCCAGTTCGCCCCCGATCAGTTCGACGGCCCGGTCGAACCCGATGTTCTCGTCGTGGTCCCCCACGGCGGCCTTGGTCGACGGCGTGAACCGCGGCGATGGCAGTCGGTCCGCCTCGACGAGCCCCGCCGGGACCGGCTCTCCGTGGATGGTCCCGGACGTCCGGTACTCCTTCCAGGCCGAGCCGGCCACGTACCCCCGGACGATGCACTCGATCGGCAGCATCCGCGCCCGCCGACAGAGCATGATCCGACCGGCGAGGTCGTCCCGGCGGGCGATTGCCGGCAGGTCGGCCAGTTCCGTGGACAGCAGGTGGTTGCCGACGACGCCGGACAGCTCGCCGAACCAGAACGCCGACATGGCGGTGAGCACGCGTCCCTTGTCCGGAACGGGTTCGTCCATGACCACGTCGAACGCCGACAGCCGATCCGAGGCCACCATGAGCAGCCGGTCGTCGCCGGCGTCGAACAGGTCGCGCACCTTGCCGCTGTGGACGTGCTCCAGCCCCACGTCGCCGACGTCGCGCAGGACACTCACAGGATCTCCTCACCCCGGTAGGCCGCAGCCTCGGGGTAGCGGCTCGCGACTGCGTCCACCCGGCTGACGAACTCGGCGACCTGCCGGGGCGCCGTCCCGATGAAGGTCACCGGGTCCCCCATGGCGGAACGGACCGAGTCGGCATCCAGACCCAGGCGGGGATCGGCACCGAGCCGCTCGGCCAGGTCGTTGCCCTCCGACCCCTGTTCCCGCATGGCGAGGGCGACCGCCACCGCGTGCTCCTTGACGACCTCGTGCGCCGTCTCACGGCCGACTCCGGCGCGCACGGCCGCCATGAGCACCTTCGTCGTGGCCAGGAACGGCAGGTACCGGCGCAGCTCGCGTTCGATGTTCGCGGGGAACGCACCGAAGCCGTCCAGCACGTCCAGCAGGGTCTGGAAGGCGCCGTCCGCGGCGAAACAGGCGTCGGGGAGGAGCACCCGACGAACCACCGAGCAGCTGACGTCGCCCTCGTTCCACTGCTCGCCCGCCAGCCCGGCCGCCATGGCCAGGTGGCCGTTCAGGATGACCCGGAACCCGCCGATCCGCTCGCAGCTGCGGGCGTTCATCTTGTGCGGCATGGCCGAGGAGCCGACCTGACCCGGCCGGAATCCCTCGGTCACCAGTTCGTTTCCGGCCATCAGCCGCAGGGTCAGGGCCAGCGATGCCGGGCCGTCGACGAGCTGCACCAGCGCCGCCACGACGTCCAGGTCGAGCGACCGCGGGTAGACCTGTCCGACGCTCGACAGGACCCGGGTGAACCCGAGGTGGGCGGCGACCCGTCGCTCGAGCTCGTCGAGCAGCTCCGGGTCCCCGAGGAGGTCGAGCTGGTCCTGCTGGGTGCCGACCGGCCCCTTGAGCCCGCGCATCGGGTAGCGAGCCAGGAGTTCCTCCAGCCGGAGGAGGGCCTGCAGGAGCTCCTCCCCGGCATTGGCGAACCGCTTCCCGAGGGTCGTCGCCTGCGCGGCCACGTTGTGACTCCGACCCACCAGCACCGTCTCCGCGTGTTCGGCCGCCCGCCCGGCCAGCGCCACCAGCGCTGCGACCGCCCGGTCCCGGATCAGCTCCAGACTGCGTCGGACCTGCAGCTGCTCGACGTTCTCGGTCAGGTCGCGACTCGTCATGCCCTTGTGGGCGTGCTCGTGGCCGGCGAGTGCCGAGAACTCCTCGATCCTCGCCTTGACGTCGTGGCGGGTGACGCGCTCGCGCTCGTCGATCGACGCGAGGTCGACCCGGTCGACGACCGCCTCGTAGGCCGCGAGCGCCTCCTCGGGAACATCGACGCCGAGATCCGCCTGGGCTCGCATGACCGCGATCCACAGCTGCCGCTCGAGCACCACCTTCTGCTCGGGCGACCACAGCCGGGCGACCTCGGCACTCGCGTACCGGGCGGCCAGGACGTTGGGCACCACGGGAACGTCCTGGGACCAGTCGCTGGGCGTCACCCGACCATTCTCGCCGAAGCACTGGGCCGTCGGGACCATCGCGCTGAAGTCCCGGCCCCCACCGAGCCGATGGACCGTCCGGGAGGTCCCCGCCGTGGGTTTCATCTGCACCAGCCATCCGAGCCACCCGGCCGTCGACGTGTGCGACCGCTGCGGAGCGACCCTCTGCGGTTCGTGCGCGGTCGGCGACCGTCACGGGCGGGTGTGGTGCGGGCCGTGTGCCCTGGGCTCCACCGGCGTGCGGCGCCGCCACGCACCCCGCGCCGTGTCACGGCGGACGGTGGCGAACCGCCGTCGAGCGCTCCGGGATCTGGCCAAACGCAGCGACAACACGGTCGCGTCGACCGATCCGGTCCCCGACGGGACGATCGACCCGGCAGCCGGTCCGAGTCCGTGGGACCGAGGAGCCGCCGGGGGCTGGACCCGCAGGTTCTGAACCTGGCGGCTGCCGTCCTCAGCGGTCGAGCTGCTCGTCCTGGTCCAGTGCGTGCCGCTCGAGGCCGGCCCGGTACGCCTCGAGTCGACCGGCCAGATCCTGGTCGTGGACTGCGAGGATGCGAAGGGCGAGCAGCCCCGCGTTGAGCGCACCGCCGATCGCCATGGTCGCAACGGGGACGCCACCCGGCATCTGCACGATCGAGTGCAACGAGTCGGCACCACCCAGATGACGCGTCGGGACCGGAACGCCGATCACCGGCAGGGTCGTCAGCGAGGCGATCATCCCGGGGAGGTGCGCTGCCCCGCCGGCGCCGGCGACGACGACACGCAGGCCGCGCTCCCGGGCCGACCGGGCGTAGTCGAACATCCGCTCCGGGCTCCGGTGCGCCGACACGACCCGGACCTCGTGGGGCACGCCGAACTCGGCGAGCACGTCGGCCGCCGGCTGCATCGTCGGCAGGTCCGACGCACTGCCCATGACGACACCGACGACGGGTTCGGACTGGAGGTCGCTCATCGGCCACCATCCTCGCACGACGGGAGGGTCAGTCGCCCCCTGCGCGCAGGCCGGCCGCCAGGCGCGCCCGTCGGCCCGCCACCCCCACCTCGTCACCGGTCACCGTCACGTGGCCGACCC
>CAYMKW010000001.1:67231-91118 GCA_964391365.1 uncultured Microthrixaceae bacterium | reverse complement strand
CCTCGGCCACGGCGTCGAGCACACTCCGGCCCAACCGCCGAGCCGACCGGCCGGCGACCTGCACCACGTGATCGGGGCCCAGGTCGTCCAGGCGGCGACGGACCTGCTGCTCGGCCCAGACGACACCCGAGGCCCCGGCGGCGGCGCCCAACCCGAACCAGACCACCCGCTTGAACACGGCGCTAACCGGCCCTCGGCGCGCGGCGCCGTTCCGCACCGGCAGGACGGGAACCGTCCGGCCCGCCGCGGAGGCGGCGGGCGACGCTGCGCGTCCCGGACGCCAGCGCCACGCCCTTGATGACCGGCGACGTGAGCGCCCGGTAGGTCACCTCGGTGGCGGCATCGACCCGACCGCCGATGGCCCCGGCCACCTCGAGCAGGTCGTCGACCCGACCCACCTGCGTCTCGGCGTCGGCCACCGATCGTCGCAGCTGTTCAACCGCCGGGAGCGCCGCCGCCTCGAACTCGGAGCGGGCGTCATCGAGGGCACGGGCCGCAGCAAGCGCCCGCTGGGTGGCCAGTGTCAGGGCGGCCGTGGCCGCCAGGGCCAGGACCGCACAGGTCAGCGCCACCACATCCACGACGTTCACCGGTCCTCAGTCTCGCCGACCGGTTCCTCCTCCGGGGGGATGGGGGCGGCGGAGCCCGCAGGACGACGTCCAGCCGTTCGTCGGCGCCAGTTGTCGGCCGTTGCGGCCTCCCGGCCGTGTGCGCCGGGTTCGTAGTAGACGGTGCCGAGCAGTTCGTCCGGCAGGTACTGCTGTTCGACCCAGCCAACCGGATCGTCGTGCGGGTAGCGGTAACCCCGGCCGTGACCCAGCGCGGCCGCACCCCGGTAGGAACCGTCGCGCAGGTGTGGAGGCACCTCGCCCACCGGCCGGTCGGTGACGTCGGCGGCGGCGCGCCCGTAGGCGGTGTAGGCCGAGTTCGACTTCGGAGCGAGGGCCAGGTGGACCGTGGCGTGGGCCAGGTTGATGCGGGCCTCGGGGAGCCCGATGCGATCGACCGCTCGGGCCGCAGCGTCGGCGACCAGCAGGGCCGTCGGATCGGCCAGTCCGATGTCCTCCGAGGCCGCCACGACCAGGCGGCGGGCCACGAATCGCGGGTCCTCCCCCGCTGCGAGCATGCGGGCGAGCCAGTGCAGCGCAGCGTCCGGGTCGGACCCGCGGATCGACTTGATGAAGGCCGAGACCACGTCGTAGTGGTCGTCCCGTCCGTAACGCACCAGCGCGGCCCCCAGCGCCCCCTCCACGTCGGCGACCTCAACCAGCGGAGCGTCGGCGGAACGCTGCGCAGCGAGCGCCACGGCCACCTCGAGGGCCGTCAGCAGGTGGCGACCGTCACCGCCGGCGCGGGCCACGAGGTGGGCGACGGCCTCCTCCGATGCGTTCGCCCCCTCCGCCTCGAGCCCCCGTCGGAGCAGCTCGACGAGCGCCGGCTGGTCGAGCGGCTCGAGGCGGAACAGCGTCGAACGGCTGAGGAGCGGCGGGTTCACCTCGAAGTAGGGGTTCTCGGTGGTGGCGCCCACCAGCACCAGCAGCCCCGTCTCGACCGAGGGCAGGAGCGCGTCCTGCTGCGACTTGGAGAATCGGTGGATCTCGTCGAGGAACAGGATCGTGCCGGTCCCGTGCGCACCGAGCCGATCGGTAGCGGCAGCCACCTCCGACCGGATGTCGGCCACGGTCGCCGTCACGGCGGAGAGCGGCACGAAGACCTGCGAGGAAGCCCCGGCGACCAGACGGGCCAGGGTGGTCTTGCCCGTCCCCGGCGGACCCCAGAGGATGACCGAGCTCAGGCGGTCGGCATCGATGAGGGCCCGGAGCGGCCGGCCGGCTCCGAGCAGGTGGTCCTGACCGACGATCTGGTCGAGCGTCCTCGGTCGCAGGCGATCGGCGAGGGGCCCCCGTCGCCGCAACCGGTCCTCGGCGGCCGCCGTGAACAGGTCGTCGTCTCGCCGGGGCACGCGCCGACGCTACCGTCCGCTGTCGCTCAGCTCGGAGGCGGGACGTGCCGCAGGCCGAGCTCGGCGAGCTGGGTGTCGTCCAGCGTGCTCGGTGCGCCCGTGAGGGGGTCGGTCCCCGACTGGGTCTTCGGGAAGGCGATCACCTCGCGGATGTTGTCCTCGCCCAGTAGCAACGCGACCAACCGGTCCACACCGAACGCGAATCCGGCGTGGGGCGGTGCACCGAACCGGAAGGCGTCGAGCAGGAACCCGAACCGGGAGGCGGCCTCCTCCTGGGAGATGCCGAGCAGGTCGAAGATCCGCTGCTGGAGGTCACCCCGGTGGATCCGGACGCTGCCGGAGCCGAGTTCCCATCCGTTGAGCACCAGGTCGTAGGCCTGGGAACGGACACGCAGGAGCGCCTCGGCGTCGCCGTCGAGGAGGGACAGGTCCTCGTCGTGCGGCATCGTGAACGGGTGGTGCGCCGGCACGGGCCGACCGGTCGCATCGTCGACGTCCTCGAAGAGCGGGAAGTCGACGACCCAGAGGAACCGCAGCCCGCCCTCGTGGGTCGGGGGCCGACCGAGCTCGAGACGCAGGAGCCCGAGGACGTGGGTCGTGCGCAACCACTCGTCCGCGACCAGGTAGAGCACGTCGCCCACCTCGGCACCGAGCCGCTCGGCGACACCGGCGAGTTCCGAGGCCGACATGAACTTGGCGACCGGCGACACCAGTGTCGCGGCGCCGTCGTCCCCGGCCTCGACCCGCATCCAGACCAGACCCTTGGCCCCCCAGCGCTTGCAGGTCGCGGTCAGGTCGTCGAGACGGCTCCTGCTGGTCGACTCCGAGGCCCCGGCGTGGCGGATGCCCTTGATCGAGCCGGCCCGGAACGCCTGGAACTCCGTCTCGGCGAACAGGTCGGTGAGCTCGACGAGCTCCATCCCGAACCGGACGTCCGGCTTGTCGGAGCCGAACCGGTCGATCGCCTCACGCCAGGTGATCCGGGGCACCTCGCCCACGCCCTCGCCCCGCACGGCCCGGACGGCGGCGTCGACGGCGGCGGTGATCACCTCGAGGACGTCCTCCTGGCCGGCGAAGCTCATCTCGGCGTCGAGCTGGGTGAACTCGAACTGCCGGTCCGCTCGCAGGTCCTCGTCGCGGAGGCACCGCGCCACCTGGTAGTAGCGGTCGACACCGCCCACCATGCACAGCTGCTTGAAGAGCTGCGGGCTCTGGGGCAGGGCGTAGAAGGAACCCGGCCGCTGGCGTGAGGGCACGACGAAGTCACGGGCACCCTCGGGGGTCGAGGCGATCAGCAGCGGGGTCTCGACCTCGACGAACCCCTGGTCGTCCATGGCGCGACGGATCGAGGAGATCGCAGCGGCCCTGGTCCGGAGGTTGCGCTGCATCTCCGGCCGGCGCAGGTCCACGTAGCGGTGGCGCAGCCGGACGACCTCGTCCACGTCACCGGCCCGCTCGTCGAGCGGGAACGGAGGCGGCTCTGCGGTGGCGAGCACCTCGACGGTGCACTCCCCCAGTTCCACCGTGCCCGTGGCCAGCTGCTCGTTGACGGTCCCCTCGGGGCGGGGGCGGACGGTACCGGTCACCCGGACCACCCACTCGCTGCGCAGCTCGGCGGCGCCGTCCACGACGCACTGCACGACTCCGGTGTGGTCGCGCAGGTCCAGGAACGCCAGGTGCTCGCCGTGCTCCCGCCTGCGAGCGACCCACCCGCAGAGCGAGATCGTCGCTCCGATGTGGGCGTCACCCACCTCGCCGCACATCAGCGTCCGCATGCTCGTCACGTCGTCGTCCCTCGTCGTCGCAGCTCCGCCACCAGGTCGGTCCGGGGCACGGCCGATTGTGGTGCATCGGAGCGCAGATCACGAACCGTCACCGTTCCCGAGTCGAGCTCGTCGCTCCCGATGAGCACCGCCCAGTGCGCTCCGGAGCGGTCGGCCGACTTCATCTGCGAACGCATCGATCCGCCACCGAAGCGACGGTCGGCGGCGATCCCGGCCGATCGCAGTTCGTGGGTCAGGTCCCGGGCCGATGACCCGTCGGTGAGGTCGACCACGAACACATCCACGGCGGCGGGCACGGCCTCGGTCGAGCCCTCGGCGTCGAGCGCGAGCAGGATGCGGTCCACACCGAGCGCGAACCCGATCCCGTCGGTCGGCGGACCGCCCAGGTCCTCGACCAGGCCGTCGTACCGGCCACCACCACCCACGGCGTTCTGGGCGGCGTCCAGGGAATCGGCGACGAGCTCGAAGGTCGTCCGTCGGTAGTAGTCGAGTCCGCGGACGAGCCGGGGGGCGAGCTCGTAGGGGACCTCCAGTGCGTCCAGGCCGAGGAGCACCCGCTCGAAGTGCGCCGCCGAAGACGCCGAGCGGTGATCGGCGATCAGCGGGGCATCGGACACGACCGCCAGATCCTCAGCCCGCTTGGTGTCCAGCACCCGGAGCGGGTTGCGCTCGGCGGTGGCGAGTGCGGCCTCGCTGAGGTCGCCCCGGCGGGAGTCGAGGAACGCCCGCACGGCCTCGACGTAGCGGGCCCGGTCGTCGTGATCACCGATCGAGTTCACCAGCAGGCGGATCCGCTCCAGACCGAGCCGACGCAGGCTCTCCCAGGCCAGTGCCACGACCTCGACGTCGAGGTCCGGATCGTCCACGCCCAGAACCTCGACGCCTACCTGGTCGAACGATCGGTACCGCCCCTTCTGCGGTCGCTCGTGGCGGAAGTTCGTCCCGGCGTACCAGACCTTCCACGGGACCTGCGGATGGTGCTGGACGAACGCCCGGGCGACGCCGGCGGTCAGCTCGGGGCGGAGGGCCACCCGCCGGCCGTCCTTGTCCTCGAAGTCGTACATCTCCTTGGTCACCACGTCGGTCGCCTCGCCGACACGCAGGAAGACGCCGAGTTCCTCGAGGAGGGGCGGCTGGACCTCCCGGTAGCCGGCGAGCTCGACGACTTCCGCGAACGTGGCGACGAGATCCCGGCGGCGACCGCTCTCGGGCGGGAGGAGGTCCCGCATGCCGGCGAGCGTGCGGAACGGTTGGTCCGGGGCGGTCACGGGCGCCCACGGTACCGGAGCCGGGCCGGCCCTCCCCGCACCCGGCGACGAGCCGGCGGACCCGCTCAGCTCTTGGCCATGGACCGGACCTGACGCAGGAAGGGATCCTCCTGGCGGTGGTAGATCGTCGGGGTCCGGGTCGCCTGCTGGTGGGCGTCCGCGATCCACTCCATGATCCGGTGGCAGTCGTCGGAGTCGCGCACCCGGGTGATGGTGCCGACCTCGACCGCCGGAGCCGACGGGTCGAGCGATACGGCGACCGGCAGGACGTAGCGGCAGCCGAGCATCAGCTGCATCGTCCCGTTGTAGAGCGGCTGGAGATGCAGGGTGCTCGTCTCGCCGGGGTCGATCCCCCGGCGGGAGCGCCACTGCGAGCGGACCTTCTGGACCATGCTGGCTGCGAGCGACAGGTCCTGGCTGCCGCTCGCGGCCATGGCCAGGATCTGTCCTCCCTGCGACAGACGGGCGTCGAGCTCGTGGCGGACGAGCAGGTTGTTCGCCTTCACCAGGGCCGGATCCAGCTTGGCCCGACGGCGGGAGTGGGTCTGGGGCATGGAGAGGAACGTCCGGGCCCCGCACTGGAGCACCTGCATGGCCGGAACGTTGAAGGCCTGCCGGGTGGTCACCATCCGGGACACCATGACGTCGATCCGGTCCGCCAGATCGGCGACCGGCAACGTCTCGCCGAGCACCCCGAACTCCCGGCCGGGCTCGCACATCCCCAGGATGAGCGCACCCATCACGAGCGCGATGTCGATGATCTGCCCGTGATTCGTCACGACGGCGACGTTGGCACCCTCGCCGAAGACGAGGTGGTAGAGCCCCGTCAGCTCGGCGGCCACCTCGGGCCGACGGAACACCGGCCGGAACAACTCGTCGAACGCGGGGTAGGCCGCGTTCGCGTACAGCTCCACGGTCTCGACGTTGCCCGGTCTGGGCTCGACGACCACGCAGGACGGGTCGTGGAACTCGAGGGCCGGCGTGTACGGGAGCGGTTGCAGCACGGCGTGGTGGCCGGTTCGGACCAGGTTGGAGAGCGAGCGGTAGTACGTGACCGGGTCCGCCGCGGCCAGCAGCGACCGGGCGTCTTGGACCGCCGACCGGCTCGGGGCGACGCCGTCACGGGGTGGGTCGACGCGACGCGGGACGCCGGCGGCGGAGTCGCCATCGGAGTCCTCCGCGACACCGGGATCGTCGATCGGCGCCACCAGGTGCAACTCGGGCCGGTCACCGGGGTCTCGGTCGGGCGACTTGGAACTGGGCATGGGGAGAGTCTGCCGGATCCCGGGGCCGACCGCTCCTCGCCGGGCGTGACCGGCCCGTCGCTCAGTTGGCGCCGGGTACCACGCGGTCGGCGTCGTAGACGCTGTCGATGGCCCGGATCCGGTTCAACAGAACCTCGAGGTGCGATCGGTCGCCGAGCTCGAACTCGAAGCGCATCGTGGCGATCCGGTCGGTACCCGCATGGCTGTGCGAGGTGATGATGCTGACGTGACCGTCGGACAGGGTCGAGATCACGTCCTGCAGCAACCGGGGCCGGTCCAGACCCTTCACCTCGATCAGCGCGACGAAGTCGCCGGAGGAGTCCTGGTCCCAGTCGACGTCGATGATTCGCTCGGACTGACCTGCGACCAGGGAGGTGGCGTTGGCGCAGTCGGTCCGGTGGACCGACACGCCCCGCCCACGGGTCACGAACCCGACGATCTCGTCGCCCGGGACGGGGGTGCAGCAGCGGGCCATCCTGACGAGCAGGTCGTCGAAGCCCTCCACGTGGACCCCGGCGGGGCGGTTCCGGCCACGGGGGCGACCACGGACCGGCGTCGAGACGACCTCCTCGCGTTCGCCCTCGGCGGTACGGACCTCCTTGGCGATGCGCGCCGCGACCGACTCGGCCGAGAGGTGGTGTTCCCCGATGGCGGTGAAGAGGGCCTCGGCGTTCTGGTACTTCAGCTGCTCGGCGACCTCGGCGACGACCGGTCCGGTGACGACTCGCTGGACCGGGAGCGCCTCGCGCCGCAGCGCCTTCACCAGCAGCTCTCGGCCCGACTCGAGCGCGTCCTCCCGACGTTCACGGGAGAACCACTGGCGGATCCGGTTCGACGCCGAGCGGGTGGCCACGAAGGAGAGCCAGTCCCGGCTCGGACCGGCGCCCTCGACCTTGGACGTGAAGATCTCGACCGTGTCACCGGAGTCGAGTTCGCTGTCGAGCGGGACGAGCCGACCGGCGACCCGGGCGCCGATGCACCGGTGGCCGACCTCGGTGTGGATGGCATAGGCGAAGTCCACCGGCGTCGCACCGACCGGGAGCGTCACGACGTCACCCTTGGGGGTGAACACGAAGACCTCGTCCTGGTCCAGGTCGATCTTCAGGTTCGCCATGAACTCGCCCGGATCGGTCATCTCCTGCTGCCAGTCGACGAGCCGGCTGATCCAGGCGAGGTCCTCGGTGCTGCCGTCCTCCTTGTAGGCGAAGTGTGCCGCCACACCCCACTCCGCCCGGCGGTGCATCTCCTGGGTGCGGACCTGAACCTCGACGGGACGACCGCCGGGCCCGATCACCGTCGTGTGCAGCGACTGGTAGAGGTTGAACTTCGGCATGGCCACGTAGTCCTTGAACCGCCCGACGACCGGCTTCCACAGCGAGTGGATCGAGCCCAGTGCGGCGTAGCAGTCCTTGGACGACTCGACGACGACCCGGACGCCCACCAGGTCGAGGATCTCGTCGAAGTCCTTGTTGCGGACGACCATCTTCTCGTAGATGGACCACAGGTGCTTCTCGCGGCCGACCACCTCGGCGGCGATGTGCAGCTCGTCCATGCGCTCCCGCAGCTGGGCCACCACGTCGGCGAGGTGCTGGTCACGACCGGAGGCCCGTTGGGCGACCATGTGGTCGATCTCGGCGAACCGCTTCGGGTACAGGGCGGCGAACGACAGGTCCTCGAGCTGCGTCTTCACCTCCTGCATCCCGAGGCGGTGGGCGAGCGGCGCGTAGATGTCGAGGGTCTCCTGGGCGGTCCGCTCCTGCTTCCAGGCCGGCATCGCCGCGATGGTCCGCATGTTGTGGAGGCGGTCCGCGAGCTTGATCACCAGGACCCTCAGGTCCTGGGCCATGGCGACGAGCATCTTGCGCATGGTCGCCGCCTGCTGCTCCTCCTTCGTGTCGAAGTTGAAGCGTTCCAGCTTGGTGACGCCGTCCACGATGTCGCGGACCTCGACCCCGAAGTCCTCCTCGATCTCGTCGAGGGTGACGACGGTGTCCTCGACCGCGTCGTGGAGGAGCGCGGCGGCGATCGTGACGTCGTCCATCCCGTACCGAGCGACGATCCCGGCGACGGCGAGCGGGTGGGTGATGTACGGCTCACCCGAGCGGCGGAGCTGACCCTGGTGGCAGCCGGCCGCGACGCGGTAGGCCTCGGTGATCGCGTCGGTCGGATGCTTGGGGTGGACGCGCCGGAAGTGCTCGAGGATCTCCTGCACCTCCATGGCCGGCGGCTGGATGTGCCTGCGCCACGGCAGGACGCGGGTCACCGTCGGCATCTCGCACCGATCGTTCCGTGGTTCCGCGGACTCGCCACACCACCACGCTACCGACCGGGCGGGAGCTCCCTGCCGCAGGCCGGCCGACGGCGTGAGATTGCACCCAAAGCGGACGGCGTCCGGTGCTGGAGATGGCCGGTCGGGCGCTCCTACCGTGACCGCCGTCCCCCACCCCGGGGGCGAACGAGGAGGATGCGACATGGGCGCCGGAGCCGGAACCACGACGAGCATGCAGATCGACACGGGAACGCGGCCCGGTCGCCGCCGCTCCCGCCGTCTGGCCGCCACTGCGGCACTCGCAGCGCTCCTGGGGCTGGCGGCCGCCTGCGCCCCGATGCCGCCACCGCCCCAGCCCGTCGACCTCAGCACCTGCCCCGCCGCCGCGACGGGTCAGGTCCAGGTCGCCGTGGTCGTCCTGGGCGGCGCCCCCACCTCGCCGTCGATCGTCTGCGTCGTGGTCCCGGAGGGGTCCAACGGTCTCGACGCGCTGGCGGCACGGGCCCAGCGTGTGGGCGCCGGTGCACCCCGGCTGGGCTTCGGCGATGCGTTCGTCTGCGGGATCGACGGCGTGCCCGCCGCACCTGCATGTGGTGACAGCGGCCCCGACGGGTTCTCGTACTGGAGCTTCTGGACAGGCGGCGCAGGCGGCTGGCAGGAGTCGCTCACAGGTGCGGCCGACCGGACGGTCACCCAGGGTTCGGTCGACGCCTGGGTCTTCGGCACCTGGGACTTCGCCAGCACCTTCCCGGCGCCTCCCGGCGTGGCCGCCGACTTCGCCACGCTGACCAACTGATCGGCGCATCGGTCAGGCGCCGGGTCACTCGGGTTCGACCGCCGGAACCGCGCCGCTCCGACCGCCGGAAGGGGACGGGACGGGTCAGCGCCGACGTTGCTTGCGGGGCCGGGGCGGGATCACCGTGTCCCCCCGGCCCGTCGGCGGAGCCGGGTCGGGAGCGTCGTCCCCGCCGTTCTCCGGAGCCGCCGTCCGTTCCGCCACGGCCGTTGCAGACCTGGCGCCCGCGGCCGTGCTCACCGTCCGGGTCGGGCGATCGCCGGACGACCCGGTCCCGGCGACCCCGTACCAGGCGGTGTCCGAGGGGTCGTCACCCCGGGCCGCGATCCGGGCCCGCAGGTCACGCCAGCGCGGTTCACGCTCCTTGAGCCACACCGTCAGCGGTGCCGCCACGAAGATCGAGGAGTAGGTGCCGGACATCAGTCCGATCAGGAGCGCCAGGGAGAAGTCACCGAGCGTCTGCTGACCGAACACGAACGAGCCGACGATCAGCATGGTCACGATCGGGATCACCGTGACGAGTGTCGTGTTGAGCGACCGCATGAACACCTGGTTCAGCGAGCGACGCATGATCGCGGCGTAGGTGTAGCGGCCGCTCCTGCCGAAGCGGACAGCGTTCTCCTGCACCCTGTCGTACACGACGATCGTGTCGTACAGGGAGAAACCCAGGATGGTCAGGAACGCGATCACGGTCGCCGGGGTGAGCTGCAGCTGGAACACGGAGTACACACCGGCGGTGAGCAGCACGTCGTGGAGCACCGCCACGAGTGCGGCGACCGCCATGCGGGCCTCCAGCCGCCACGCGATGTATCCGGCGACCAGCACGAGGAACACGATCAGCGACAGGCGGGCCTGTCGGGTGATGTCCTCACCCCACGACGGCCCGACCGTCGACACGGTCACCTCGCCCGGCTGTAGGCCGGCCGCCTCGCCCAGCTTCGTCGAGATCTCGGCGGCCGATTCGACATCGGCGACCCGCCCGGAGATGCGCAGCACGTCGACGCCGTCGCCGGTCGTGACCCTCTGGAACTTCTCCCCTGCGTCCGGGCCGTAGGGAGCGAGCACGGCCTCGGCCGCGGACTCGTCGAACGTCGAGCTGGGGACCTCCCAGACCGACCCGCCCTCGAAGTCGATGCTCAGGTTGAACGCCGGCCGGTCGCAGCTGTCGGTCGTGGAGCAGTAGAGCGGGATCCCGACGATGGACACCAACGAGACCAGCACGAGCACCAGCGACAGCGCCGTCGTCCGGGGCCACAACCGGGGGAAGTCGAAGTCGGTGCGCTCGCGGTAGAGGTCGGACCAGACGCTCACGATGCCACCCCCGCAGCGGTCGCGGCGGCCGACGGGTCAGGGCCGGCGCCGCCATCCGGATCGTCCACCGGGATGCCCAGCCGACGGGGGTGCCGGGCCCAGGAGGACCGCGCCACCAGGATCGAGGCGGGCCGCATGAAGACGTACGCCGCCACCAGGTCGAAGAGGGTCATGACCCCGAGGTAGAAGGCGAAGCCGCGCACGGGTCCGATCGACAGCCAGTAGAGGACACCGGCGCCGATCAGCGAGGCAACGTCGGCCTTGACGATGGTGGCGTAGGCGCTCGAGAAGGAGCGCTCCACCGTGGTGCGGACCGTCGCCCCACCCAGCACGTCCTCCTTCCAGCCCTCGAAGAAGACGATGCTCGAGTCCAGCGAGATCCCGATCGAGACGATGATGCCGACCACGCCCGCCAGGGTCACCGTTGCGTTCAGGTTCGCCATGACCACCCAGAGCAATGACGCCGAGATGGTCAGGCTGCCGAGGGTGATGAGCGCCAGCAGGCGGTAGTACGCGAACAGGTACACGAACACGAGCCCCAGGCCGAGCAGGCCGGCGATGATGCCGGCACGCAGTGCGTCCTCGCCGAGGGTGGCCGAGACCAGCTCGGCCTGCTGCGGGGCGAGCTCGATCGGCAACGAACCGAACCGCAGCGCCACCGCCAGGTTCTTGGCCTGCTCCTCGGTGAAGTCACCCGAGATCTGGATCTGGTCCCGGCTGAAGTTCGCCTCGTTGATCGCCGGGGCCGAGAGAACATCGGAGTCCAGGACGATCGCCAGCCGTCCCGGCCCGCTCTGCGAGCTGGGGCAGATCGGGTCGCCGGCGTTGCACTTGGCGGCGATGGCGTTGAACAGGTCGATCCCTTCGGGCCCGGCCTTGAAGACCGGGTTGACCGTCCACAGGCCGTCCTGTCCGATCCCCGCCGTGGCCGTCTCGACCGCGGTGCCCGTCAGCTGCGTCGGTCCGAGCTGGTACACGAAGCCATCCCGGTCGGCGAGCTGGACCTCGGCATCCTTCTGGTCGCCGCCGGCCGGCGTCGTCTGGGCCGTCAACTGCGACTGCAACCGGTAGAGCTCGATGAACCGCTCGTCCGAGATGCTGATCCCGTACTGGTTGAGCGGCGGGGTCGTGGTGGTCGGGGCCGCCGGCACGGTCGTGGGCGGGACCGTCGTCGTCTCGCCCTGCTGCCGGAAGCGAGCCGATCGGCCCCCTCCGGTGTTCGGCTCGGCCGTGGGGTCGATCGTCGTGGCCGGGCCGCTCGGTTGGGCAGGCGTCGGGGCGATGGTCGGCGGCACCGTCGTGGTGGCGGCCGGGTCCGCCCCGGGGGTCGGCGGCGGCTGGGGCGAGCGGGCCTGTTCGTCCTCGAGCACCTGCTGGGCCGTGACCCCTGCCGGGAGACCGAGCTCGGTCGAGAGTTCGGCGACCCTGGCCTCGGCGTCGGTCCGGGCCTGGCCCGTCAGGGTCGCACCCAGGTCCCCCAGGACGGGCCGGAACCGGAGCTCGGCGGTCTTGCCGACCGTCTCGAGCACCTGTTGCTGGTCCTTGGCACCGGGGAGCTGGACCAGGATCGTGTTGCCCTGCCGGGACACCTCGGGCTCGGCGACGCCGAGCGCATCGACGCGCCTGCGGATGATCGAGATGGTCTGGTCGAGCTGCTCCGGCGAGACGTCGTCGACGACCTCGCCGTTGCGGACCGGCTGGAGGTTCACCGAGATCCCGCCCTGGAGATCGAGTCCGAGGGTCGGGGTCCGACCGGCGACCACCGTGGCGATCAGGGCGCCGTACACCACGACCATCGTGGCCACCATCAGGCGACCGGGGTGCTTCCTCATCGCCGGTACTCCATGCGCCCGGTGCTCACCTGCCGCCGCCGTTGCCGTTGCCGCCCTGCTTGGGGGTCACGCGTCGCGAGACGGCGGGAGCGTCGTCGTTGGCCGAGTCCGAGGGCGCCGCCGACCGGCCACCGCCGAACAACCCCGAGAGGAGCCCGCCCCCCTGACGCTCGACCTCCGGCTCGCTCAGGTTGCGACTCACCGAGCCCTTGGCGACCCGGATCACCACGTCGTTGTCGACCTCGAGGTGGACCAGGTCCTCCTCGACGACCGTGACCACTCCCACGATGCCACCGGCCGTCACCACCTCGTCGCCGGTGTCGATCGACGCGATCAGCTGCTGCTGGCGGGCCCGCTGCTTCCGCTGCGGCACGATCATCATGTAGATGAGGAGGCCGAAGGGAACGAGGATGATCAGCAGCCCGAGGGGGCTGCCCTGGGACTCCTGGGCGAGGATCGATGCGTACGGGTTCACGAAGGGGGGATGGTAGGCCCCCGGAGGCCCGAGTGGGAACCACCGCCCCGACGGCCCGGCTGCACCCTCAGCCCGGGGTCGGCGGATCCCACACCGACGCGACCTCGTCCCGGAGGGCTGCGAGTGTCCCGGAGCGGATCGCCGCGCGGATCCGCTCGGTCAGTCGGAGCATCCACCACAGGTTGTGGATGGTGCAGATCGTGGCTGCGGCCGGCTCGTCAACGACCGCGAGGTGCCGGAGGAGCCCGCGCTCGTAGTGGGCGCACGACGGGCAGCCGCAGCCGGCTTGGATCGGAGCGGTGTCCCGGGCGAACTCGGCCCGGGAGATGTTGAGCCGGCCCAGGTCGGTGAGCAGCGTGCCGTGGCGGGCCAGTCGGGTCGGCAGGACGCAGTCGAACATGTCGATGCCCCGGGCCACGGCCTCCACGATGGACACGGGGTCTCCGACACCCATCAGGTAGCGGGGCCGGTCCTCGGGAAGCTCGGCCACCGCCGCCTCGATCGCCGGAAGCATCTCGGCCCGCGACTCCCCGACCGACAGGCCGCCGAGCGCGTAACCGTCGAACTCGAGCGCCACCGTCCGCTCGGCCGCCCGGGCCCGGAGGTCGACGTCGACCCCGCCCTGGACGATGCCGAACAACGACTGGTCAGCGGTGCGACGACGGGCACGGAGCGCCCGGCGAGCCCAGGACTCGGTGGTGTCGACGGCGCGCTCCAGCGTCGCTCGATCCGACGGCAGCGGAGGGCAGACGTCCAGGACCATCTGGACGTCCGCGCCGAGCAGCTCCTGGACCTCGACGGCCAGCTCGGGGGTGAGCAGGTGGCGGGACCCGTCGTAGGTCGAGGCGAACTCGGCGCCCTCGTCGGTCACCCGGGGCTCGAGCGAGAACACCTGGTAGCCGCCCGAGTCCGTGAGCATCGGCCCGTCCCAGCCGGTGAACGCGTGCAGCCCTCCCAGCTCGGCGACCACGGCAGCCCCGGGGCGGAGCATCAGGTGGTACGTGTTCGACAACAGCACGCCGAAACCCGCCCCGTCCCCCGTGCGGAGACCGGCCAGGACGTGCGTCGGCAGCGCCCGGACGGTGCCGCGAGTTGCGACCGGCATGAAGGCGGGCGTGGTGACCTCGCCGCGTGCGAGTCGGACCGAACCGGTCCTGGCAGCACCGTCCCGGGCCCGGAGCGTGAACTCGGCGATCACCGCCCGCTCCCCTCGGCCGACGGGGCGGCGCCGGCCCGGGTGAGCAGCGAGGCGTCCCCGAAGCTCAGGAACCGGTACCCGGACGCCAGGGCCTCGGCGTACAGGTCCCGCCAGCGCCGTCCGACGAACGCCTCGACGAGCGAGAGGAGCGACGAGCGCGGGAGGTGGAAGTTCGTCAGGAGCGAGTCCACGACCCGGAAGGGGAACCCGGGGGTGATGAACAGGTCGGTGCGTCCCTGCAGCTCACCGGTCGCCGCCGCCGACTCGAGCGCACGGACCGAGGTGGTGCCCACTGCGAGCACGGGTCGCCCCTCGGACCCTGCCGCCGCGACCGCCTCCCACGTCGCGGACGGCACCCGGTAGCGCTCGGTGTGGATCACGTGGTCCTCCACCCGCTCGGTGGCGATGGGGCGGAACGTGTCGAGCCCGACGACCAGTTCCACCGTCACGACACGGCAACCGGCGAGCTCGAGCCGGTCGAGCACCGCCCGGGTGAGGTGGAGTCCCGCCGTCGGAGCGGCCACCGAGCCGGGGTGCCGGGCGAAGACGGTCTGGTAGCGCTCCTGGTCGGCCAGCCGCTCGTGCACGTAGGGAGGCAGCGGCACCGTCCCGCTCGCCTGCAGGGCCTCGTCCAGTGACACATCGCCCGGGGTGACCGGCCGCACCAACCTCCGACCGTCGTCGAGCGTCGCCCCCAGCTCGAAGGACAGCACGCCGGCCACGGCCTCCACCGTCGAACCCGCTCGGAGCCGCCGGGAGGGCCGGCAGAGCGCCTGCCACCAGCCATCCCCCACGGGTTCCAGCAACAGCACCTCGCCGTCGGCCGCACCGGGTCGGCGGACGGCCACCCGGGCGGGGATGACCCGCGTGTCGTTGACCACCACGACGGTGCCATCGTCGACGAGGGACGGCAGGTCGGCCACGGTGCGGTGGCGCCCCGGGCCGACGGCATCCGCAACCAGCAGTCGGGCCCGGTCACGGGGCGAGACGGGCCGCTGGGCGATCGCCTCCTCGGGGAGCTCGTAGTCGAGCTCCGAGGTGTCCACCGGCTGCCTCAGAGGCCCATGGAGCGACCGATGATCTCCTTCATGATCTCGGTGGTGCCGCCGTAGATCGAGGTCACCCGGGCATCGGTGTACGCCCGGGCGATCGGGTACTCGACCATGTAGCCGTACCCCCCGTGGAGTTGCACGCAGCGATCGGCGACCCGCTTCTGCAGCTCGGTCCCCCACCACTTGGCCATGGCCGCTGTCTCGGCGGTCAGCGTCCCGGCGTTGAGCGATTCGACGCACTGGTCGATGAACGCCTCGCCGATCGTCACCTCGGTCTCCATCTCGGCCATGACGAACCGGCTGTTCTGGAAGCTCCCGATGGGCTGGCCGAAGGCCTTCCGCTCCGTGACGTACTCCAGGGTCCAGTCGAGCATGGCCCGGGCGTGCGCCACCCCGGTCATGGCGATGGACAGCCGCTCCTGGGGCAGGTTCTTCACGAGCAGCAGGAAGCCCTCGCCCTCCTCGCCGACGCGGTTCGCCACCGGCACCCGGACGTCGGTGAAGAAGAGCTCGGCGGTGTCCTGAGCGTGCATCCCGACCTTCTCGAGGTTCCGGCCCCGCTCGAAACCCTCCATCCCACGCTCGACGACGATGATCGAGATGCCCTTGTGCTTCTGGGTGGGGTCGGTCTTCGCCGCCACGAGCACGAGGTCGGCGTTGATGCCGTTGGTGATGAAGGTCTTGGAACCGTTGATGACGTAGGTGTCGCCGTCCCGGACGGCCGTGGTCGTCATGGAGGCCAGATCCGAACCGATCCCGGGCTCGGTCATGGCCACTGCGGTGATCAGGTCGCCGGACGCGATCCCCGGCAACCACCGCTCCTGCTGCTCGCTGTTGGTGTACTCGAGGAAGTACGGCAGACAGACGTCGGTGTGGAGGGTCATGCCCAGTCCGTGCGGGAGCAGGTCGGCGGCGCAGAGCTCCTCGACGACGACGAGGCTGTAGCGGAAGTCCTCCATCCCGGCACCGCCGAACTGCTCGGGGACCGGCATGGCCAGGAACCCGGACTCACCGGCGGTGGCGAAGACGGATCGGGGGACGATCTCGGCGGCCGTCCACTCGTCGCGGTGGGGCACCATCTCCCGCTCCAGGAACGTGCGGTAGGCCTTGCGGAACATCTCGTGTTCCTCATCGAAGATGGTTCGATCCACGGCGGCGCCTCCGGTTCCGGGGGCGGACGGCATGTCGCCCCGTACGTGCACAGGATCGCGCAGCGAGCGCCCGCGGGCGTAGTTGGGGGCGGCCGCAGGTCGGCAGCGCCGGAGCTACTCGAACATCGACGGGTCGGCCCCGGGGAGCGCTGACGGTGGCGGGACGAGCCCCAGGTGGCGCCATGCCGCCGTGGTGGCCACACGACCCCGCGGCGTCCGCAGGAGCAGGCCCTGTTGGATCAGGTACGGCTCGTAGACGTCCTCGACGGTCTCGGTCGGTTCCGACACGGCGATCGCAAGGGTCGACAACCCCACGGGACCGCCTCCGAAGCGCTCGCACAGGGCCGACAGGATGGAGCGGTCGACCTTGTCGAGCCCCAGTTCGTCGATACCGAAGAGCGCCAGACCCTCCCGGGCCACGTGCTCGTCGATCGTTCCGTCGCCGTGGACCTCGGCCACGTCACGGACCCGTCGGAGGAGCCGGTTGGCGATCCGGGGCGTCCCCCGCGAACGGCGGGCGATCTCCTCGGCGCCGACCCCATTGATCTCGGCGCCGAGGATGCTCGCCGCCCGGACCACGATCGACCGGAGGTCCTCCGGCTCGTAGTAGTCGAGGCGTGCCACCAGACCGAAGCGGTCGCGCAACGGTCCCGTGATCAGGCCGGTCCGCGTCGTGGCGCCGACCAGACAGAACCGGGGCAGGTCGAGGCGGATCGACCGGGCGGCCGGCCCCTTCCCCAGGACGATGTCCAGCTCGAAGTCCTCGAGTGCCGGGTAGAGGACCTCCTCGACCGAGCGGGACAGGCGGTGGATCTCGTCGATGAACAACACGTCGCCCTCGCCGAGCTTCGTGAGGATCGCCGCGACGTCGCCGGGCCGTTCGAGCGCCGGCCCCGAGGTGATGTGGAGCTCGACGCCCATCTCGGCGGCCACGATGCCGGCGAGGGACGTCTTGCCGAGGCCGGGAGGCCCGGCGAAGAGCAGGTGGTCGGCGGCCTGGCCCCTCAGGGAAGCGGCCTGGAGGATGACCCGGAGTCGCTCCTTGGTCTCGCTCTGACCCACGAACTCCTCCAGCGAACGCGGGCGGAGGCTGGCGACCGGGTCGGCGCCAACGTCGACCCCGACATCGCTCGCACCGTCTGCAGGAGCGGGGCCGGCGACCAGGCCCGGTTCGTCGTCACGGGCCGACGGGTCGATGAGCTCGTCACGTGCCATGTGGACACCGCCGTTCAGCCCGAGGACGGCCGCTCAGGCGCCACACCGCTGGACCCCGTGTCACGCCGCGGCCAGTCGCTGCAGGGCGAGCCGCAGGAGCTCCGGCAGATCGCCCTCGGGTGGCAGGTCCGCGAGCACCGAGCGGATCTCGTCGGTCCCGTAGCCCAGCCCGGCCAGCGCCTCGCGCAGGTCGGATCGGGAGCCTCCGGTCGATGCCTGGTCCGGAGCTGCACCGGGCTCACCGCTCGTCTCGTCGCCCAGCCGGGAGCCCAGCTCGACCAGCAGCCGGGCGGCGGTCTTGCGGCCGACCCCAGGCACCAGGCAGAGCGACTCGACGTCCCCGGCGGCGACGACCGCCCGCAGGGCGTCCGGCCGGTGCACCGAGAGGATGGCCAGTGCCAGTGAGGGCCCCACGCCGTGGGCCGACAGGAGCGCAGCGAACATCCGCCGTTCGGCTCCGGTCGTGAAGCCGTAGAGGGTCTGGGAGTCCTCGCGCACGACGTGGTGGACGTGGAGGAACACCGAGTGGCCGGTGCCGTCGCCGACCACGTCGGCCGGATCCGCCGATCGGAGGTCGGCCACCGTGCTCGGTCCGACCTGGACCCGATACCCGACCCCGGCGACCTCGACGAGGAGCTCCTCGCCGACCTCCAGCAGCCGACCTCGCAGGGACCCGATCACCGGGCCCGCTCCACGCACCGGCCGAGCGATCCCACGGCCACGTGGGTGAGGGCGATGGCGGCGGCGTCCGCCGCGTCGGGTGGCCTCGGTGGCGCAGACAGCCCCAGGAGCCGACGGACCATCTCCTGGACCTGGGCCTTGTCCGCGGCGCCGTGCCCGGCGACGGCCGACTTCACCTCGTTGGGCGAGTACTCGACGACCGGCACTCCTCGACCGGCGGCCTCGGCGACGAGCACGCCCGAGGCCTGACCGACCGACATGGCAGTGCGCACGTTGGTCTGGAACAGCACCCGCTCGATGGCGACGGCATCGGCCGGGAACTCGTCGAGCACCGACCGGAAGTCGACGAGCAGCTCCGCCAACCGCTCCGGGACGGGGCGCTCGGGAGGCGTGCGGAACACCCCCATGGCCACGACCCTCGGCGAACGCGCCGAGGCGTCGATCACGCAGTAGCCGCAGCGGGACAGGCCCGGATCGATGCCGTGGACGAACACAAGTTCGATCGTAGCGGCCGCGAGTCCCGCCCCGGCGGACC
Organism: uncultured Microthrixaceae bacterium; assembly: GCA_964391365.1. Lineage (GTDB taxonomy): Bacteria > Actinomycetota > Acidimicrobiia > Acidimicrobiales > Microtrichaceae > SXMI01. The sequence continues at coordinate 72,323 of CAYMKW010000001.1, read as the reverse complement.
CCGACCCCGGGCTAGTTCCCCTCGGTCGCCCTCACCACGTCGAGCACCTCGGCAACGGGTCGGTAGCCCAGACCCGGCCCGATCGCCCGGTGGGCGTAGCGAACGGTCCCGGCGGCGTCGAGCACGAACGTGCAGCGCCGGTACAGGTCGAGCAGCCCCAGCACTCCCCAGGCCCTGGCGACGGCCCGGTCGGTGTCGCTCAGCAGCGGGAAGCCGAAACCGCCCGAACGCTCGGCGAACCGGCGGTGCGAATCAGGCGACTGGTGCGACACGGCGAGCACGCAGGCGTCGAGGTCGGCGAACCCGGCGATGCCCGCGGTGTACTCACCGAGCTGGCGGCGACACACCGGCGAGCTGTCCCCCGGATAGAAGAGCACCACCACCGGTCGGCCGCGCTGTTCGACGAGGGACCAGTGGCCCGGCTCACCCGTGCGGCCATCGACGCCGGGGAGGTCGAACGGCGGGGCCTCCTGGCCGACTGCGGTCCCGACGGAGTCCACCCGTCCCACTCCCCGACCGACCCGGTCCGTCAGTCGCCGAGTTCGCCGAGGATCTCGTCAGGGATCTCGGCGTTGGCGTAGACGTCCTGGACGTCGTCGTGGTCGTCGAGGGCGTCGATCAGGCGGAGCACCGACCGGGCGGCCTCCACCGAGTCCAGTTCGACGGTGCTCGACGGGAGCATCGTCAGGTCTGACCCTCGAACGTCCATCCCTGCACCCTCGATCGCCTGCCGCAGCGACGAGGTCGATGACGGATCACAGGTGACCTGCCAGAGGTCGTCCGCCCGGGTGATGTCGTTCGCTCCGGCATCGAGCGCCACCAGCATCAGCTCGTCCTCGTCGACCGACCCGTCGACGAGGACGACGCCGGTCCGCTCGAACTGCCAGGACACCGCGCCGGGCTCGGCGAGCGAGCCGCCCTGCTTGGAGAACACCGATCGGATCTCGGCGCCGGTCCGGTTGCGGTTGTCGGTCAGCGCCTCGACGTAGACCGCCACCCCGTTCGGGGCGTAGCCCTCGTAGTTGATCGACTCGTAGTTGACCCCGTCGAGTTCGCCGGTCCCCCGCTTGATCGCCCGCTCGATGGTGTCCATCGGCACCGAGGCGTCCCGGGCCTTCTGGAACATGGTCCGCAGCGTCGGATTCATCTCCGGGTCGCCGCCGCCGTTGCGGGCGGCCACCTCCACCTGCCGGATCAGCTTGGCGAAGAGCTTGCCGCGCTTGGCGTCCGCCGCGCCCTTCTTGTGCTTGATGGTTGCCCACTTGGAGTGCCCGGACATGGGTGCAGCTGGCTCCTGGTCGTTCGGTCGATCGGTCGGGACGACCACCTGACGATACCGGCTGGCCGTCGCCGGCACGGCGAGCACGGATCTCAGCGGGCGAGCAGGTACCGGTGGATGCGGTCGTCGTCGGTCAGTTCCGGATGGAAGGTGGTGAGCACCGTCCTCCCCGAGGCCACTGCACACGGACGTCCGTCGACCTCGGCCAGGACCTCCACACCGTCACCCACACGCTCGATCGCCGGCGCACGGATGAACACGGCGTGGAACGGCTCGTCCGACAGGCCCGCCGCCGCCAGAGCCGGTACCTCCAGGTCCGACTCGAAGGAGTCGACCTGTCGACCGAAGGCGTTGCGTCGGACCGACACGTCGACCCGGCCGAACTGACGCTGGTCGGAACGCCCGTCCCGACACTCCTGGGCGAGGAGGATGGCCCCGGCGCACGTCCCCAGCACCGGGATGTCACGGTCCAGCAGGTCGGCGAGCGGCTCCAGCAGACCGGCCCGCTCGGCCGCCATCGACACAGCGGTCGACTCCCCGCCCGGGAGGACGAGCCCGTCGAGGTCGACCAGGTCCGAGGGCATGCGGACCTCGACCGTGTGGACCCCGAGGGATTCGAGCACCCGGGCGTGGGCCGCGAAGGCGCCCTGGAGCGCCAGGACCCCGATCCTCACCAGCCTCGATCGGCGAGCTTGAGGTCGAGGTCGTCCATCCCGATCCCGGTCATGGGGGCACCCAGACCGCGGCTGACCTTGGCCAGGATGTGCGCGTCCCGGTAGTGGGTCGTCGCCTCGACGATCGCCTTGGCGCGGGGGGCGGGGTCGGTGGACTTGAAGATGCCGGAGCCGACGAACACGGCCTGCGCCCCCAACTGCATGGCGAGCGCCGCGTCAGCGGGGGTGGCGATTCCGCCGGCACAGAACAGCGGGACCGGCAACTCACCGGTCGCGGCGATCTCCTGCACCAGCGGCAGCGGGGCCTGGAGGCGCTTCGCCCACTCGAACTGCTCCGCCGGGTCGGCCTGGGTCAACGCCCGGATGTCACCGAGGATGGAACGGAGATGGCGGACCGCCTCGACGATGTTGCCGGTCCCGGCCTCGCCCTTGGAGCGGATCATGCAGGCGCCCTCGGAGATCCGACGGAGCGCCTCGCCCAGGTTCGTGGCACCGCACACGAACGGAACGGTGAACGCCCACTTGTCGATGTGGTGGGCCTCATCGGCCGGCGACAGCACCTCCGACTCGTCGACGTAGTCGACGCCGAGCGCCTCGAGGATCTGCGCCTCGACGAAGTGGCCGATGCGCGCCTTGGCCATCACGGGAATGGTGACCGCCTCCTGGATGCCCTGGATCATCGCCGGGTCGCTCATGCGGGCGACACCGCCGTCGACCCGGATGTCGGCGGGCACGCGCTCCAGCGCCATCACCGCACACGCGCCCGCATCCTCGGCGATCCGCGCCTGTTCGGCGTTGACGACGTCCATGATCACGCCGCCCTTGAGCATCTCCGCCAGGCCCCGCTTGACCAGTTGGGTGCCGGTGGCTCGCGGCGTGTCGGTGGTGGCGGCTTCGGAGGGCTGGTCCATGTCGGTCAGTCTAACGACGCGGCCCGCTCGCTCACGAAGCGGTCAACCGAGCTGAGCGGAGCTCACAGCTCCTCGACCACGGCGACGCGCAGGCCCGTCGGCTGCATCACCGTGGCCGCGACCGGCTCGGGCACCTGCTCGGCACCGACGGCCGGCACGAGCCAGAGGGGCGCCGAGGCCGGAAGCGCCCCCTCGACCACCGTCCCCCGCTCGTCGATCGACCGGAGGGCCCGGGCGACTCCCGGCGGGTACCTGGTGAGGCCGGCTGCGTCCAGGTCCGAGCGGACGGCGTGCTGCTCACCGAGCCCCTCGACCAGCGTCCGGGTCACGAACGCCGATCCGGCCAGACCGGGTCCGGGAAGGCCCACCGCCACCGTGGACAGCTCCGCCGCCCCGTTGCGGACCCGAGCGAGCAGGTTGGCACCCACCGCCTCCAGCTCGACCTGACCCAGGCCGTCGGCGAGGCCGGTCGTGGCGACCAGCACGACGCGGCCGCCGTGGACGAGCGCTGCGGCATTGGCCGACGGCGACTCGACCACGAGGAGTTCGGGATCACCCACGCCGGTCGTCGACGACAGCCCGTCGATGACGTTCTCCCACCGCGGATGGTCACCGGCCGATGGCCGGGTCGGTCCGACCGACACCAGCGCCCGGTCGACGACTCCTCGACGCCGCAGTTCGATGAAGCCCAGCCATCCGAGGGCGAGCACGACGAGGAGCAGCAGGCCGATCCACCAGGCGAGGAACGCACCGGCCAGCACGGCAACGACGACCGCTGGGACCAAGCCCACGAGCCGCGCCGCCGTCAGGAGGCGGGCGGAGGCCGCGACGGCCCGCCGCGAGTGTTCCTCGGGAGTGTCCACCCGCGGATGCTACCGCCCGCTCCGCGCGCCCCGGCCATCGACGGGAACACGGGCCTCGAGCAGCGCCCGGTAGCGCTCGACGTAGAGGTCGCAGAGCAGTTCCATGTCGAAACGTCGCGCCCGGTCCAGACCGGCGATGCGGAGCCGCTCGAGTTCGGACGGATCGTCGAGCACCTCGGCCAGTGCCCGACCCAGGGCGACCGGATCGTCCGAGGCGACCAGTCGTGCCGCCGGGGGGTCGGGGACCGAACCGTCCGGCGCCGGGGCGGTCGCGACCTTCAGGTAGCCCTCGATGTCCGAGGCCACGACCGGGGTGCCTGCGGCCATCGCCTCCAACAGGATGACGCCGAAGGACTCGCCCCGCAGCGAAGGGGCGCAGAAGACGGTCGCACCGGCCAGGCGGCGGTCGCGCTCGGCGTCGTCGATGCGGCCGAGCCACTCGATCCGCTCGTCGGTGTGGGCGGCGGTGAGCTCCTCGGTCTCGGGCCCCGACCCGGCGACCCACACCCTGCAGTCGGCCGGCAGGTGCGGGAGCGACTCGAGGAGCACACGCAACCCCTTGCGGGATTCGTGACGGCCCAGGAAGAGGACCGTGGGCCGATCGGTCGGCCACGGGTCGGCCGCAGCGAAGCGATCGCACTCGATGCCGTTGAACAACACGTCGAAGTCGCCGCCGACGTGCCCCTGGGCGAGTTCGCGGGCCTCGGTCGAGACGGCCACCCGGTCGTCGAGCCGCGACGCACCCCAGGCCAGGAGGGGCCGGAGGGTCTGGTAGGCGCGGCTCTGACCGGCGGCGTGGAAGGTGCCGAGCAGAGTGGCGGGCTTCAACAGGACGGTGCTGACCGTGGGACCCGGGGCGAACGGCTCGTGGACGTGCACGAGATCGAAGTCCTCGTCCCACAGGGCCCGGATCGTGCGGAGCTGGGCCGAGGGATCGGGAGCCAGCGGCGCCACCGACCCGTTGGTGGCGAGCGGGACGGACTTGCCGAGCGGGATGACGAAGCGTTCCGGGGGCGGGCCGTCGCACGGCGCCAGCACCCGGGCCTCGATCCCCCGCTGCCGCAGGGACCTGGCGAGCGACAGGACCTGGCCCTGCACGCCGCCGGGCATGCTCAGGCTGTAGGGGCAGACCAGTCCGACTCGCACGGCGGCGCAGGCTAGGCCGTCAGGCCTCGCCGGGCACGGGCCGACCCAGCGCCCGGTAGTCGCTCGGCCAGTTGGGCTGGAGCAGGTGCCACTGCTCGGGTGCCCGACGGATCTGGCGCTCCATGGCGTGGGCCAGGTCCTGGGTCACCCGGGACACGTCCGACCGGATGGAGCCGCGCCGCTCCGTGTCGAGCGGCGGGTCGACGACGGCGTGGCACC
>CAYMKW010000001.1:48180-67221 GCA_964391365.1 uncultured Microthrixaceae bacterium | reverse complement strand
CGCCGGCCTCCGCTTCGAGCCCCATGCGGCGCTCTCGCTCGACGCCACGTTGCGCTCCCATCTTGCCAGCGACGTCCATCGTCTCGTCGCCGGCCTGGTCGAGGGCCAGCCAGCCGCCATGCTCTCGGGCCTCGCCGAGGCCACCGAGGCCGCAGGCTTCAGGTCCTGGGTCACGCGCGACACGTCCGACCGGATGGTGCCACGCCGCTCGGTGTCGAGCGGTGGGTCGACGACGGCGTGGCAACGATCGCCCTCGAAGTACACCGCCGTGGGCAGCAGCGCCGCACCCGACCGGAGTGCCATGAGGGCCGGACCGCCCGGGAGTCGGGTGGTCTCACCGAAGAAGTCGACCGGAATCCCCGTGCCCGCCAGGTCGCGGTCCGCGAGCAGGCAGGTGATTCGGCCGGCGGCCAGAGCGGCCGACACCTCGGACCCCGCCGCCGGGCCGAGCGGAACGATGTGCAGTCCCATCTGCTCGCGGAGGCCGAGGAACCACTCGAAGAGCTCGGGAGGATCGAGTTCCTCGGCGACCGCCGTGACGTCCCAGCCTCGGACCGCCACCAGCCACCGGGCGGCCCACTCCCACCCGCCGACGTGCGGCAGGGCCAGAATCGGCCCGACGCCGCGCTCCATGGCGGCCTCCAGGTGCTCGACGCCGTCGTGGCTGAACCCGTCGGCTATCTGTCGATCGCCGAGGTGGGGAAGGCGCAGGGTGTCGACCCAGTAGCGGCCGTAGGAGTCGAAGACCTCACGGACCGCCCGGTCGATCAGTTCCGGGGCCGCATCAGGACCGAGCACCCGGCGCATGTTGCGCTCGGCCATGGCCCGCTGTTCCGACGAGAGCCGGACGGAACCGGCGGCGACCAGCCCGGCGGCACCATCGACGACGGGGCCGGGGAGCACCCGGACCGCACTCGACGCGAACCGCAGGAGCGGAACCGAGAGTTGCACCGACGGACGGAGTGGTCGCTCAGGTCCGGCCGCGGGACGGCCTGGTCCCCGAACTTCCGGCCCGGCGACCGGCCCAGCGCTGGGAGGCGGACCGGTTGGGGCGCGGGCGGCGACGGCGACGGTCGCTCAGGGCCGGGGTCTCGTCCGTCGCCTGACGCCAGACCTTCACGAAGCGCTGGCCGGCGGTCACCAGGTTGAGCAGCACGATCACCGCGAGGACCGGGAGCAGGAGCACCGGGAAGAGGAGTCCGAGCGCCAGGAGGATGAACCGCTCGGCACGCTCGACCAGACCGCCGCGGGCGTCGTAGCCCAGCGCATCGGCCTTGGCCCGGATGTACGACACCCAGGACGCCGTCGCGTAGCAGGCGACCGGCAGGAGGACCGCCCAGGCGCGTCCGTCGCTGACCACCAGGTACCAGGTGACGCCGCCGAAGAGGAGCGCGTCGGTCACCCGGTCCGAGACGGAGTCGAAGAAGGCGCCCCGGTTGGAGGCCTGGCCCCACGCCTTGGCGACGGCCCCGTCGATCAGATCCGGGATCCCGGTCAGGACGAGGAACAGCAGACCCAGGTTGAGCGCCCCGGCGCCGATCGCCACGGCCGCGGCGATGGCGAACACCAGACCGCTGGCGGTGATCACGTCGGCGGTGATGCCCAGCCGCCTGATGCTGGCGCCGATGGGCTTGAGTCCTGCGTCGATCTGGCTGCGGAAGTTGCCGTCGAACATGGGTCACTCCGGAGGTTGGGGGTGCCGGGACGAACCCGCCCGGCTGACCCGTCGAGGTCACGGTACCGGCAGTTGGTCCGGCGACACGTGCTTGCTCGCAAAAGTTAGCACTCCAGCAAGCGCGTCGCCCGCACCGTTCCGAGGACCTCGCAGTTCCCCGGCCGGACGGACCCGACGAACGAGTCGGGCGGACCGGTCAGCCCGTGAGCTTCGTCCGGTCGGATGCGAGGGCCGACCAGTCCTCGGGGTTGTCCTCGGCGAACCACTCGACGACCTGGCCCGAGACCCCGTCGAGCAGGACGATGCCCCGCCGAGCGGGCGGGTTCTCGGCCGAGTAAAGGAGGATCCGCCACGTGGGTCGGGACAGCCACCCACGCCATACCTGCTGGGCCGAGGCATGCCCCACGGCGAAGGACACCTGGGCGGAGGCGATCGAGAGGGCCTCGGTCTCGTCGATCCGCAGCGTCCAGCCGGCGATGAGTCCGTAGACCCCGAACACGATGAGCCCGACGCCCGCCCAGAGGATCCCCGAGTTGACCAGCGGCGACGACGTGTCCCAGATCGCAAACGCGCCGATGCAGGCGACGCCGATCGCCAGGTAGACGGCCGCCGGGATCCGACGCCGGTTGTTGTTCGGGAAGGTGTACGGACCGACGAACTCGGACGCGTCCAGATCCTCGGGCAACTCGTCGACGACGTCGGCGTCGCTCACGTCGGCCCGGGGGACCTGATCGACGGAATCGCTCACATCGGCCTCGGGGACCTGACCGCCGGAATCGCTCACATCGGCCTCGGGGACCTGATCCTCAGGCGCGTGCTCCACGCCCCGACCGTACCCGGCCGAGCGCCCGACGACCGAGCCGCCCGACGACCGAGCCTCCCCAATCGATCCGTGCGCGCTCCCCACGACACTCCCGACGTCACTCCCCCTGGGGAACGGGGCGGGGGTCAGCCGTCGGCAGCCGCCCAGGCATCGCACAGCCTCGACCAGGCCTCCTCGAGCGACACCGGGAGCACGCGGGTCCCGGCGGCAACCGTCATGAAGTTCGCATCGCCCTCCCACCGCGGCACGCAGTGGACGTGCAGGTGGTCGGACTGCGAGCCGCCCGCGGCCCGACCAAGGTTCAGTCCGACGTTGACGGCATCGCAGTCGAAGGCGATCCGCAGCGCTGCGACGGCCGTCCGGACCGTGGCCCACAACTCGGTGTGCTCCTCCGGATCCAGCAGCGACAGGTCGGCGACCGCTCGATTGGGCAGCACCATGAGGTGACCCGAGGTGTAGGGGAACCGGTTGAGGAGCACGAAGCAGGTCGGACCGCGCCGCACGATGAGGGTTCGATCGTCGGGCTCGCCCGACCCCAGGATCCGCTCGAACAGCGAGCCCACACCGGAGTCGTCCACGCCCGGGCCCGCCCCGGCGGACCGCACGTAGTCGGACCGCCAGGTCGCCCAGAGGTGATCCAGGGCCACGACCGCCTCAGTGTCGACCAGCGACGTCGGCCGCGAGCCGTTCGGCGAACGAGGCGACGGGCACGTCACGCTCGACGTCGCCACCCCGCGGATTCACCCCCACCGTCCCGTGCGCCACGTCGTCGTCGCCGACGACCAGCACGTACGGCAACTTCTCACCCTTCGCCCTGCGGATCCGGTTGCCGAGCGTCTCGTCGGCCGGAGCCACGTCGACCCGGGCCCCGCCGCCCCGCAACTGCGCCGCGACCTGGAGCGCGTAGTCGAGGTGGGCATCGGCCACGGGCAGCACCCGCACCTGCTCGGGGGCGAGCCAGGCCGGGAACGCACCGGCGTAGTGCTCCACCAGCACCCCGAAGAACCGCTCCACCGAGCCGAACAGCGCCCGGTGGATCATGATCGGCCGGTGACGTTCCCCGTCGGGGCCCACGTAGTTCAGGTCGAACCGCTGCGGAAGCTGGAAGTCCACCTGGATCGTCGACATCTGCCAGGTGCGCCCGATCGCGTCCCGGGCCTGGACCGAGATCTTCGGCCCGTAGAACGCTCCACCGCCCTCGTCGAGGACGAGGTCCAGCCCCATGGACTCGGCCGCCCCGCGAAGCGCCGAGGTCGCCTCCTCCCACTCCTCCTCGGAGCCGACCGCCTTCTCCGGGGGGCGGGTCGACAGCTCCAGGTAGAAGTCGTCGAGCCCGTAGTCACGGAGCAGGTCCAGCACGAAGGCCAGGATCGAACCGAGCTCGTCGGCCATCTGCTCCTTCGTGGTGAAGATGTGGGCGTCGTCCTGGGTCATCCCGCGGACCCGGGTCAGTCCGTGGACCACGCCGGACTTCTCGTAGCGGTAGACGGTCCCGAACTCGAACATCCGGAGGGGGAGCTCCCGGTAGGAGCGCATCCGTGACCGGTAGATCAGGATGTGGAACGGGCAGTTCATCGGCTTGAGGTAGTAGGAGGTCCCTGACCCCTCACCGTCGGCCGACTCCGGGGCGTCGATCTCCATGGGCGGGAACATGCCGTCGGCGAACCACTGGAGGTGTCCGGAGGTCTCGAACAGGTCGGCCTTGGTGATGTGGGGCGAGTACACGAACTCGTAGCCCGCCTCCTCGTGTCGCTTGCGGCTGTAGTCCTCCATCAGCCGCCGGATGATCCCCCCCTTGGGGTGGAACACGGCCAGCCCCGAACCGACCTCCTCCGGGAAGCTGAACAGGTCCAGTTCGACGCCGAGCTTGCGATGGTCGCGAGCGGCGGCCTCCTCCTGCTGGTGCAGGAAGGCCTCGAGCTCACCGGCCGTCGGGAACGCCACGGCGTAGATCCGCTGGAGCATGGGGTTCTGCTCGCTCCCGCGGAAGTACGCGCCACCGTGACGGGTCAACCGGAAGTTCGCCAGCCGTCCCGTCGACGGCACGTGCGGGCCCAGGCACATGTCCACGAACTCGGGGGTGTTGCGGTAGAAGCTGATGGTCTCGCCACCCGACACCTCGCCGTCGGCCGACTCCCCCGCCGCCGCCAGGTCCATGAACACCCGCTTGTACGGGTGGTCGGCCATGAGCGCCCGCGCCTCGTCGAGCGGGAGCTCGAAGCGCTCGAACGGTTGGTCGGCGGCGATGATCCGTCGCATCTCGGCGTCGATCCGCTCCAGGTCCTCGTCGGTGAACGTGGCGCCGCCCGGTAGTTCGAAGTCGTAGTAGCAGCCGTTCTCGATGGCGGGTCCACCGGCGAAGGTCGCTCCCGGCCAGAGGTTGAGGACCGCCTGCGCGAGCACGTGCGCCGTCGAGTGCCGCAGGTACTCGGCCACGTCGGGATCCTTGATCGTCACGATCCGCACCGACTCGCCGTCGGCGAGCGGGGCCGCGAGGTCCCGGGGCTCACCGTCGACCACGACCACCACGGCGTCCTTGGCCAGGCGCCGGCCGATCGAGGCGGCCAGGTCGCCGCCCGTGGAGCCCTCGGGGAGCGAGCGCTCGGAACCGTCGGGCAGCGTGATGGCGATCTCGGACATGGGGGCGAGGTTACCGGGGGTCCGATCGACGGCCCGCAACGGTTGCGCCCATGGCGCAGCGTCCGGTCGATGGGTCGCCCCGGGCCCGCAGGCGGCGTTGCCGGGCGGGCGGTACCCTCTGCGACCATGCGGGGGAACATGCGAGACACGACGGGCGGGCGCGAGGCAGCACCCGGCTCGGCGAGCGGGCGAGCGACGGGGTGGGGCCACGGTGCCCGTCGAGCGATCGGGGCCGTGGTCGTCGCCGTCGCAGCCCTCGCTGCGGCCTGCACGACCCAACCGACCGTGCCCATCTCCGAGGGGCCGACCATCGTCCGGCCACCGGAGCCCGACCTGGTCGGGCCGATCACCGTGGTCGGCGACCAACTGGTGGACGCGTCGGGCCGGACGGTCCTCATCCACGGTCTCAACTCCGTGGCCAAGTCGGCTCCGTTCCTCAGTGCCCTGACGCCCGAGGCGATCGGCGATGTCACGTTCGACCGCTTGGCGGCCGACGGGTTCAACGGGATCCGGCTCGGGGTGTGGCCGGCCGCGGTGATGCCGGCTCCCGGGGTGGTGGACGACGAGTACGTCCAGCGGGTGCGCACGGTCGTCGACGAGCTCGCCGAGCGCGGACTCTGGGTGATCCTGGACTTCCACCAGGACGTCTTCTGGGGGATGCCCGAGTGGGCCACGCTCCCCGAGGCCGCAGCGCTCTCGCCCGACGCCCCCTCCGGTCTCGACATCGGCTGGGCGGCGGCGTACGCAGCACCCCGATCCACCCGGCAGTGGGACGACTGGTGGGCGAACGCCGAGGCCGCACCCGGGCTCGGCGTGGTCGACGCCTATGCCATCGGGGTCGCCGCCGTCGCCGCCGCCCACACCGACGCCCCGAACGTGATCGGCGTCGAGTTGATCAACGAGCCCTATCCGGGCAGCGACCTGATCGCCTGCGGCCTGAGCGACTGCCCCGAGCTCGACGAGGCGACGGCCACGAACAATCGGATCATCACCGCTGCGGTGCGCCAGCGGGCGCCGGAGATGCCGGTCTGGTGGACCCCCCAGGCGCTGTTCCCCATGTACTCCGACACGTCGATGCAGGGGCCCGGTCCCGCCGACGGCAAGGGCGGGCTGTCGTTCCACACGTACTGCCTCTACACCGATGGCGGCGAACCCGCCTCACCGCCGCCTGCAGCGAGCGCTCTCTGCGAGGGCGTGTTCGCCCAGGGCTTCAACCGTGCGGTCAACCTGGCGCGCCACTGGGGCACGCCGGCGGTGCTGACCGAGTTCGGAGCGTCCGCCAGCCCCCTGAACGCGACGATCGCCGCCCGGCTCGCCGATGAGCACCTGTTGAGCTGGTTCCACTGGGCGTCCGGCCGCTACCCGGACGTGGTCGAGTCGCAGATCGTCCGGACCTCTGCCCAGGCGACCGCTGGCTCGCCCCTGCAGCAGCGTTTCGATCCGGCGACCGGCGACTACCTCCTGAGATTCCGCCCCGACCCGACGGTGACCCTGCCGACGAGCATCGTCGTCCCGGGTCGCGTCTACCCCGCCGGTTACGAGGTGTCGGTGGTCGCGGGGTCGGTGACCTCGGCCCCTGATGCCGGACGGGTCCTGGTCGTCGCGGATCCGGGAGCGACCGAGGTCGTGGTCAGGATCACCCGGCGCTGAGTCCGGGCTGAGGCGGCGCCGGCGGCGGCGATCGTCGCCGCCGAGTCAGGCCAGCTGCAGGTCGAGATCGAGCGGCCGGGCCGTGAGCACAGCGGCCGAGGAACGCCGCTCGACTCCGTCGCCACCATCCACCACGACCGGGGCCGTCGTCGAGGCGGCGGCCGAGGCGACGACGACCGCAGGCCGCTCCGGCTCGTCGGGGCGCATCGGCACCACGGGGGCGATCGGCTCGGGAGCAGCTCCCGGGCGGGCCGCGTAGGCGTCGACGTACTCCTGGCCCGTGAGGCTCCGGATCTCGTAGACAACCTCGTCGGTGATCTGACGCAGGACCATCCGGTCGTCACCGAGGTGCTGGTAGCGGGCCGGATCCACCGGCCGACCGAAGCGGATGTGCACCCGACGGAACGGCAACGGGAAGCGGGCGTCCGGTGGCTGCACGGCGTCGGTGCCGATGATTCCCACGGGCACGATGGGCGCACCCGTCCGGAGCGCCAGTCGCGCGACGCCCGTGTGACCCTTGTGCAGGACGCCGTCCCGTGACCGGGTGCCCTCGGGGTAGATCCCGAACAACTCGCCGGACTCGAGGAGACCCGCGGCTGCGTCGAGGGCCGCCGCCGCAGCGTCGCCACCCTTCCGGTCGATCGGGATCATGCCCATGGCCGGGAAGAGGAACCGGGTTCGCCAGTCGTCGAGGTACTCCGCCTTGCCCACGTAGGTGATCCGCCTCGGCAGGACGAGCGGCACGAAGAACGAGTCCAGGACCGAGATGTGGTTGGGAGCGATGATGGCACCGCCCGTGGCGGGGATGTGCTGCATCCCCTCGGTGGTCACCTTCCAGAGGAACCGGAACGGTGGCGTCAGGACGGCCCGGGCGATGCCCTGGATCTGTCCGGCGCTCCGTCCCACCCGTCCGCTCCTCGTCCACTCGTCCGTTGTCGTCGGCTCCGCCGACTCCCTGATCGGTGGAGACTAGCCGTGGCAACCGACAGCCGTCGGTTGGCTCACGGAGTGTTCACACAGGTGACGAGGGCGAGTCGACCGGCCGGTCGGTGTGGACCCCGAGCAGCGCCGCCGCCTCCGACACGCCGACTCCTCGAGCAGCAGCCGAGTCGATCGCTGCAACAGCTCCGGGCGTGTCGAGGTCCTCGTCGAGCGCGGCCCGGACCTGCTCGAGCGCCCCGGAGCCCTCGCCGGCGCCGACCCAGCGACGGAGCCGCTCGTCGGCCTCGGGCAGGAGCCCACCGTGCCACTCCCAACCGTCCCGGTAGTGGTGGCCGACACAGGCGAGTCGGACCGAGCGGGGGTCCCAGTGCTGGGCCAGGTCCGAGACGAACACGAGGTTGCCGAGGGACTTGGACATCTTCTCGCCGTCCATGCGGACCATGGCCTGGTGCATCCAGTGTCGGACGAGTGGTTCGCCGGTTGCGGCTCGCGACTGGGCCGCCTCGCACTCGTGGTGGGGGAAGATCAGGTCGGAACCCCCGCCGTGCAGATCGATCGTCGTGCCGAGCTCGCGCAGGCACAACGCCGAACACTCGATGTGCCAGCCGGGCCGTCCGGGTCCCCAGAGCGTGTCCCAGCTCGGCTCGTCGGGCAGCGACGGCTGCCACAGCACGAAGTCGAGCGGATCCCGTTTCGCGGGATCCTCGACGTTTCCGCCCCGCTCGGCGGCCAGCGCCAGCATCTCGGCCCGGTCGAGGTGGCTCAGGAATCCGAACTCCGGGGCGGTCGACACGTCGAAGTAGACGCCGCCGGCGGCCGTGTAGGCGTGGCCGGTGTCGAGCACCATGCCGATGAACCCGCGGATGTCGGCGATCGCGGAGGTGGCCCGCGGCTCGGACCACGCAGGGATCATCTCGAGCCACGCCACGTCGGCATCGAAGCGGGCCAGCTCGGCGGCGGCTAGGTCCAGGTAGTGGACTCCCAGCTCCCTCGCCTTGGGCAGGATGCTGTCGTCCACGTCGGTGACGTTGCGGACGCACCGGGTGTCGTGACCCAGGTCCCGGAGCCGGCGCTGCAGGACGTCGTAGGTCAGGTAGGTGGTCGCGTGCCCGAGGTGCGTCGAGTCGTACGGGGTGATCCCGCACGTGTACATGGTGACGGTCCGGCCGGCGGGCTCGAAGGGCACCACCTCGCGCCGAGCGGTGTCGTACAGGCGCACAGCGGGTGAGGCTACCGGGTGGCCCGACATCGGCCGGGCACGGTCGGGGGATCGCTCAGTGCGGGAGACCGGTGAAGCGGATCGCCACCCGGGTCTTGTACTTGACGTTGACCTGGAGCAGGACCGCGGCGAACGCCTCGATCGGTGCGGCGTTCGACAGTTCACCGGCGTCGACGGCCCGGAGGTCCGGGATCTTCGAGACGATGTCGATGGTCGTCGCCGTGGCCGACGGATGGTCGGAGCACACGAGCACGTCCGACTCGACCGGGTGGTCGATCTCACCGAGCTCCTTGGCCGGGACGTGGTGCATGGTCGCGGCCACCAGCGACTTGGGAACCGCCGCCTGCACGGATGCGGCGACGGAGCCTCGCGGCGGGACGAGCGGTTGGAACTCGTGGCCCACCCGAGCGAGGGCGTTCGCCATGGACACGACGACCTTGCCCTTCAGCTCGGCGGCGCACTCCGATGCCGTCGCTCCGGCGGCGTCCCAGGGCGTGGCGATGAACACGACGTCAGCGGACGACGCCTCGTGGTTGTCGCCGGCCTCGATCGACAGGCCACGGTCCGGGTAGCGCGACAGGAGCTTGTCGCGGACCTCCATCGCCCGGTACTTCGAGCGCGATCCCACGACCACGTCGAACCCCACCGATGCCAGCCGGACGGCCAGGCCGCTCCCCGCCGGACCCGTTCCTCCGAGCACGCCGATCTGCATCCCGACACGCTACCGGTCGTGGCCCCTGACCGGCCAGATCGCCCCTCTGGCCTCAGCGTCCCGCGGGATAGGCAGCAAGGTTAGACAGATGGAGCAAATGTCCATCGCACGGCGAGCTGATGATGGGCCTCGCGAGTGCCCCCTACCGGCACCTTGAGGACACCCTCGTCGCAGCGGAATCCAGGCGTTTCGCGTTGCTCTGCAACGCGAAGGGCCGGCAAATCGGCCAACCCGACGAGCGAGCGTGTGACCTCTGGGCATCGCGTGCCCTCAGGAGTCGCACACTGCCCAGAGAACTTCCCGCCCCCGAACGCCGGGTACGAGCGCTTGAATCGCGGTTGGCGCGTCGTTGCCACCTCCATCAGGCTCCCACTGTGTTCATTCGCGAGACGACTGAGGCAGATCTCGATGCAGTTGCCGAGCTGCGGCTGAGGTTCCTGGCCGAGCATCGCGGCGTCGACCCGACGCGGCTCCCGGCGGAGTTCAGAGCTGCGACCGTCGACTTCCTCCGCCGACATCACGAGTCCGCCACGAGCCGTTCCTGGTTGGCCGAGCGCGACGGCATCGCCGTGGGCGCGGTGACCATGCTGCTGCTCGACCTCGCACCCCGACCCGAGGACACCTCGGGGGTCGAGGGCTACATCATCAACATGTACGTCGCGCCTACTCATCGGCGTCACGGCCTGGGGCGACAGCTGCTCGCAGCCTGTCGACGCGAGGCGGACCAGCTCGGCCTCAGGCGGCTCCTGTTGTACGCAACTCCTGATGGGAAACCGCTCTACGAAAGCGCCGGGTTCAAGCCGAACCCGAACTGGATGGAGTTGCCGCTCTGACCTGCCGGTCGGGTGCCCCCGAACGCCGGGACTGCGACGTGGTGCGTCACTCGCTGGCGCCTGCGCGATACGCGTCCGCGTCGGCGTAGTACTTCACCTCGATGACGTTGCCGCTCGGATCGGCGAGCTTGCCGCCGACCTTGCCGCTCAGGGTGACCTCGGCGTGATCCGCAGGCTCTGACAGCCAGCTGACCCCTGCAGCGCGGAGACGATCGACCAGCTTCGAGTAGCTCTCGCGATCGGTCAGGACGACACCGAAGTGGCGAACGCCCTCCTCCCCGGGCGCGCGCACCTCACCAGGCCGATGCTGCAGCGTGAGCTGCATCCCGTAGAACCACACATCGACCCAGTCCTCGCGCACCCGCCCGACGCTGCACCTGAACGCGTCGACGTAGAAGCGACGAGCCGCATCCAGATCGTCGACCGGGATCGAGAGATGGAGAACTGCGTCGGAAGTCGTCACGGCCACAACGTAGGACCCACCCCGTTCGACCGCCTACCTACATTCGCCCCGGCGCCGACTGCCCCAGATCGCCGGGTTGGTTTCGTTCGCGATCGTCAACGGGGATGGAGACTTGCTCCATCCATCTCACCTTGCTGCCGAACTCAGCGTCCCGTGAGGATCGTCCCGTGCCGGTCCTCATCCCGCAGCACCCAGACCTGCTCGACGGCGCCGGAC
The DNA here is from genome assembly GCA_964391365.1 of uncultured Microthrixaceae bacterium. Taxonomy (GTDB): domain Bacteria; phylum Actinomycetota; class Acidimicrobiia; order Acidimicrobiales; family Microtrichaceae; genus SXMI01. The sequence continues at coordinate 56,048 of CAYMKW010000001.1, read as the reverse complement.
GCCACATCGGCGTCCATGGCCGAGCGGAAGAGGTCGTCGATCTGGCTGGGGTAGGTCCGTCGCAGTCGCCGTCCCAGACCCGGACCGATCGGGCCGGAGACGTCGACGAGCTCGAGCGGCGCACCGAGGCGGTCGGCCAGTCGGCGCCCCACGGCCTCGAGCTCGGCAGCGTCGGCGAGCGCCGCGTACGGCCGGTCGAGGTAGAACGCCACGCCGGGGCGACCCGAGTCGACGAGCCGGGCTCCGATCTCGCGGACCACCTGGTGGTCGACGTGGTTCCCCACACCGGCGCAGGTCCAGACCGCACCGGCGCCGTCGAGCAGCGGTTGCAGCCGCTGCAGGACCCGCTCGTCCAGACCGTTGGCGTTGACGTCGGCGTCGGGATCGAGCAGACCCGCGAGGTCGGTCCGGCCCGTGCGCAGCATCCACTCCTCGGCGCCCAGCGTCACGACCCGGTAGCCGAACCGCTTCGCCGCCAACGACTCCTCGACCCGACGCCATCGGCTGACCGGAGCGGCCCGTCCCGCCGTCGGGTGGAACCATCGCGTCCAGTTCGAGCGGCTGAACACCACCGCCACGGTCACACTGGCCCCGGCCAGCCGTCCGTCCGTGAGGGACTGGCCGAGGGACAGCGGGACGTCGTCGAAGTGCGGCGAGAGCAGGAGGACGTCGGTCACGAGGCCCCGTCGCCTCCGGGAAGTTGCGCGTGGCCCGGGTGCACGACGGCCAGCGTGTCACGGGTGGCCGAACGGAGCGCCTCCAGCAGCGCCCGGTCGTCGCCGTCGAAGTCCCCGGCACGGATGCGTCCGACGAGCGCCTCGTCGTCGGCCACGCCGAGCTCAGCCAGTCTCTCCCCGTGCCGATCCGCGATGAGCGGGCCCAGCACCAGCTCCCGTTCGACCTGCGCCACCACGTTGGCGGCCACCCGGGCGTGGAAGCCGATCCGACCCGGAACCTCGTCCCGGACCTCGGACAGGAATCCACCAACGGCGTCGAGCAGCTCGGCCCCACCGGGCCGGACCGTGGGCCCACCCGGCCCGCCGAGCGGGGCCCAACCGACCGGCCGGTCGGGCCCGGCAGGCGCCTCGACCGGAATGATCGACGACGGCCCGTCGATCAGCTCGAGCAGGTCCTCCTGGGTCTCGGCGACGCGCCGTCCGATGGCGGCGAGTTCCACCGAACGGCTCGCCCCGCGCTGGTGCGCCGAGGCCTGGACGATGCACATGATCCCCCACTTGAGCGTCGCCAGGACCTGCCACCAACGGAGTGACCCGGGCGACACCTCGGCACCGCCCGCCGCACGGTAGGCATCGAGGAACTCCTCGAGCTCACCGAGTCCGGCGGCGGGCCGGGACGAACCGAAACGCCAGGCACGCGCACAGAACCAACCGAGGTCCTCGACCGGGTCGCCGAGGTGGGCCAGCTCCCAGTCCAGGACCGCCCGCAGCCCGTCCTCACCGACCACGACGTTCCCCAGTCGGAAGTCGCCGTGGACGACCGAGAGCGTGGAGGTCGACTCGGGGCGACGCCGCTCGAGCCATCGGAAGGCGAGCTCGAAGACGGGCTGCGGGTCGCCGAACAGGTCCAGTACCGCTCGGAACTCGGCGACCTGATCGGTCGCCGACAACCCGTGGGACTCGGCGGGACGGATGCCGTGGATCCCCACCAGTGCAGCGGCGCACTGGGCGAGGAGGACCGACCGGGCCCCGGCCAGATGTTCGTCACGCAGGATCCGGCGCGGCACGGTCTCGCCGTCGACCATGCCCAGGGCGATCCAGGCGCCGAGCGGGTCCCCACCGGAGGCGACCCGGTCGCAGGCCAGGACCGGTGCGACCGGCACGCCGGCCGCAGCAGCATCGCGGAGCAACGCAGCCTCCGCCGCCATCCCGGATGCCGATCGGGTTCCCCCGGGGCGTTCACGTTGCACCACCACCTGCCGGGGAACGCCCCCCAGGTCCACGTCGACGATCCAGGTGAGCCGCGACGCGCCGGAGGAGAGCCGGTTCGCATCGCGGACCTCGGCGACCACGCCGAGCTGTTCGCCCAGGGCGGCCGCCAGCGCCAGACGATCCTCGGGTGTCACGAGCGCCCCGTGCGGCGGTCGCTCTCGTCCCGGATGTCGCCGACGATCGCCTCCAGGACGTCCTCCAGCGTGATCAGGCCGACGAGCGGGCCCGGGGCACCCGGCCGGTCGGTCCGCTCGGCCACCACCGCCACGTGACGGCGGCGCTCACGCATCCGGACCAGGACGTCGGCGAGCGGCTCATCGGGCGCCACCCTGACGGGGGCGATCACGACCCGGTTCGGCAGCAACCCGTCACGCTGTCCCGGATCCAGTCGCAGCAGGTCCTTGGCGTGCAGGAAGCCCGCCACCTCGTCGGATCCCTCCGTCGTCACGAGCACCCGGGAGTGGCCGGAGCGGTGGATCAGTTCCTCGGCCTCCCGGACCGTCGCGGTGGTCGGGACGGTGACGAGTTCCGAGCGAGGGGTGAGGTGGTCCGCCACTCGGCCGCCGAGGTAGCCGATGGCGCCGGACAACAGCACGTGCTCGGTGGCCTGGAGCTCGCCGCCCTGCGCCGACTCGCTCAGGATCGCCGCCAGCTCGTTCGGCGAGTGGGCCTCGGTGAGCTCGTCGGTCGACTCGACCCGGAGGAGTCGGGTCCCCCACCGCGACAGCCGGTCGAGCACCACCACCACGGGCCGGACCAGCAGGACGACGCCGCGCTGCAGCGGCGCCAGCACCGTCGCAACGCGCTCCGGGGCGGTGAGCGCCACCGACTTGGGCACCATCTCGCCGAGGACCATGTGGAAGAACGCGACGATGACCAGGGCGATGCCGACGCCCAGGACGGCGCCGACGGCCGGCGGGATCGGCGACGCGCCCACCCACCCCTCCACCACGTGACCGATCGACGGTTCGACCAGCCAACCGAGGAGCAGTGACATGACGGTGATCCCCAGCTGGCAGGTGGCCAGCTGCAGGTTGAGCGAACGCATCTGACGGAGCGCCGTCGGGGCGCCGAAGCGACCCTCCTCGACCATCCGCTCGACACGGGTCTGACGAGCCGCGAGGAGCGCGAACTCCACGGCGACGAAGAACGCGTTGCCGGCCAGGAGCGCCACGGCCACCAGGAGCACCGCCCACCAGCTCACGGCGAGTCCCCGTTCCGCTCCGACCCGCGGGCCCGGTGGACGTCGTCGGATCCCTCGAATCCGGGCACGGGCGCGACGAGCCGGACGGTGTCGACCCGGCGGGCGTCCATGACCGCCACCGACACCGCCCACCCCTGGTGCTCGAACCCGTCGCCCGGCGCCGGGATCCGTCCGAGTTCCGCCAGGACGAACCCGGCGAGTGTGTCGTACTCACCGTCCGGGAGCTCCAGTCCGCACTCGTCGCGGACCTCGTCCGGGTGCAGCCGTCCACTCAGCAGGTAGGCCCCGCCCCAGGTGCGGCGGGTCGGGACGACGACCAGGTCGTGCTCGTCGGCGATGTCGCCAACGATCTCCTCGACCAGGTCCTCGAGCGTGACGATCCCGGCGACCGATCCGAATTCGTCGAGCACCACGGCGAACTGTCCTGCCTCGGCCTGGAGCGCCTCCATGAGCTCGTCGAGCCCGAGGGTCTCGGGCACCATGCGGACTCGTCGGATCAGCGAGCCGAGCGGCTCACTCCGTCGACGCTCCGGAGGCAGACCGAGCACGTCCTTGACGTGAACGACGCCCTCGACGCCATCGATGTCACCGGTGAACACCGGGAACCTCGACAGTCCGGTCCGTCGCGAGGCGTCGAGCAGGTCGCCGGTCGTTCCCGAGATGGCCAGCGCCTCGACCTGCTGACGTGGGGTCATGGCGTCGGCGGCGTTCTTCTCACCGAAACGGAACGCCCGGTCGAGCAACTCGGCCTGCTGCGGCTCCATGGAACCGTGCGCCTCGGCATTGCGGACCAGACGCTGGAGCTCCTCACGGCTGCGGACCGCCGACAGCTCCTCCGCCGGTTCCATCCCGACGAGTCGCAGGAGCCGTTCCGCAGCGGCGTTGCAGACGGCGATCACCGGCCGGAACACCGTGTCGAAGATCCGCATCGCCGGTGCCAGACGCATCGTCGTGGCCATTGGACGGGCGACCGCAATCCCCTTGGGGACGAGTTCGCCGACCACCATCTGGACCACCGTGGTCAGGATCAGTGCCACCGCAACCGACCAGGCGACGCCGCTGCGCTCACCGAACACCGCCTCGAGGCCCGGGGCCACGAGCGGAGCGACCACCGGCTCGGCCAGCACGCCGAGTCCGAGGCTGACGACGGTGATGCCGAACTGGGCGCCGCTGAGGTGGAACGAGAGGTGCTCCAGCATCCCGGCGACCACCCCGGCCCGGCGGGACCCCTGTTCGGCCTGGACGCGCACCTGGGTCCGGTCGACAGCGACGATGGCGAACTCCACGGCCACGAAGAACGCGTTGGCGGCGACCAGCAGGACGACGGCCAGGAGGCCGACCGCGACGCTCACCAGTGAGCGGGGACGGGACCGTCGGTCCCGGGCACGGCGTGCGGCACCCGATGAGTGTAGGACCGGGCCGTCCGCAGCCGCCGCGATCCTTCGACGCCCGAAGCACCACGCTACGCTCCTCCGGTGCCGAGCGAACGAGACCGCCGCAACGCCGACGCCGTCCGGGCGGCCGCCCGACTCGCCAAGGTGGCCGGCACGGCGCTCGCCGAGGGCGACATGACCCTCGCCCAGTACCGGGTCCTCGTGTTCCTGGACGCGGGGGTGCGGCCTGCGACCCAGGTGGCGCAGCTGCTCGACGTCACACCCCCGACCGTGACCTCGCTCGTCGACGCCCTCGAGTCCCGCGGACTGGTCGCCCGCAGTGCCGACCCGGACGACCGGCGCCGTGTGGTCTGCTCGCTCACCCCCGCCGGCCGACGGGCCCTGCAGCGCGGCGACGTGCTCGTCGGCGAACGGCTCGGCCGGCTGCTCGATCGGCTCGCCCCCGGCGAGGCCGAACAGGCCGTGTCCGGCCTCGAGGCCCTGAACCGGGCCATGGAGCTGGCGCTGGCCGATCGTTTCGGCCGGCCCGGCGATCCCCGGTGACCGACCTCCTCGGTCCGGCGGCCGGACCCGCCGCCCCGGCACTCCCGCCGGTCCGTCCGGCCGAGGGCCTCCGGCTCGGCTGGATACGCCGGCTGTGGCCGGTGCTCGCACCACAACGGCGCGTGGTCATCGCGTCGTTCCTGCTCGGGCTCGTGTCCCTGTCGATCAGCGTGGCCGTGCCGACGATCGTCGGCGTCACCATCGACCGGGCGATCGCCAGCACCGCCCAGCCGCTCGGTCCGTTCCTGGTCGCACTCGCGGTCCTGGCCGTCGCCCGCGGGGTGCTCAGCGTGGCGTACCGGTACGGGCTCTACCGGACGGCGTACCGAGTCGAGGTCGACCTGCGCACCACCCTCTTCCGGCACTACGCGGGACTGTCGTTCTCCAGCTTCGACCGGCTCCAGACCGGCCAGCTCCTCAGCCGGGCGCAGTCCGACGTCCGGTCGGTTCAGCTCTACCTGGCCGTCGCACCGCTGATCCTCACGGCGATCATCTCGTTCGTCGTCGCGATCGGCGTGATGCTCGCCACGAGCGTGCTCCTCACCCTGGTGGCGGTCGTCGCACTCCCGGGGGTCTACGTCGTCGGTGTCGCACTGCGGAACCGACTGTTCCCGCTCAGCTGGATCATCCAGGGTCGCCAGGCCGAGGTGACCGGAGTCGTCGAGGAGAGCGTGGCCGGGGTCCGGGTGGTGCAGTCGTGCGCCGCCGAGGACCGTCAGCTGCGCGCCATGGCGACCGCTGCGAGACGGCTGCGCTGGGCGAACGTGGAGCAGGGTCGCATCCGGGCGAGTCTGGCCCCGCTCCTGGAGAACCTGCCCCGTGTCGGGTCCGTCCTCGTCCTCCTGGTCGGCGGATGGCTGGTCATCGACGGGCGGCTCGAGATCGGCGCCATCGTCGCGTTCAACGCCTACATCGTCCTGCTCCAGGTCCCGTTCCGGTTCCTCGGCTTCTTCCTGATCCTCGGCCAGCGGGCCCGCGCCAGCGCCGAACGGATCTTCGAGATCCTGGACGAGCAGCCGGAGATCACCGACCCCGAGGATCCGGCCGATCCGGCCGTCCGGGACGGCCGGATCGAACTGCGTGACGTCCGCTTCGGCTACGGCGACGGGCCGGACCTGCTCCGCGGCGTCGACCTGGTCGTCGAGGCCGGCGAGACGATCGCGATCGTGGGAGCGACCGGCAGCGGCAAGTCGACCCTGGCGCGGCTCCTCTGCCGCTACTACGACCCGCGCTCCGGGGTCGTCCTGCTGGACGGCGTGGACGTGCGCGACCAGACCGTCGAACAGGTGCGACGATCCGTGGTCGTCGTCCCCGACGAGCCGTTCCTGTTCGCGGTGTCGCTGCTGGAGAACCTGGCCTACGGGCGGCCGGACCTGGTGCCCGAGGACGGCGCAGTGCCGGCCGAGATCCTCCGGGCGGCCGAGGCCGTCGACGCGGCCGAGTTCGTCGAGGCCGCGGCCGAGGGGTGGGACACCCCGGTCGGCGAACGTGGGGCGACGCTCTCGGGGGGTCAGCGTCAGCGGCTCGCACTGGGCCGCGCGCTGCTGGTCGACCCCGAGGTGCTCGTGCTCGACGACGCGACCAGCGCCATCGACGTGCAGGTCGAGGCCCGCATCCACCGGGCGCTCACGACCGTCCGGGCGGGCCGGACGCTGGTGCTGATCGCCCACCGGCTGTCGACGATCACGCTGGCATCACGGGTGGTGCTCCTCGACGACGGGGTGATCGCCGCCAGCGGGACACACGCCGAACTGCTCGCCGGTGTGCCCCGTTACCGGGAGATCCTGGCGTCGGGAGTGGTCGACGACACGGTTCCCGCTCCGCCGGGCACCGTTGACGAAGGGCCCACCCCGTGAGCATGGGACCGCCACCGGGATCGCCGCTCGGTGGTCCGGTCGCCGCCGGGATGCCGTTCGCCGGGATCCCGCCCGAACTGGCGGAGCGGGCGCAGCGCATCCTCGACCGCGAGCCTGCGACTGATCCCGAGGTCCCCGCGTTCTCGCACCGGGCGCCGACCCCCGACCCGTTCACCTTCCGACGGTTCCTGTGGCCGAGCCGCTGGTCGCTGCTCGTGGCGCTGATCCTCGTCGCCCTCGAGACCGCGGCGCTCCTCGCCGGACCGCTGCTCGTGCAGGTCGGGATCGACCGCGGAGTCACCGCCGGCGATCTGCGGGTCGTCGTCCTCGCGTCCCTCGCCTACCTCGGTGTGATCATCGCGAACGTGGCCCTGGGTTGGGCCCGGACCAGCGTGACCGTCCGGATCGGTGAGCGACTGATGGAGCAGCTGCGGAACCGACTGTTCCGTCACCTCCAGCGCCTGTCGCTCGACTTCTTCGAGCGGGAGCCGGCGGGCGTGATCACGACCCGACTGACGAGCGACGTCGACAACCTGACGGCGCTGTTCCAGGAGGGTCTGGTGCAGATGGCCGTGCAGGGCCTCACGGTCGTGGTGATCGCGACGCTGCTCCTGCTCCTCGACCTCCGCATGGGACTGGTGGTCCTGTTCGCCGTCGTGCCGGCGCTCGTCGCCACCTCGATCTGGTACCGCCACAGCTCCAGTCGCGGCTACGACCTGGTGCGCGACCGGATCGCCGGGGTCATGGCCGACCTGCAGGAGAACCTGGCCGGGGTGCGGACGGTGGCGTCGTTCCACCGCGGCCGCCACAACACGGCGGTGCACGAATCGCTCGCCGAGGACTACTACCTGGCCAACCTCCGGACCGCCCGCAGCGGCGCGATCTTCGGATCGGTCGGTGAGGTGCTCGGCATCCTCGGTCA
>CAYMKW010000001.1:44976-48170 GCA_964391365.1 uncultured Microthrixaceae bacterium | reverse complement strand
GCGATCGGCGGGATGCAGGTGCGCTCGGGCGACCTGAGTCTGGGTCGGCTCGTCAGCACCCTGTTGTACCTCGGCCTGCTGTTCGCCCCCGTCCAGCAGCTCGTCCAGCTGGCCACGACGTACCAACAGGGCCGGTCGTCGTCGCGGAAGCTCGCCGAACTGCTGGCCGAGGAGCCCAGCGTCGTCGAGGCTCCCGACGCCCGCCCACTGCCGCCCATCGAGGGGCGCCTCGAACTGCGCGACGTGGGGTTCGCCTACCGCCGCACCCGCCCGGGGCCCGACGGGCAACCGTCCGGGACGGCCCCGACGGTGCTGGAACACCTCGACCTCGACGTCGCCGCTGGTGAGACCCTGGCCGTCGTCGGCCCGACGGGAGCGGGCAAGTCGACCGTCGCCAAGCTCCTCGCCCGCTCCGCCGACCCGACCCACGGATCGGTCCGTGTCGACGGTGTCGACCTCCGGGAGGTGACGGTGTCGTCGCTCCGGCACCAGCTCGGCGTCGTCCCCCAGGAGCCGTTCCTCTTCCACGGCACCGTTCGGGACAACCTCACGGTGGGGCGTCCCGATGCGACCGACGAGGAGCTGGACCGGGCCTGTGCGGACCTCGGCGTGGACGACCTGATCGCCCGACTGCCCGACGGCTACGACACCGCCGTCCACGAGCGCGGCGTGTCGCTGTCGGCCGGCGAGCGCCAGCTGCTCAGTCTGGCCCGGGCCTTCGTGTCGCGGCCCCGGGTGCTGATCCTGGACGAGGCCACGTCCAACCTGGATCCCCGCTCCGAACGGCGGGTCGAGGCGGCGCTCGACACCCTGCTCGAGGGCCGCACGGCCGTCATCGTGGTCCATCGACTGTCGACCGCCCGCCGCGCCGACCGGATTGCGGTCGTCGATCGGACGACCCCTGCTGGATCCGCCCGGGTCGTCGAGCTCGGGACCCACGACGAGCTGGTCGCCGCCGGCGGTACCTACGCCTCGATGTGGGCCACCTGGGAGGCGCACCTCCACGACGACCCGAGCAGGACGGCGGCCGGGACGTGACGACCACCCCGGTCCTCGAGCTCCACGACGTCGGACTGACCCGGAACGGACGCGTCCTCCTGGACGGGATCGACTGGATCGTGGCACCCGGGTCCTGCTGGGTGGTGCTGGGGCCGAACGGGTCCGGCAAGACCTCGCTCGCCCGCATCGCATCGCTCTACGAACATCCGAGCCGGGGCACCGTGGACGTGCTCGGCGAACGGCTCGGACGGACCGACGTCCGATCCCTGCGGACCAGGGTGGCGCTCGTGTCCGCGGCCATGGCCGACCAGGTCCGCGGTGACCTCGACCCGCTCGACGTCGTGGTCACGGCCCGGCACGGAGCGCTCGAACCGTGGTGGCACACCTACACCGATGACGACCGCGACCGCGCCCGGGCGTGCCTGGAGGAACAACACGTCGGGCACACGGTCGGCCGCCGGTTCGCGACGCTCAGCTCGGGCGAACGCCAGCGGGTGCTGCTCGCCAGGGCGCTGATCGGCGACCCGTCCCTCGTGATCCTCGACGAGCCGGCGGCCGGACTGGATCTGGGCGGCCGGGAGGAGCTCGTGGAGCGGATGGCTGCGACGACGGCCCGGCCAGACGCTCCGGCGCTCGTGCTCGTCACCCACCACGTCGAGGAGATCCCGCCGACCGCCGAGCAACTGCTGGCGGTCCGGTCCGGTCGGATCGTCGCCTCGGGACCGGTCGGCACGACGCTCGACGCCGACCTGCTCGAGCGGCTGTTCGACGTCCGGGTCCGACTGCAGCACCGGGGCGGCCGCTGGATGATCGGGCCCGCGAAGGACTGAGGGGCACGCCCGTCAGCGCAGGACTGAGGGGCACGCCCGTCAGCGCAGGACTGAGGGGCACGCCCGTCAGCGGGTCACGGCGTCGTCCGCGATGAGGACGAGCAGGCTGCAGGCCTGGACCGGGATGACGGCGGCGGCGTCGTGGCGGGCCACACCCGCAGGATCGCCCGTGGGCGCGCCGGCGCTCGTGTCCAGACGAACGGTCCATCCGCTCCCCCATCCGTCGTCCGGCAGGCGGACCGCGAGCTCCACGTCGCCGGCGTTGACCACGAGCAGCGCCGAGTTGCCCACCAGCGGCTCGCCGCGCTCGTCGGTCTCACCGAGGACCCCGTTCAGCCAGACGACCACCGCCTGCGAACCGTCGTGCCAGTCGTCCGACCCCATCACGCCACCGTCCGTGCGGAACCAGGCCACGTCGGGGCGGCCGGAGCCGTCGACCGGCGCGCCGGTCAGGAACCGACGCCGCTGGAACACCGCCTGGGAGGTGCGGAGTCCGACCACCGCACGGGTGAAGTCGACGAGGTTCCGGTCGGCCTCCTCCCAGTCGAACCAGGACACGTCGTTGTCCTGGGCGTAGGCGTTGTTGTTGCCCTGCTGGGTCCGTCCGAGCTCGTCACCCCCCAGCAGCATGGGCACGCCCTGGCTCAACAGCACCGTCGCCAGCAGGTTGCGCCGCAGCCGGAGTCGACGCTCCAGCACGGCCGGGTCGTCGGTCGGGCCCTCGACCCCGCAGTTGGTCGACCGGTTGTCGTCGGTCCCGTCGCGGTTCTCCTCGCCGTTGGCCCAGTTGCGCTTCTCGGTGAAGGTGACGAGGTCCGCCAACGTGAACCCGTCGTGGGCCGTGACGAAGTTGACGCTGGCGTGGGGTCGGCGACCGTCGTGCTCGTACAGGTCGGAGGATCCGGTGAGCCGTGAGGCGAACTCACCGAGCACGCGCCCTCCCCGGCACCACAGGTCGCGCACCGTGTCGCGGTAGCGGCCGTTCCACTCCGACCACCCCGGCGGGAAGTTGCCGACCTGGTAGCCCCCCTCGCCGACGTCCCAGGGTTCGGCGATCAGCTTCACCCGGCTGATCACCGGGTCCTGTTGGATCAGGTCGAAGAAGGCCGACAGCCGGTCGACGTCGTGGAGCTCGCGGGCCAGGGCGGCGGCCAGGTCGAACCGGAACCCGTCGACGTGCATCTCCTCGACCCAGTACCTGAGGCTGTCCATGATCAGCTGCAGCACGAACGGGTGACGCATGTTCAGGCTGTTGCCGGTGCCCGTGTAGTCGACGTACACCGAGGGGTCGTCCGGGTCGAGGCGGTAGTAGGACGAGTTGTCCAGACCCTTGAAGCTGAGCACCGGACCTCCGGAGCCACCCTC
>CAYMKW010000001.1:26052-44966 GCA_964391365.1 uncultured Microthrixaceae bacterium | reverse complement strand
CTCGGCCGTGTGGTTGTAGACGACGTCGAGGATCACCTCGATCCCGGCGCGGTGCAGGGTCTGGACCATGACCTTGAACTCCTGGACCTGGGCACCCCGGTCGCCTCCGACGCTGTAGACGTTGTGCGGAGCGAAGAACCCGATGGAGTCGTAGCCCCAGTAGTTGCGCAGGCCCAGTTCGACCAGACGGCGGTTGGACACGAACTGGTGGACCGGCATGAGCTCGACGGCGGTCACGCCCAGGTGCTGCAGGTGCTCGACGACGGGCGGGGAACACAACCAGAGGTAGGTGCCCCGCAGCTCGGGTGGGACATCGGGGTGGCGGGCCGTCATCCCGCGCACGTGCGTCTCGTAGAGGACCGTGTTGTGCCACGGGGTGGCGGGCCTCCGGTCGGACTCCCAGTCGAACCATGGGTTGACGACGACCGAACGCGGGACGTCCGGTGCGGAGTCCAGGTCGGCACCGGGCCGGAGGGCGTCGGACCACCGCACGGAACCGGACACGGCCCGTGCGTACGGGTCGAGCAGCAACCGGCTCCGATCCTGGAGGTCACCGGGGCCGCGTCGGGCTGCGTCCACGCGGAACCCGTACCGGGTTCCCGGCCCGACGTCGGGCAGGTAGCCGTGCCACACGGGCCCGACCCGCTCGGGGAGACGGACGGGGATCTCGCCGCCGTCCTCGTCGAAGAGACACAGCCACACCTGACCGTTCGGATCGGCCGCCGCAGCCTCGGAGAACACCGCCACATTGGTGCCGGCGCCGTCCCAGGTCGCACCGAGCGGTGCGGGCCGTCCACGCCAGACGCGCACCGGCGCGCCGGCGACGATCACGATCCGACCAGCTCGGCCAGGCGGCGTCGGGACGAGCGGATCTCGTCGGCGAGCAGCCGGTCCAGCAGCGGGACCCAGAGCGAGCCGCCGTAGTGGAGGTGCACCTCGAGGCGACTGCCGCCCTCGTCCCCGTCGTCGACCGTTGCGGTGAGGATCCAGTCGCTGTGGTCCCGGCCGTCCACGTCCCGCCGCTCGAAGCGCACCCGACGGGGCGCCGTGCACTCCGTGCGGACCATCCGCAGCCGCTTGGACCGGCGCAGGGGCCCCAGTTGCCCCTGGAGGTCGACCAGCCAGGCCGGGCCGACGTCCCCCTCGACGGACGGCGTCGACTCGGCGCGCCCCACGATGTCCAACCAGTCCGGGTAGGTGGCCAGGTCGGCGACCACCTCGAAGAGGGCCGACGGAGCCGCGTCGGTCGTCAGGTCGGCTCGGACGTCCACGGGACCATTCTGCCCCGCGGGAGCGTCCGGCCGGATGCCGCTCGGTCGCCGGCCGAGTCCACGACCAGCAGCACCACACCACAGACGGCCACCAGCACGCAGCTGAGCGCCATGGCCTGGCCCACCGCGGCGGGGCCGGGTCGGGAGGCGAGCTGCTCGATGACCACCGGGACCGTCGCCCGGTCGGAGCGGGCCAGGAACACGGTCGCGCCGAACTCACCCAGGCAGGCCACGAACGCGAGTGCGGCACCCGCAGCCATCGCGCCACGGATGGCGGGCAGCTCCACCCGTCGGCGCCGGGCCCCTCGATCGAGCCCCAGCACCGCGGCGGCGTCCAAGGACGACCGCGGCACCGAACGGAGCGCCGGGGCGACGACACGGACCACCAGCGGCAGCGCGACCAGGGCCTGTGCGACGGGGACGAGCCACCACGAACCACGGAGATCCACCGGCGGCCGACCGACCACGAGCAGCAGGCCCAACCCGATCGTCGTCGCCGAGATCGCCAGCGGGAGGGTCAGGACCCGTTCGGCGACCCCGCCGGGACGCCGGGCGGCCAGCGCCGACGCCGGCACCGCCACGAGCACGGCGAGCAGCGCCGCGATCCCGGCACCCAGGAGCGACCGGCGGAGCGCATCGAGCGGGGCCACCGCCAGGCCGGTGCCCTCCAGCACCGAGCCGAGATCCGTCCAGTTGCTCCACGTCCGGCGCTCCCCCACCCGGGTCGATCGCTCCACGAGCGCCGCCAGCGGCACTCCGGAGACCAGCAGCACCGCACCTGCCGATGCGGCGACCGCAGCGCGTTCCGCAATGGTGCGCGGCCGGCGTCGACGGGTCCGGAGGCTCCCGGCACCCGATCGGCGTGACGCCGATCCGACCAGACCGAGCGCCACGACGACCGTCACGACCTGCAGGGCGGCGAGGACCGCCGCGCCGGACAGGTCGAACTGCCGGGTGGCACGGGTCCAGATCTCGACCTCGAGGGTCGTCACCGCTCCACCACCCAGGATCACCACGACCCCGAAGCTGGTCAGGCAGAACAGGAACACGACCGCCGCCGACGAGACGATCGCCGGACGGACGGCCGGCACCACGACACGACGGAACGAGGCCAACGATCCGGCACCCAGCGTGCGGGCGGCCCCATCGAGCGACGGTGGGAGCCGGCCCACCGCATCCGAGACCACCAGCACGACGACCGCGAGGTTGAAACAGAGGTGTGCGATGAGCACGGCCCACCAGGTGCCCCGGAGGTCGACCGGTCCCGTCGGACCGATGACCGAGGCCACCGCCGTGGCGAGCACCACCGACGGGAGCACGAAGGGAACGAGGACCACGAGCCGGATCAGTCGGCGGCCCGGGAACCGGAACGTCCCCAGCACCCAGGCCACCGGCAGACCGACGGCGAGCGTCAGCACGGTCGACCCCACCGCCTGGGCCACGGTGAGCGTCACCAGTCGCCAGGTCCGGGGAGCACCGAGGATCCTGGCGGGAGCGGACAGGCCCCAGTCCCCGCCGTCCCGGACCGCGCGCAGCACGACCGCGGTCACCGGGATCGCGACCGCGACGCCGACGAGCACGACCGCCAGGCTGCCGACCATCCGGGGGCGATCGTCGGCGCGACGGGTCGTGGACCGGCGGGGAGGCGACAGCGGGATCACTCCAGGATCGTCCGCCACTGCTCGATCCACGCGTCACGCTCGGCGGCCACCCGCTCCGCCGGAACGTCGAGCGGATCGGCGGGGCGCACGGCGAACCGCTCGAAGACGGGTGGGAGCGGCGTGCCGGTCAGGACGGGGAACACGAAGTTGGTCAGCGGCAGCTCGGCCTGCCACTCGGGCGAGACCATGAACTCGACCAGCTGCCGGGCCAGCTCCGGGTTCGCAGCGCCGCGCAGCACGCCTGCGTACTCGACCTGCCGGACACACGTGTCCTCGATCACGACCGACGAGGGCGCTTCGATCGCCCCCTCGCTGAAGACGACCTCGGCCGGCGGCGAGGAGGCGTACGACACCACGAGCGGCCGATCACCACCCGAGACCGTGTAGTCGGTGTTGTACGAGTCGTCCCAGCTGGGACGGACCCGGACCCCGTTGTCGCGTAGCTGCGCCCAGTAGCGGGGCCACTCCTCACCCGACCTGGCGACGGTTCCCACGAGGAACGCCAGCCCCGGCGACGACGTCACCGGGCTCTGCACGACGAGGAGGTCCCGGTAGAGGGGATCGGTGAGCGAGCCGAGATCGGTCGGGAGCGGGATCGAGCGGGAGGCGAACCACTCCGAGTCGGCGAGCACGCAGACCTCACCGGTGTCGACCGGCGTGAGCAGCTCGCCGAGCTCGCCGGGCAGGCGGACCGCTTCCGGCACCTGGTCCACGCCAGCAGGGGTGAACGGCTCGAGCAGGTCGGCGGCGAGTACCCGGCCCGCGAGTGAGGAGTCGACGCCGAAGAGGACGTCGCCCTCCGGGGCACCGGCGCTGAGCAACGCCTTGGTGACCGCGGCGCCGGCGTCGCCGGAGGCCACGACCCGGATCGTCGCTCCGGTCCGTGCGGTGAATGCCTCCGCCGCCGCCTGCGGCAGCGCGAAGGAGTCGTAGGTGACCAGGACGACCTCGGCGCCCTCCTCCGGGGCCACGGCGCCGTCGGTGCCCGTCGCCGTGTCGTCGCTGGAGCACGATGCGGTCACGGCGATGATGGCGACGACTGCTGGGACCAGACGAGCCAGGGTGGTTCGGCTTCGCTTCACTGATCGACCTCCGGGTCGGCGGGCGGGCGTGTGTCCGGGTCGGCGGGCGGGCGTGTGTCCGGGTCGGCGGGCACGCCGCCGGGCACGACGACGGCCAGCACGCCGGCGGTGAGCTCGAGCGAGGCCGGAGCGCGGTCCACCACGTTGGACACACCGAGCCCGGCCATGGCCGGCAGCACCCGGTCCGTGAGCGGCCAGCGCAACCCAGTCGTCCGGGCCACACGGGCCGGGCCAACCAGAGCCAGGAGCGACACGATGGTGCCGTCGCCCGCCGACAGCACCGTCGTGCCGGGACGGCAGATCGCAACCGTGTCGTCGTCGAGCACGGCGTCGACGGCGACGCCCGCCAGTCGCTCCGATCCGAGCGCCCCGAGCAGTGCGAGGAGGTGGTCGACCCGACCGGCGGACGTGCCGACGACGAGGATCCGGTCGGCGCTCGCCAGTGCACAGCCCTCGGCCGCGAGTTCCAGGGCCAGTTCCAGGTCGGTGGCGTCCTTGTCCTGCGGGTGCCGGTGCACCCGGGTTCCGGCTCGCTCCGCACGCTCCAGGGCCTCCGGCCCGATCGAGTCCAGATCCCCGACCAGATCGTCCACCCGGAGCCCCAGCTGTTCGGCGCGCTCGTAGCCGGAATCGGCGGCGACCACGCGGACCGGGCCGCCGCCGCGGCCGATCGCATCGAGCGCCGCCAGCACGGCCCGCGTCGGCTCGGGGCGCAGGGGTCCACCGCTCAGGACGACCGTGGTCATCGACATGCTCCCTCCGCCGGCATTACCCGGTTCAGGTTCGTGCGGGTCGGTGGCCGTCCAGCCACCCTCTCAGCCCGGTCGTCCGAGCTCCCCGGTGTGTCAGTTCCGCACCCTACCCCAGCGGGAACGACGCCGGCCCCCGGCCGACCGCGGTGTCGCCGCTCGACTCAGACGACGCCGTGGATGCGGGCGAGCGACCGGAGCATGACCTCGTCGGCTCCGCCGCCGATGGACCACAGTCGGGTGTCCCGGAAGAACCGGGCGGGCCACAGCTCCTCCACGTAGCCCATTCCCCCGTGGAACTGCACCGCCGCGTCGGCCATGCGCCGGGCCAGCCGGGCCGACCGCAGCTTGGAGACGGTCGCCTGCCGGGTGATGTCCTCACCCGCCCGGACCTGGGCCACGGTCACCCAGTGGTGGTGGCGCAGCATGTCGAGCTCGGCCGAGATGTCGGCGAGCTCGTACTGGATGACCTGGTTGTCGGCGAGCACCCCGCCGAAGGCCTGCCGCTCACGCACGTAGGCGATCGTCCGCTCGAGCGCCGTCTCGACCGCGCCGACCAACTGGTAGGCGGCGATCATCCGCTCGTTCTGGAACTGCGCCATCTGCTGCTGGAAGCCCTGGCCGATCTCGCCGATCGTGTTGGCCACCGGCACCCGCACGTCGGTGAACGTCAGCTCTGCCGTGTCGGACGCGCGCATCCCCAGCTTGTCGAGCCGGCGACTCACCTGGAACCCCTCGACGTCGGTCGGCACCACGATCTGGGACATCCCGCGGTAGCCGCCCTCCTCGGACGTCCGGGCCAGGAGGCACAGCCAGTCGGCCTGGGTGCCGTTCGTGATCCACATCTTGGACCCGTTGATGACCCACTCGTCACCGTCCCGGACCGCCCGGGTCCGCAGACCGGCAACATCGGAACCGGCATCAGGTTCGGACACGGCGATCGACGTGACCATCTCGCCCGTGATCGCGGGACGGAGGAACTGCTCGCGCAGTTCCGGCGACCCGTATCGCGCGAGCGACGGGGTCGCCATGTCCGTCTGCACCGCCAGCGCCATGGCGACCCCCAGGGAGGCGCAGCGCCCGACCTCCTCGCCCAGGATCATCGTGAACACGTGGTCGGCGCCGCCGCCGCCGTCGATCGGGTCGTACTCGAGGCCGAGCAGACCCAGGTCACCGAAGCGCCGGAACAGGTCGTGCGCCGGGAACTCCCCGGCGGCCTCCCATGCATCGGCGTGCGGGTCGATCTCCTGGGCAACCAGGTCGCGGACGGTCTGGCGGAACAGGTCGTGTTCCTCGGTGAACTGCAGCAAGGCTGGCTCCCGGCGTTCGTGGACGGCCGGAAACTACACCCCGCTCCCCGCCGCCAGCACCGTGGCCAGCGGCTGGGTGACGTCACCGTCGAGGGAACGGACCGACGGCACCGAGAGCCGGGAGCGCACGATCGCCACGCCGCCGACCCGCTCGAGCGCGTCAGCATCGAAGCTCCGCAGCGGCTCGTGGGCCACCAGTCGCTGACCGAGCGTGGCGGCGGTGGCGGCGATCCCGGTGAGCTCGGCCTGCCGTGTCGGGTCGTCGGCCAGCCCGTGGACGATCCGGTCGTCGACCCAGACGGACTCGAACGGGTACCTGGTCAGCAGGTGGAGCGACCCGTGGGCGGCGCCGAAGCGGGCCAGACCCAGGGAGAAGCCGGCGTCGATCAGTTCCCCGACGCCGGGGACGCCGGGGTGCTGGACGAGCCAGTCCTCGTCGACGAGGAGCACGATCCGCTCGCGTCGCTCGGGCCGGATTCCCTCCAGGACCCGGAGGGGAGCATGGGCGAGCACCGGGCCGGGCACGTCCACATAGACCCGTCGCGGTGCGGCGAGTGCCCGGGTCGGGTCGAGGGAAGGGCCGACCTGCGAGGCGACCCAGCGGACCAGATCCGCGGCGCGCCCGACCTGACAGGAGACCTCACCGGGCGTCGCCGCTCGATCCGTTGCATCGGAGGCCACGCAGCCGGTGCCGGGGGCGGGGAGGCGCAGGTGGAGCTCGCTCGACCACGCCGGAACGCAGTGGTGGCCCAGGACCGTCGCCGACGACCGGTCGATCACGGGACGGGCGACGACGCGCAGTCCGCCGTGCTCGAGCGCACCGCTCAGCGCCGAGGCGGCGCGCTGGAGCTGCTCGATCGACCGCTCGAGGTCGCCGTCGTAGCGGGCGATCCGCCCACGCCCGCGCCGCTTGGCCAGGTAGAGGGCCCGGTCGGCGCGAGCCACCAGGTCGCCGGCGGACTCGCCGGGGAGCGAGGTGGCGAGCCCCATGCTGATCCCGACCGACAGGTGGCGGCCTCCGACGGGGATCCCCGAGCCGAACGCCCTCAGGATCCGCCGCGAGACCTCCTCGGCCACCTGTTCCACCCGCGGCCCGTCGAGGACGATCACGAACTCGTCACCGCCGACCCGCACGACCAGGTCCGACGACCTGACCGATCGGCGGAGCCGGTCTGCCGCCTCGACCAGCACCTCGTCACCGACCGAGTGGCCGTAGGTGTCGTTGACCAGCTTGAACCGGTCCAGATCGGCGTACACCACGACGACGGCACCGGGGCGGTCGGCCGCCGCCAGGCGCAGCGGCAGGTCGACCCCGAGACCCGACCGGTTGACCAGGCCGGTGAGCGCGTCGACCGATGCGTGGGGGGCATCCGGGGCCCGGCCCCGGCGTCGGGCCGACGCTGCGCCGACCGCCCGCTCCAGCGCCCGGCCCGACAGTTCGGGCAGCGGCACGACCTCGCTCACCCCGGCCGCCAGGAGACCGGCGTGGAGGGAGTCGTCGTCCTCGGCGACGACGACCAGCGGAACCTCGCCGAGCAGTTCGACGATCCGCTCCGTGGCCGCGACGGTCCCGCGATGGGCCTGCACCATGAGCAGCACGGCGGCCACGTCGTCGATTCGGGAGTCCGGCCACGGGACGACCCGGGCGCTCAGGTCGGCCGGACTGACCGCAACGGCGTCGACGCACGCGGACCCGGCGAGGTGCTCGACGAGTCGCTGCCCGTCGCCGACCCCTCGGTCGAGCACCACGACACGACGCGGCGCCTCGACGTCCGGCGCCGACGGGCGGCGGCGTCCCTGACCCCCGTGGACCACCACCCGCACAGTCTGGACCACGGAGCGTGACCGGACGCGGCAATCCGATGGGAGGCGGGACGGACCGACGGCATCCGGATCGGGGAATCGTCCCGTCGTGCCCGGGGTTGGGTCAGACTGTCGGCGTTCGTGTTCCCGTCGGCGGGGACGATCGCCGCTCAGGCGCCCGCCGAGGAAGGCGGGCCACGACCGGAACGAGCACCGATGGCCATCACGATCCTGATCTGCGCAGCGGCCCTGCTGGCGGGAACCTGGGCGTTCGGACGGGTGCGCTCGCTGCCTGCCGTTCCGGCGACTGCTCCCACGACCGGAGTCACCATCGTCATCCCCGCCCGCAACGAGGAGCTGAGTCTGGGCAACCTCCTCGCCGACCTGGAGCGGGACCGGCCCGCCCGTTGCCGGGTCGTCGTCGTGGACGACCACTCGACGGACCGGACCGCCGAGCTCGCCGCGTCCTTCCACTTCGTCGAGGTGGTGCCGGCTCCTCCACTGCCCGACGGCTGGACCGGCAAGAGCTGGGCCTGTCACACCGGTGCCGGGCATGCGACGGGGGACGCGATCGCCTTCCTCGATGCCGACGTTCGACTCGCCCCCGGCGCCATGGATCGCCTCCTCGCGGAACTCGCCGAGCAGGGAGGACTCGTCTCGGTCCAGCCCTGGCACCGGACGGTCCGCCGCTACGAGCAGCTCTCGGCGCTGTTCAACACGATCGCCGTCATGGGAGCCGCAGCGGGATCCCGTCGCCGGCGTGGTGGTGCGTTCGGTCCCGTGCTGGCGACGAGCATCGCCGACTACCGGACGATCGGTGGGCACGAGTCGGTTCGGACCGAGGTGGTCGAGGACCTGGCAATCGCCCGCCGCTACCACGAGCACGATCTCGGTGTGAACGTGACCCTGGGACGGGACGACTTCCGATTCCGCATGTACCCCGGCGGGCTGCGCCAGCTGGCCGAGGGGTGGACCAAGAACTTCGCATCCGGAGCGTCCTCGACCGGAGCACGACGACTCCTGGCGATCATCGTGTGGGTGACCGGACTGGGCACCGCAGCGATCGAGTTGGCCGACGGACTGCGCGGCGCTGCGCCCCTCGCCCTCTCAGTGGTGCTCTACGGGGCGTTCGTCAGCCAGCTGATGGTGCTGTTCCGACGGGTGGGGAGCTTCGGGCCGCTGACGGCGCTGTTCTACCCGGTGCTCCTCGTGTTCTTCTGCGGCATCTTCGTCCGCTCGCTCTGGCGGACCTACGTGCGCCGTTCGGTGCAGTGGCGTGACCGGCAGATCTCGCTGCACTCGGCCAGGACCTGACGTGTCAGGCTGGTGGGCGTGCTGATCGATCTGGGCTTCGAGGCATCGCTGTTCACCTCGATCGTGGCGTGGGTGGTCATCGGCTTCACGACCGGCTTCGGGGTCCACCGCATCCCGCTCCGTCGCCTCGAGCGCGACAACTGGCTCACCCGCCCGCGGGGCTTCGAGGATGGCGGACGGTTCTACGAACGCCGCCTGCGCATCCGCTCCTGGAAGGACAAGCTCCCCGAGAAGGGCGACATCTTCCCCGGCGGCTTCTCCAAACGCACCATCACGGACCGCTCCGACGGCTTCCTGGAGCGCTTCGCCGCCGAGACACGCCGTGCCGAGACCGTCCACTGGATGAACGCCGTGTCGGGCCCCCTGTTCCTCGTCTGGTGTTCGTGGCCGCTCGGCGTGGTGATGATCTGCTTCGGCTGGGCCGGCCACCTGCCGTTCGTCTGCATCCAGCGCTACAACCGGTCCCGCATCGAGCGCACCCTCGCTCGACGGCGTGCTGCCGGGGTCCGCCGTTCCCCCGCAACGGATCCCACGCCCTCCTGAGGAGGAGGCGTCGTGGACGCCGAGCAACCCGACCGCTTCGCCGATCGGTGGCATGGTCCCCTCCTTCGCAGCTACCGTCCACGTGGGCAGAACGATCTGGCGGGAGGAATGATCCATGAAGGTGACGTTCGTAGCGCTGGGCCAGGAACAGCTGGCGATCTCCCTGCTCTCCTCCGTCCTGAAGCGGGAGGGTCACACCACGTCCTTGGTGTTCGATCCAGCCCTGTTCGACGATCGGACCTACCTCGATGTGCCCTCGTTGGCGCGCATCTTCGACCGCACGGCCCGGGTGGTCGACGAGGTCGTCGCCGAGCAGCCCGACCTGGTCGCCTTCAGTGTCCTCACCCCCATGTACCAGTGGGCACTGGCGGTGGCACACGCAGTCAAGCAGCGCATCGACGTCCCCGTCATCTTCGGCGGCGTCCACCCCTCAGCCGTGCCCGAGGTGTGCCTGGAGAACGCGTGCGTGGACTACGTCTGTCGTGGCGAGGGAGAGATCCCATTGCTCCGCTTGTGCGAGGTTCTCCCACCCGCCGACGAGCGTCCGGCGGAACCGATTCCGAACATCTGGTGGGTCGACCGTGGTCGTCTGGTGAGCGGACCGAACGCCTCGTTCATCCAGGACCTCGACGAGCTCCCGTTCTGGGACAAGGAGCTGTGGAAGGGCCACGTCCGAATCAGTGACAACTACATGACGATGGCATCTCGGGGCTGCCCGTACCGGTGCACGTTCTGCTTCAACAACTTCTACGCCAAACTCCCCGGCAAGGGAGGGGGCAAGTACCTGCGGCGCCGGTCGGTCGACAACGTCATGGAGGAACTCGTCCTGGCGAAGGACCAGTGGGGCATGAAGCGGATCGACTTCCAGGACGACATCTTCACGACCAGCAAGGACTGGCTGAAGGCCTTCCTTCGGGAGTACCGCCGCGAGATCGACCGCCCGTTCCACTGCCTGGTCCACCCGAGATATGTCGACGACGACATGGCGCGCTGGCTCAAGGACGCCGGCTGCGAGTGGGTTCAGATGGGCGTTCAGTCAGCCGATGAGGAGTACAAGCGCTACGAACTCCTGAGGATGGAGAAGGACACCCACATGCGGGCCTCGCTCCAGTCGCTCGAGTCGGCGGGACTCGACGTGAAAGTCGACCACATTCTCGGATTGCCCGGCGAGCCACTCTCCGCCCAGGAGGAGGCTCGCCGTCTGTACGTGGCCCATACCCCCAAGCGAATCCAGGTCTTCTGGTTGAAGTACCTCCCGGGTGTCGAACTCACGAGGGCGGCGGTCGAGCGAGGCGAGCTCGGCCAGGAGGATGTCGACCTGATCAATCGCGGGCAGAGCGGCCACTTCCACGCACCCAGCACCGAGGACACCGCAGAGGCTGCGCTCTACCGGAAGTACGAGTTCATGTTCCGAACGCTGCCGCTCGTCCCGGCACGACTGCGACCGAAGGTGCGCGTCGAGCGGCTACCGAAGATGTCTGTCCGCATGACCAGCACGCTCACGATGCTCGGCGAAGGACTGAAGGTCATCGTCGACCGCGACGTTCAGGCGTTCGACTACGGCCGCCACTACCTCCACCACTTCCGCCGGCGAGTGCCCGAGGTCGTCGCGGACCTGGTGCGGGGACGGGGACGACTGCGGCGGGTGGCGCCTCCCCCTCGACCGGCCTCGCCGCCGTTCGAGATCGTCCCGCCACCCGAGCCGGGGCCCGAGGTCGCCGACGAAGTGCCGGACCGACCGGTCAAGCTCGCGTTCGGACGTCGCTCCTCCTGATCGAGGAGCGCCACTCCCTGAGTTGAGCTGATCACGCCGGGAGCGCCGGGCAACGCCACGACCGCCGGTTCGGGACTCTCCGCCACAGCCCGCGGTTCGGCGATGTCCGGGCAGGAACGAGCAGCGCGAGCAGTCCACCCTGCGTTTCCGATGGGTGGATCCACCCATGCAGCAGTCTCCCCGACGTGCCGAGGAACCTCTCGAGACGAACCGCTCGTCGAAGAGTCCGACATGGTGAAGTTCTGCATCGGAGCCACGATCGCCACCGGAGTGTTCATCGCCACCTTCGCCGTCATCACGGCGCTCGTGAGCACCTACTCCATGGCCTCCGCCGGCTACTGACATCCGGCGTCCGACCCACATCCGAGCCGCACCCCCACCCGAAGGGACGAACGTCCACCTGCAGGGTCGGGTGGGCCGCACGATGTTGACGTTGCGGGAAGGGAGTCCGGTACGCACCCCCCGGTCGTACCGGACAGCCGAACCGTACGTGTCCCGGCCTCCTCGCCAGCCGGTGCACGGCCCCAGCCCACCCCGGGCCGACGGGTCCGCACCCTCCGTCGGCCCGGGGTGGTCGACCGTCCGGGGCGGACCGACTCAGCTGGTCGG
Organism: uncultured Microthrixaceae bacterium; assembly: GCA_964391365.1. GTDB lineage: Bacteria > Actinomycetota > Acidimicrobiia > Acidimicrobiales > Microtrichaceae > SXMI01. Next base: position 32,850 of record CAYMKW010000001.1, on the reverse strand, counting down.
CATCCGCCCGCCGTCGAGCGCCCGGCGGCAACGCTCGCCGAGCCAGCGCTCCACCGCCGCGACCATCCGGTCCGGGTCTCCCGCCTCCAGGGCAGCAGCCACGTCGTCGAGTTGCCTCGCGAGCCGGACGTGGTCGACCGACGGGGCGACCACCACCGACTCACCGAGCCCGAAGGACCGTCCCAGTCCGACCGACTTGGCCCGGTAGTACTCCGATCCCGCCACGAGCACCGCCGGCGTACCTGAGGCGAGCCCCCAGAGGGCGACGTGGAACGAGTGGGCGATCACCGCATCGGCACGGGCGGCGATCGCGGCGGCGAGCTCGACGTCGTCGAGGACGTCGAGCAGCGTCCACTCCGCGTGCAGCTCCCTGTCTGCGAGCGCCGCCCGGACGGTGGCGCACTCCCCCGGGCCGTTGTCGTTCACGGCGAGCGCCAGGACCGCGACCCCCCGCTCGGCGGCGAGCCGGTCGGCGGCATCGACCACCGTCGACACGGCCTCGTCCCCGTCGGTCACGTAGGGGGCGTCGCGCAGGTGCACCACCACGAACCGTGACCCGGGCGACAGTCCCGCCCGTCCGAGCGCATCGTCGAGTGCAGCCGGATCCGCACCGCCCGGTCGGACGGCGTCGTCGCCGACGACCTCGGCGACCGGCTGCCCCTCCGTCGTTCCGAGCAGCTCGGCCGAACCCTCGTCGCGGACCGACACCGCCGCTGCGGCCGACAGGACCCGTCGGACCAGATCGAGCCGGTCGTCGGCGAGTGGACCGACGCCCTGACCGGTCCACACCACCGGCACGCCCAGCGCTCCGGCAGCGGCGGCGATCGCGAGTCGCGGGCGGGCGACGTCCTCGGCGAACTCGTCGGCGAGGTTGCCCCCGCCCGCCACGACGACCAGCTCGAAGTCGGTCAGGTCCACCGGGGCGGGGTGGACGGTGTCGGCCCGCAGCTCGTCGAGCGACACGCCGATCCGCTCCGCCGCCAGCTGCACCAACTCGACCGGAAGACCCCGCCAGAGTTCGAGCACCGTGCCGTCCCAGCGGACCGGGACGACCGGGCGTCGGGGCCGCTGCGGTGGAGGGTTCCGATCGGTCACCAGGTGCACCCTGGCGTCGGGAACGGTTCGGGACAGCCGGTCGAGGACCGCCCAGGTGATGGCGTCGTCGCCCAGGTTGCCGACTCCACCGGGAGCCACGACGAGGACTCGGGGTCCGGTCACGCCTCCGGCAGCGGGACGCTCCCCCGAGGGCACCGGAGGTTGCCAACCGAGCCGGCGGCGCGCGCCCTCCCAGGCCCACAGCACGCCGGTCGCCGGATGGACCGCCGCCACCGGGAACCGCTCGAGGTCCGGTTCGTCGTACAGGTACATGCGCTCGACCCGCTGCGCGGCCCGGCGGTGATCCGCCGACAGCAGGCTGTGGCGGAGCGGAGCGCTCCGGTATCGCCCCAGCACGACCGGCACGAAGGTGACCAGGTGGTCGCGGCGAAGACAGCGCAGCAGCAGCTCGTAGTCGTCGACGACACCCGCCAGGTTCGGGTCGGTCGAGTATCCGCCCAGGCCCTCGAGCGCCTCGACGTCGACCACGCACATCGAGTCGAAGCACAACCCGTTGCGGAGCGTCTCGTGGGCGGGCGCATAGGCGAAGGCATCCCAGGTCGTGCCGGCGTCGTCGCTGGCCACGACCTGACCCCAGGCCAGGACAGGTCCGTGGGTCCGGGCGACCTGGTGGACCGCCACCACCCCATCCGGACACAACCGGTTGTCCGCGTCGAGCACGACGGCATGGGTCGTGGGGCAGGCGGCCAGCAGGACGTTGCGCGCCCGAGCCAGGTTGAGGTTGGCGGGCGAGCGGACGACCACCACCCGGGGGTCGGCAGCGAGCCCGGCCAGGACTGCGGCCGTCTCGTCGGTCGATGCGTCGTCGAGGATCAGGTGGACGCCGGCGTCATCGCCCAGCGAATCGAGCGTGGCAGCCGCGGAGGCGGCGGCTGCAGCGAGCCAGCCTGCGTGGTTCCACGTGATCGTGAGGACGCTGAGCCCGCTGCGACGCTCGCCATCGTGGCGGTGCTGCGCCGTGAGTGCCGCCGCGATCCCGTCGCGCGCGGGGGCGAGCGATGCCTCCAGAGCGACCCGCTGGTCGTGTGCAACGCTGCGGAGCCGTTCGTCCGACTCGGCGACACGGTGGTCGATCACCGTCGTCCACCCGGCCACGTCCTCGTGGCGACCGCGGGCCTCGCTCAGGGCGACCGCCGCTGCAGCCTCCAGTTGCTCCGCGTCGCTCCGACGGTCCGCATCCATCCGATCGAGCGCGTCGAGTCGACCATCGAGCTCTGCGACCGCCCGGTCCAGGTGGACGGCGATGCGGTCGATCCGCTCGGCACGAGCGGGCACGCCCCGCCACTGGGCGGCCCACGCGCGCAGACGGCCGAGCGCGCTCACCAACCCACCTCCCAGGCCGAGGCCCCGGACGGGGCGAGAGCGGCATCACGTCGCGCGGAACCGGCCGCCACGAGGGTCACCGCGGCGGTCCACGCAGCGTCGAGTCGCTCGTCGTCCGGCCAACGGATCGCGAGCTCGTCCAGGTCGGCCACCAGGACGTGGGCCCACTCGGGGAGTCCACGCCGGACGTCCGCCACCCGAGTCGACACCTGGATCGGAGCGCAGCCGTACTGCAGCGACTCGATCAGCGGTACCGCCTCCAGGTGCGGCGCCTCCGACGACCAGACGCGGACCTCCGCAGCCTCCAGGATCCTGCGGACCGCATCCACCGTCACCGTCGGACTGTTGACCTCGACGAGCGCGACCAGACCGCCGGGGTGGACGTCGGCCAGTGTCCCGGCCACCCGGGCCGACGTCGGCGAGAGCCGGTCGACCTGGCACCACGGCACGGGCCGGTGTTCGCCACGGGCACGCTCCACGAGCCGGTCGCGTTCGGCCACACCCACGTGCAGCGGGGTCGCGCCGTCACCCCAGCCCAGCGCCCCTGCCAACCGCACCATCGGGCCGTCGGGGGCCGGACCGGCGGCCCGGAACGAGGCCGCCGGATCCAGACCGCCCAGACCGGTCTGCGAGCCCGAGGCCGCACGCGCGTTCCGCTCCGACCACGCCTCGTCCAACTCGACCAGTGTCGGGTCGCCCGTGGACAGCGCCTCCCGGGACAGTCGGTCCAGCACCTCGATCAGCGCCCCAGGACGCGTCGGATCGGTCGCCGGGAGTCGACGCACTGCGGCGGGGCTGAGCGGTGCGTCGAACCACTCGTCGACGACGTCCCGGCGACCGATCACCGCCAGCGCCGTGGCGGTCCCAGAGCACTTCTCGCAGCGCCCGCAGTTGCCGACCCGATCCGATTCCCAGCAGACCTGGACGGCCTCGGCGAGCTCCGGTACGCGGAGCACCTGGGCCACCTTGTCGACCCGATCGCGCACCGGATCGCCCGGACCCACCCGGGTGCCCGAGGTCGACCAGGCGCCGATCAGGTCGCGATGGACGCCGTAGGGCCGATCACGACGCCGTTCGGTGGCGACGGCGACCGCCTGGGAGAGGACGAGCTCGCCGAGCCGGTCACCGAGGAGCAGCCCGGCTCCGGCGAACACCGCCCCGTGGGACCGGTCCCAGTCGAGATGACGGTCCGCAACCTCGCGGAGGTTCGTGGTGACGACGAGGCACGGGATGTCGAGTGCTCCGGCTGTCGCGCAGGTCCGACGGACCCGGGCTGCGGACGTCTCGGGCGACTGGAGCGCATCGACGCCGGCGACGGTCACCACCAGGTCGAAGCGAGCGGACTCGCCGAGCACCGAGGACGCCAGCTCGGCCGACGAGTCGACGCCCCGACTGAAGAGGAGCGCCCGATCGTCGCCGCCCGGCCCGACCGGCTGGGTTCCGAGGGCCCGGACGGCCGGAGGTCGGAGTCCCCACCAGCTCCGGTAGAGCTCCGCCGCCCGGTCCAGGCCCTCCCGTTGGAGCGGATCCACCGGCCCGTCGATCGAGAGGTCCTCTCCGTGGACAGCGGCAACGAGACCCGCCAGCGGGAGGAACGGTGCGACACCCCGATCGACCTGACCGGACCAGCGCTGCTCGACCTCGAGCCACCAGACCTCGCCGTGCCCGTCGATCTCGACGGCGACCGACGATCGAACCCGTGAGCCGACCCGGCGCTGCTCCGCTCGCCCGAGGTGCATCAGGGCCTCGGGTTGGGTCGCCCTGCCATTCCCGGACGCTACAGGCTGGCCTCCCGGGCGACCCACCGAGGGCGAACCGATCAGTTGCCCCCGGACCCGTCGGCGCTGCTGGTGGACGAGTCGCCACCCTCTCCCACCGGCGGGACGTTCTCACCGGTGACGGTGACGGTCTCGGTCCGCGTCGCTCCACCGGGCCCGTAGGCCGTGAGCAGGTACGTGTGTGGTCCGGGGCACGGGAAGAGGATCGCGGTCTCGCCGCTCGGCCCGTACTCCGCGTAGACCCCGGGCCCGTCGACTGAGATCGTGACCCGGTCGGCGCTGCGGGTCGACCACGTCAGCGACACCCGAGGGTCGTCTCCGGAGCAGTCCACCGTTGCCGGAACGCCGAACTCCTCGATCTCCGGGGTGGCGGAGGCGCCGCCACCGGACCCCGACGAACCGCCGCTGGACGAACCACCCGCGGATGCATCGCCGCCGGAGGAACCACCGCTCGACGAGTCGCCGCCGGTGACGGACGCAGGTGCGGCCGTCGTGGTGGACCGATCGGCGATCGCGGTGGTCGTGGACGATTCCGGTGCTCCCGACCGCTCGTCGTCCGAACCGCAGCCGGCGAACGCCAACGACACAGCCAGAGCAACGGCCGCGCCAACTCCGATGCGTGCTCGAGTGGTGCGCATGGTCCGTGCTCCTCGGGGTGCGGCGTCCGGCACCGCGAGACTAGGTCGATGCGCCGAGTTGGTGACGGTGGACCCGACGCCTGGCGCCGGCTGGTGCACCTCGATCCCACCCCCAACGCGAGAACCCCTGCCGCAGCAGGGGTTCCGGGGTGGGCGTACACAGACTCGAACTGTGGACCTCTGCCGTGTGAAGGCAGCGCTCTAGCCGACTGAGCTATACGCCCGGAGGCGTCCACCATAGCCGTGGTGCTCCCGACGCCGGAAAGCCGGGGGCCACCCTGACGACCGGGACTGCGACTCGCCGGGCGGCTGTCGGACCGGGCACGGGACGGGCGTCCCACGTACGCTCGACCGGTGCGCTCCCGACCAGGTGATCGAATCTCGGTCGCCCGGATCCCGTGGACCACCGACGACAATCCGTACCAGCGGGCGGTCTACGGGTCGCTGTCGGCGCACGGTGTCGACCTGATCGGAACCGCCGACCTGTCCGATGCCTGGCTGGCTGCGCGCAGCCGACACCCCGACGTGCTCCACATCCACTGGAGCTTGCACCGACTGGCCGATGATGCTCCGCAGGGTGTCGACACCGCAGCGTGGGTGTGTGACCGACTCGATCGCGTGCATCGGGCCGGCACGGCCCTGGCGTGGACGGTGCACGAACCCGGTGCGCTGCTCGATCCTGCCGACCACTTCCGATCGACGGTCGAACGCCACCTGCTGGCCCGCGTCGACCTCGTCCTCGTCCACGACGAGCCGACTGCTCGACTCGTCGCCTCGTTGGCGGGCCCGATGCGGGACCGACCGCTCCCGATCGTCACGGCGCCGTTGGGCGACTACCGGCCCTTCGTGGAATCGATCGCCCTCGAGCCCCGGGAAGTGTCCCGATCCCGGGCCCGCCTGGGTATCGGCCCGGACGATCGGGTCGTGCTCGCCCAAGGGGCGTTGCGGGCCGACAAGGACCTCCCCCTCCTCGTCGCCGCGTTCGACCTGCTGGATCGCCCCGAGGTCGTGCTGGTGATCGCGGGACGCAGGATCGACGAATCGACGAGCCGGTTCCTCCACTCACTCGACCGGCCCGACGTCCGGGTGCTCCCGGACCGCCTCGCGCCGGCGGCGGTGTCGGCCAACTACCGGATCGCCGAGCTGGCGGTGCTCGCCCGACGGGTCGACTGGACGCCGTCGTCACTGCTGTTCGCGATCGCCCAGGACACGCCCGTCGTCGCCGCCGACCTGCCGACCAGTCGTGCTGCACTCGGCGCCCGGGGAGCGACCTGGGCGGCTCCCGGCGACCCGGAGGCGCTGGCCGACGCGTTGCGCAGAGCACTCGACGACCCGACGGAGGCATCGGCGACGCTGCAGGCCGCCCGGGCCCATGTCGCCACCCGCTCCTGGGATCGATCCGCCAGCGTCACCGCCAGGGCGTTCCGATCCGCCGTCACCACCCACCAGGCAGTCAACCGGTCGCAGGAACCGGTCGCGGCGACGCCCTGACGGCCGTGGACGTCCTCCTGGTCGACACCCTGTCCGTGCCGGGCGGGGCGGAGCGGTCCCTCGCCCATCTGGCCGGGGCCCTGCCCGGCTCCGGCGTGCGGCCCCGGGCGCTGGTCGGCGAGCCGGGCCCGCTCGTCGACTGGTTCCGGCAGGTCGGCTGTCCGGTGGGTGTCGCCGACGATCTTCCCGGGGCGATCGCCCGGTCCCTTCGCGACCACCCGACCGAGGCCGTGCTGTCGGTCGGCGCCCGGGGCCACCGGGCGACAGCGGACGCCGCAGCGGGCGCCGGTGTGCCGGCTGCCTGGTGGATGGAGTTGATGCCGAACGGACGACCCGCCGAGGTGGAGGCGCTCGACCTGCCCACGGCTGCGATCCTGGCCCCATCGCCGGCGGTCGCCGCGGCCCAGCGGACGCTCCTGGCCGGGACCCCAGCGGACTGCCCGGTGCACCTG
>CAYMKW010000001.1:22622-26042 GCA_964391365.1 uncultured Microthrixaceae bacterium | reverse complement strand
CCCGGATCAGCGAGCGGGCCGCAGTCCGCGCGGCCCTCGGTTGGGACGACCGGATCGTCGTGGGACTCGTCGCACGGATCGACCGGAACAAGGGACAGACCGCCTTCATCGATGCCGCCTCCCGACTCAGCGAACACGACGATCGCCTGCGGTTCCTCGTCGTCGGAGGTGCCGTCCTGGGTCGGGAGGGTCGACTCGCGGAACACCTGACGAACCTCGTGGAGCGACGCGACCTGGGCGACCGACTCCGCCTGGTCGGCCACACCGCCGACCCCGTCCCCCTCCAGGTCGCGCTCGACGTGGCGGTCAGTGCATCGGCGCACGAGTCGTTCGGCCTGTCGGTGCTCGAGTCCATGACACTCGGAACCCCCGTCGTCGCGACGAGGACGGCGGGCTCGGTGTTCCTCCTCGACGATGGGGCGGCCGGGTGGCTCTGCGAGCCACTCGACACCGACGCGCTGGTGTCCACGATCTCGCAGGTGGTCACTGCGCTCGACGGCGTCGGCGAACCGGACGAACTGGACCGGGTCCGGGCCGCCCGGCTCCGGGCAGCGAGCTTCGATGCCACTCGAACCGCCGGGCTGGCCGCCGGAGTGCTGCGCGGACTCGGGGCAACGCCCTGAGTCCGGCGAACCGGGTCTCAGGCCGGAGCGCCCGGAGCGTTGGTCGCTACCATCCGACGGTGCCGACCGTGGAACTGCTCGACGCATCGGAGGCGGCAGCCCTGCTCGTCGGGCGGCCCGAGTGGGTCCGTTCGGTCTTCACGACGCCGGCCTGGTGGACGACCGCGGTCGACATCCTCGGGGCCGGCCGTGTCGTCCGGCTCGCGGCCCTGCACGACGGCCCCAGGCTGGCCGGCATCGTCGGCGTCGTCGTCGACCCGGAACGAGGCCTCGCTCGACTCGTCGGCGATCCGATCAGCGACCGGACCGGACCCCTGCACGCCGAGGCCGACACGACGATCGTGGCGGATCGACTCGCCGAGGCCCTCGACCGCCTCGTGCCCGAGCACGTGCCGTTCCGAACCGACGGGCTCGACCCGGCGTTCCGTCGGGCCGACCCCGGTGGAACGGTGCTCGAGGTCCCGTGTCCGACCATCCGACTCGACCGCACCTGGGAGGACTACCTGTCCGGACCGGCCGCACGCCGTCGTCGCCGCATCGCCGGAGCGGCGGCGAACCTGCTCGAGCGTCACGACGTCGCGGTGATCGACCACACGGCTCCGACGGACGTGGACGCAGCCTTCGACGAGCTCGCCCGCCTGCACGAGGCCCGCTTCGGCCCCGAACACGGACTGTTCCGCGGTCGGCTCGGGGCCTTCCTGCGCTGCGCCGTGGGTGCGCTGGCCACCTCGGGTGGGGCGACCATCCGGACCCTGCACGTCCGGGAGGTTCCGGCCGCAGCCATCCTGCTGCTGCGCCACGGGAGCACGGTCAGCTTCTACCAGTCCGGGTGGGACCCGACGTTCGGCGAGCTCTCCGTGGGTCGGGCGCTGCTCGCGGACACGATCCGGACGGAGTTCGTCCGGTCGGCCCTCCCCGATGGCCCCCGGACCTTCGAGCTGTTGCGTGGCGACGAGGCGTACAAGGACTACTGGGCGGACGACCACGACGTCGTGCTGGAACTGTCCCGGCCGGCGCGTGACGGTCGCGGCTGGCCCGACGGGTTCACCTCGTGATCGTCGATCGGGTCACGGTCACCGAGACCGACGGCGGCTGGCTTCGCACCGCGCGTGTCTCGGGCCGATCCGGCGAACTGACGCTCGAGTTCATGGTCCCCCACGTCGACGGCGCATCGCTGCACACGGGCGATGCCGCCGGGTTCCTGGCCGCGACGCTGTTGCCGGCCATGCTCGACGGGGAGGACCTGCACATCGATGCGCCGGTGTCGGCGACCACGCTGGCCGGCTGCACCGAGGTCGTCACCGCGTTCGCCCGCTGGGAGCACCGGCTCCGCCCACCCCGCATCACGACCGCCGGCGCCGCCGACCCGCAGCCGCCCGGCCCCGGTACCGGCTGCTGCTTCTCCCGTGGTGCCGACTCCATGGTGAGCGCCGTGGTCGAGCGGCCGACCGCCGCCGCCCTCACGCACCTGGTGCACGTGGTCGGACTGGAACCGGTCCACTCGCCGGCCACGCTGGCCGAGGAGGTCCGACTCGCCCGGCACGTCGGGGACCTGGTCGGCCTACCCGTGGTGGTGCCGCAGACGAACGTGCGCCGGCTCACCGACGGGCGCTGCGACTGGGCCGATGCCCACGGTGTCGCGCTGGCCGCGTTGGCGCTCGTCGCCGACGGTCTGTTCGGCCGGGTCGTGATCCCGTCCACCCAGGCGGTCGACGAGATCGTTCCGTTCGGCTCCAGCCCGGTCCTGGAACCGCACCTCTCCAGCGAGTCCGTCGCCGTTGTGCACGACAGCGTGTCCCTGGACCGTGTCGGCAAGGTCTGGATGCTCGCCCGCGATCGACCCGACCTGCTCCCCCACCTCAAGGTCTGTTGGGCCGAGGACCGGCCCGACAACTGTGGTCGGTGCGGGAAGTGCCTGCTGACCATGTGTGCCCTGCAGGCGGCCGATGCACTGCACCTCGCCACCGGTTTCCCCGACCGGATCCCGCTCGAGGAGATCCGCAGGCTCCGTCCCGCACCGATCCAGTCGCGCCAGCACTGGGTGGCGGCGGCACGGGCGCTCGGCAGCGACGGCGAGCGGGGCTCGACCCGGCTCGCGATCCTGGAGGCGCTGCACCGCGCGGCGCGACCCGGACCCCGCGAACGGGCACTCCAGTGGTGGGAGTTCCTCCGGGGCCGACGAGCCGACCCCGCACCCAGCTGGAAGGACCCGGCGCGAGGCTTCGAGTGGCGGCACCACACGGAGATGCTCTCGTTGCTCGACCGTGGGCGACCCGCTCGACCGGTCGCACCGGCCGCCGAGGAACCCCTCGTCCTGGCCAGGGCCCGACCGAGGGTCGACTGATCCCGACGGGATCCGGCACTCAGGACCCGCCGTCGGGCACCCAGCCGTCGAGCGTCCGCAGGCACACACCCTCGTTGGTGTTCAGCCGGGCGAACTCCTCGCCCTCCTTGCACGCCACCGGCGAACTGACACCAGCCAGTTGGATCACCGCCTGGTGCGGTTCGATGCAGTCGACGGTCCGCAGGCTCCCGTCGGACTGACGGGTCACGCACTTCGAGTCGGGCGCCAGGGGTGGGGGCCGGTCCTCGGCGGCGCCGGAGCGCGTCGCCCCCCGGCCGCCCGCCAGTGCGGTACCCACGAAGAGGATCACGGCCACGACGAGCGCGGCGACGATCGGCCCTCGGCGGAGCACCCAGAACGAGACCGCCCCCATGGGGACCTCGTCCGGATCGACCTCTGCGGCCCGGCGACGCGCCCAGTACTCGTCGGGGTCGTCGAACTCCGGGTCCTCCC
>CAYMKW010000001.1:0-22522 GCA_964391365.1 uncultured Microthrixaceae bacterium | reverse complement strand
CGGAGGGAGCGGTCGTAGGCGCGGCGGCGGTCCGGGTCGGACAGCACCGTCCAGGCCGCGTTCACCTCTCGCATCCGTCGCTCGGCGAGCTGGCGCTCCGCCGCCGATGCGCTCCCCTGGCGGTCAGGGTGGAGGAGCTGGGCGAGCTGACGGTGGGCGGCGCGGACCCGCTGCGCCGACGCGTTCGGTGGCACGCCCAGAACCTCGTAGTGCGTTCGACCCGTCGGTGCGGCCACCTCCGGAGCCTACGGGCGCCCTGCGTCGGGGTCCGAGCCGGGTGTGACGTGTGTCCGGATCGGCCGAACTGCTGCAGTGATCGGGGCCGCGGCGCGCTAGGTTCACCATGTGAAGACAGTTCGATCTTCGAATGATTCGACGGACGAACCGCATGGGCCGACCGGCACCGTCACGGCGGCCCTCCGCCACCAACCGTTCCGACGGGTCTGGGTCGGCCAGCTCGCGTCGAACACCGGCACGTGGATGCAGAACATCGTCCTCGGCATCCTCGCCTACGAACTGACCGGCGAGGCCTGGTTCATCGGGCTGGTGACCTTCGCCCAGCTCGGTCCCATGCTCATCATCTCGCCCATCGGCGGCGCGATCGCTGACCGCTTCGACCGACGTGTCGTGCTCGTCTCGATCGCCGTCTCCCAGATGGTGCTCAGCCTGCTCCTCGCCGTCGTCGCCCTGGAGGAGAACCCGAGCAAGATCCTGATCGTGCTGATCGTGGCTGCCATCGGTGTGGGCGCAGCCGTCTACACGCCGTCGATCAGCGCCATGCTCCCGACGCTCGCCGGCCGGGAGAACCTGCAGGGCGCCGTGGCCCTCAACTCCGCGGCCATGAACGGGAGCCGGGTGGTCGGACCGCTGCTCGGCGGAGCGGTCGCGACGCTCGGTGGAGCGTCGCTGGTCTTCGCCGTCAACGCCGCCACGTACCTGATCGCCGTCTGGGCGATTGCAACGGTGCGGGCCGACTTCTCCCCCAGGGGAATCCGCGGCGCCTCGCCGCTGCATCAGTTGCAGGACGGATTCCGCAACGCCGCGAAGGACCCGGTCCTGGCCCGGGTGCTGCTCACCATCTCGGTGTACTCGTTCTGCTCGCTCGTCTTCATCTACCAGATGCCGCTCGTCGCCGAGCAGCGGCTGCAGCTGGACGAGCTCGCCTACACGGCCATGTTCGCCACCTTCGCCGTGGGTGCGGCGCTCGGGGCCCTGGCGACCGGCTCACTGCTGGTCGGAGCCAACCGGTGGACGATCACACGGGCGGGCCTGGGCGTCTTCGCCGTGGGCCTCGCGGCCTTCGCCACGACCACCTCGCCACCGGTCGCATACGCCGCCGTGTTCGTCACCGGCGCCTCGTATTTCGCAGTGGTCACGGCGTTGTCGACGATCCTGCAGCTCCGCGTCGACGACCGGGTCCGCGGCCGGGTGATGGGCCTGTGGATGATGGGCTGGGCGGGGCTGGTCCCCCTCGGCGGACTGCTCGCCGGCCCGCTCATCGACGCGGTCGGGATCGTCTGGGTGCTGCTGTTCGGCGCCGCCGTCGCCGCCGTCCTCGCGCTCGCCGTCCGCGAGCCGGGTGCGGGACGACACGACGACGTAGTGGCTGCGACCGCCTGAGTCCGTCGCGGGTCGCTCAACCCCCCAGCAACGACGCGGCAACCTGCTCCAGGCCGGCACTCCGGCTCGCCTTCACGAGCACGGCAACACCGTCGCCGATGGTCCCGACCGCAGCGAGCACCCCGTCGGTGCCGTCCACGGGGTCGACGCCGTAGAGGTCGGTGCGGACCGCCACCAGTTCGACACCCATCGCTGCCGCGACGGCGGCGACGCGCCGGTGCTCTGCCGCCTCGTCGGCCCCGAGCTCCGCCATGTGGCCGAGCACGGCGATCCGCCGCTCCGCGTCCAGCGCCGCCAGCGCCCGGAGCGCAGCCACCATCGACGTCGGGTTCGCGTTGTAGGCGTCGTTGAGCACCAGCGCACCGGCAGGGCTCCGCCCCAGTTCCATGCGCCACGGAGACAGCTCGGGCTCGGCCAGGCCGGCGGCCACCTCGTCGGCGCTCACCCCCAGGGCGAACGCAGCCGTCGCAGCGGCGAGCGCGTTGGTGACGTTGTGCTCGCCCCGGACACCCAGACGGACCGGAGTGCGCTCCGCTCCGCGGCACAGCACGAACGAGGCGCAGAGGTCCGGGCCGATGACCACGGACTCGGCCCGGACGTCGGCAACCGCGCGCCCCTCGGCGGAGAAGTACGCCACCCTCGCCCCGGTCGACCCCGCCATGGCGGCGACCCGTTCGTCGTCGGCGTTCAGGACGGCGACGCCGTCGGCGGGCAGCGATTCGACGAGCTCCCGTTTGGCCACGGCGATCCGGTCGACACCCCCCATGAACTCGGAGTGGACCGCGGCGACCAGTGTCACGACGGCGACGGTCGGCCGGGCCAGTTCGCACAGCAGCCGGATGTGGCCGTGACCACGGGCGCCCATCTCGACCACCACGGCCCGGGTGCCGTCCGGTGCGTTGGCGAGCGTCAGCGGCACCCCGAGCTCGTTGTTGAACGAGCGCTCCGAGGCGGCCGTCGGGAACCGCCTCGCCAGCACCGACGCCAGCAGGTCCTTCGTCGTCGTCTTGCCGACCGATCCGGTCACGCCCACGATCCGCCCGGCGGCCGTCGGCTCCAGCCGGTCCCGGGCGACGCGGGCCAGATCCGCCAGCGCGTCCGCCACCGACGCCACCACCAACGCGGGTGTCCCGCCCAGGGCTGCGGCGTCGACCCGCTCGACCAGACAGGCTCCGGCGCCGGCGGCGACGGCCGCAGCGACGAAGTCATGACCGTCCCGTTCGCCGGACACGGCGGCGAACAACTGACCCGGACGGAGCGATCGCGAGTCGATCGACAGCCCGTCGACGGCAGCGTCCGGACCGGATCCCGCCGCACCGTCCACGAACTCCGCCGACAGTCGGGTGGCCAGTTCACGCAGTGGAATCCGCACGACGGGAGTCTCACATGCCCGGGGCCGTGCGTGGGAGACTCCGCCCCATGGGTTACGACTCCTCCCTCTACAAGCTGTTCCTGTTCCTGCACGTGCTGGCGGTGATCATCGGATTCGGCGGCGTGCTGCTCAACGGCCTCTACGCCAGCCGGGCCCGCCGCTACACACCGGACCAGAGCCTGGCGGTCATGGAGGTGAACGGCTTCGTGTCCATGAAGGTGGCCGAGATCTTCATCTACCTCGCCGCCGTGTTCGGCTTCGGCCTCGTCGGGCTGAGCGACGACGTGTACACGTTCGGTCAGCTCTGGATCTGGCTGTCGATCATCATCTACGTCGTCTACCTCGGCATCTCCCACGGCGTCCTCATGCCCCGGGTCCGCGCCCTGACGGCGCTGCAGCGTGAGCTGGCGGGCGGGACCGCCGGGCCGGACGCTCCGGGCCGCATCGAGGCGCTGGGCAAGCAGATCGGCGCCTCGTCGGGCGTGCTCCACCTGGCCTTCGTCGTCATCCTGATCCTCATGATCTGGAAGCCGGGCGCCGGTCTGTGACCTCGCCCCCGTATCCCCCCGACCCGGTGGTGGCGCCGGAGCCCGCAGCCCGCTCGCTGCCGGATCGGGTCCGACTCGTCGTGCTCTTCGGTGGCCGCTCCGCCGAACACGACATCAGCTGCATCTCGGCGGCGAACGTGGTGCGTGCCCTCGACCCGGGCCGCTACCGGATCGAACTCGTCGGCATCGATCGCGACGGTGGCTGGCACCGGGCCGACGGCGCCGCTGCGGCCCTCGCCGCCGGTGCGTCCCCGTCGGCACTCGACGTCGCCGGCCCGACGACCGACCACACCTCGGCGTTCCTCCCCACCGAACCGGACGACACCCCGACCGTCGTCCTGCCGATCCTGCACGGACCCAACGGCGAGGACGGCACCGTCCAGGGCCTGCTCGAGGTGCTGAACCTGCCCTACGTCGGCTCGGGTGTGCTGGGCTCGGCCCTGTGCATGGACAAGGCCGCGGCCAAGACCGTCCTGCGGGCGCACGACCTGCCGCAGGCCGAGTGGCTGCAGCTCGACCGCAGCGTCCTGGGTGATGCCGGCCATCGGGCCCAGGTGCTGTCCCGCCTGGGGGCGACGGTCTTCGTCAAGCCCGCCAACATGGGTTCGTCGATCGGCATCTCCCGGGCGACCGGCGACGACGAACTCCTCGCCGCCCTGCGCGAAGCGTTCCGGCACGACGACGTGGTCGTCGTCGAGGAGGCGCTCGACGTGCGCGAGCTCGAGACGGCCGTGCTCGGTCCCGCCAACGGACTGCGCGTGTCGTTGGTCGGCGAGATCGTCCCCGCCGCCGAGTTCTACGACTTCGACGACAAGTACCGCGACGGCGCCGCCCGGACCGTGGTGCCGGCGGACCTCCCCCACGACCTCGCCGAGCAGGCCCGGTCCCTGGCGATCCGGGCTGCGTGGGCGCTGCGCGTCGAGGGCATGGCCCGGGTCGACCTGTTCCTCGCCGAGGGCCGGGGCCTGCTGGTCAACGAGGTGAACACGATCCCGGGGTTCACTCCGATCTCCATGTACCCCGTCCTGTGGGAGGCGAGCGGCGTCGGCTACTCGGCGCTGCTCGACGAACTCGTGGCGCTCGCGCTCGCCCGCCACGCCGCGCGTTCGGCGCGGGGCTGACGCCGCCGGTTCAACCGCAGCGGTCCCGGACCCGGGGAGCGCAGTAGACGGCGAACCCGTCGATGGTCGCTGCCCGCGGCCACGCTCCCGATCCGTCGAGCAGCGGCACCAGCGGCTTGTCGTCGCGGAACACGACCACGTCGGGGTCGACCCGCTCGAGCACCAGCGCCCAGTCCGGCCGGGCCTGGTCCAACGACCGGTGGTCCAGCATGGCGTCGACCGACGGGCGGTCGTCGGCGAACGCGTTCGCCTCGGTGCCGAATCGCCACACCAGGTAGTTCCCGACGTCGATGTGGCTCACGACGCGGAGGTCCGGATCCGCCACCAGTCCTCGCTCCTCCAACCAGTCGACGGCGGCGACCGGATAGCGGTCCAGGTCGTAGGAGGGCCCACGGAGCGCACCGGCCACCGCCACGAGCAGCAGGGCGACCCCACCGACACGGACCGGGACGGCCACCCGTCGGGACCCGAGCCCCGGGCCCGTTCCGGCGAACGCGGCCGAGGCCCACGGGAGCAACGAGATGGCGGCAACGGGCAGGAGCCGACCGGCGCTCATCCCCAACCCGACGAGCAGCACCGCCACGACGACGCTCGGCCAGCGTCGGCTGCGGACGAGCGCCACGACGGCAGCGGCCCCCAGCAGGACGACGGCCCAGGTGAGCGGGTGCGCCCAACCGGCCGGCGCCCACTCCTGGTAGGCGGAGATCGCCTCCCGGGCGCGTTCGTCACCGAACTGCTCGAACGGGAGCACGACGAGTCGCAGCCGCTCCGGGTAGAGCAGTCCGCCGATCACCACACCCAGCGCCGCCGCGGCCACGGGCAGGATCCGGACGGGCCGACGTCGCTCCAGGGACGCGCACCCGGTCAGCAGCACCAGGACCCCGAGCCCGTAGAGCCAGGTGCCGTGGACGTTCACCCAGGTGGCGAACACCGGCACCATCCACCAGGCGGACCGGTCGTCACGCCACAGCACCAGCGCCACACCCAACAGGAGGAAGCCCACCAGGTGGGGCCGTGGCGTGGTGAACGGTGCGAGCGTGACGATGACCAGCGCGACGGGCACCAGAACCGCCGGCAGCGACGAACGGGCCGCCACGTCCCGCCGCTCCGGCCGGGCGAGCGCCACCAGGACGACACCCAACGCCGCCCCGACGGCGACCACCAGCAACCGGATCGCCGTCCCGCCGCCCAGGTCCTCGGCGACGGCGAGCGCCCCAGAGAACCACCAGCTCGGGACCGGGAAGTCACCGCCGGTGAAGAGGAAGGGATTGGACGACGGAAGTCCCCGTTCCTGCAGGAGACGACCCGTGGCCAGGTGGGTCAGGAAGCTGTTGTCCGACAGCGGACCGCTCGACATGAGCGCCACCGCTCCGGCGGCGCACCAGGCCAACGCCCCGAGCAGGGGTCGCGGTGGACGAACCGCGGGGGGTCCGCCGACAGTCGGCGAGACGCCGTCACCCTGCGCGCCGGGAGCGTCGACGGCGTCGGAGTCCGCCACCGCGATCGGTGCGTCGTCGGTGGCCGGTCCGCTCACGGCCGGGGTCGTCCGGCCGTCACAGGCCGTTCATCATGTTGATCACGGCCGGCCCCAGGATGATGGCGAACAGCGCCGGGAAGATGCAGAAGACCATGGGGAGCAGCATCTTCACCGGGGCCTTCTGTGCCCGTTCCTCGGCGTTCTGACGGCGCTTGACCCGCATCTCCTCGGCCTGCGAACGCAGCACCCGGCCGATCGACACGCCGAAGGTGTCGGCCTGGATGATCGACATCACGAACGACCGCAGCTCAGGGACCCCGCACCGGGCGTCCATGGCCCGCATGGCATCCGCGCGGGCGGCTCCGGCCCGCGTCTCGCCGAGCACACGGGCGAACTCGTCGCTCAGGGGTCCGGGAACCGAATGGATCACCCGGTCCATGGCCTGCTCGAAACCCAGGCCCGCCTCGACCGAGATGACGAGGAGGTCGAGCACATCGGGCAACGAGGTCTGGATCTCACGCTGACGGGCCTCGACCCGCTTGTTGATCCAGCTGTCGGGGCCGAGCACCAGCACTGCGGCGAGCAGGCCCGGCACGGCGATCCGCACCATGCCGCTCAACCCGAGCACGTTGAGCACGAACAGGAGGACGAACACCAGCACGGCGCCCACGACGGTCGCCACCCGGATCGCCAGGAACCGGTCGACCGCCGACTGGTCGGCGATCCCCGCATGGGTGAACTTCAGGCGCACCTTCTCGACGTAGCCGACCGGGGTGAATCGACGGCCGAGCGCCGACATGGAACCCAGCAGCGGGTCGATCGCCCGTTGGCGCAGGGGGTCGAGCAGCTCGCGGTCACGCTGGTTCTCGACCACCGGCCCCGTGACCTGGCGCAGGGACGCCCGGAGGGTCGCCCGCTCCTGGATCCCGTTGACCACCACGAACACCAGGACCCCGATCGCCACTGCGACCACCAGGACGGGGAACAGGACTCCGATCTCCATCTCAGACCTCCACCGTGATCATCTTCTTCATCCAGATGAACCCGATGAACATGGACACGAGCGAGGCGCCGAGCATGACGTAGCCCAGGCCGGGGGTCATCAGGGCCATCACGTACTCGGGGTTGATGACGAACATGACCGCACCGAGGATGAACGGCATCAGGCCCAGGACCATGGCGCTCATCCGGCCCTCGGCGGTGAGCGAGGCGACGTCCCGCCGCAGGCGCTCCCGCTGGGTCATGGTCTTGGAGACGGTGAGCAGCAGCTCAGCCAGGTTGCCGCCGACCTCGCGCTGGATCCGGATCGCCATGACGGCCCACGCGAAGTCCGCACTGCCCATGCGGGCCGCCACACCGTCCAGCGACTCCTCGAGCGAACGTCCCAGACGGTGCTCGTTGACGACCCGCTGGAGCTCACGGCTCATGGGCTCGTCGATCTCCCGTGACACCGCCTCGATGCCCTGGGCGATGGAGTAGCCCGCTCGGAGCGTGCCGGCGAGCAGGTCCAGCATGTCGGGCAGCTGCCCCTCGAAGGCCTTGGTCCGCCGCTTCACCCGGAAGTTCACGATCGCCTTCGGCAGGAGCGCCGCCAACAGCAGGACGACCAGTGCGATCAGCGGGCTGCCGGTCAGGAACAGCGTGAAGAGGGAGGCGAGGACCGCTCCGGCCAGTGCGAAGAACAGGGCCTCGGCCGCCCGCAGTGGAAGGTTCGCCCGCTCCAGGTCGGCCTCGAGCCGCTCGAGCACCCCGCGTTGCTGGGCCAGGTTGCCCGTGATCGCCACGGCTCGCTGGAGGATCGGGACCGTCGCCACCTCGCTCACGGGAGGACCGTCCGGCATGACGGGGGCGGACGACTCCTCGTAGGCGTCGAGCCGCGACTCGAGCTGGCGGCGGCCGGCGAGCATCCCGACGAACGTCCACAGGACCACGATGACGGCACCGACGCCCAGGATGACCGCGAGCGCCAGGACGATACCGTTCCCGGAGAGCCGGTCGACCGCTCCCGGCTGGGCCGCGGGCGGGGGCACCAGCGCTGCAGGTCCCCGCCGCAGCGCCCCGGGCACGTAGGTCACCGAGGTGGTGGCGTCGGGAGCGGCCAGTTCGATCGTTCCGGCGGCGTCGTCCGCAGACGTCTCCACCCGGAACCGGCTGGCCAGGAGGGAGGCCACCTGGGTGACCGCCTCGTCGAATGACTCGTCGTCGGCCACCAGCGTCACGTCACCACCGGCACCCTGGGCCAGTCGACCGAGCTGGCTGACCGGCGCGCCCCGGTCCAGGACGATCGCCTCGATCGACGCCTGCGCTGCCACCAGGTCGCGCTCGACCTGCCCCAGCCCGGCGGTACCTCGTTCCGGGGTCGTGGCGATCACGACGACCGCTCGACGGGAACCCGGGTCGCCTCGCTCCAGCAGTGCGGCCGCATCCCCCACCGCTCCCAGCAGGTCGGATCCGGCGGTCTCGCTCGGGCTGACGTCCGCCACCGCCCGGTCCCAGGCTGCGACGTCGTCGGTCAGCGGGACGACCACGTCGGCGCCGCCGCCGGTGGTCACCAGCGCCGTCCGGGTGGCCGTTCCGGCGCCGGGCGCCAAGGCGGCCAGCGACTGCAACGCCAGCTGCACCGAGCCGTTGGACTGACCGGCGGCGTCGTCCAGGACCACGGCGACGTCCAGCGGGATCCGGTCGGCCCACTGCGTGGCGGATGCGACCTCACGGCCGCCGACCGACACCGTCAACGGAGCCGGTGACACGCCCTGGCCGTAGCCGTCGAGCACGACGGTTCCGCCCGCGGCGTCGACCTGGTCGACCCGCAACGAACCGGCCCCGTCCTGGGCGACGGCGCTCACGGGCCGCAGCGCCGCCACGCCGAGCAGGGCGAGCGCCCCGGCCAGGCCGAAGGCCACGGCCACACGGGATCGACGACTCCTCACCGGGGGCTCCCGGCGGGGGTCGCGGTGAAGATCTCCGGCCCCAGGTGCAGGCCACGGTCAGCGAGCTTCTCCGCGAACTTGGGACGGACACCGGTCGGCTGGAGCTGACCGAGGAACCGACCCTCGGGGTCGACACCTGCGGAGAAGTCGAACAGGAACACGTCCTGGAGGGTGATCACCTCGCCCTCCATGCCCTGGACCTCGGTGATGTGGGTGACTCGGCGGGTGCCGTCGCTGAGTCGGGTCAGCTGCACGATGAGGTCGACCGCCGAGGCCATCTGCTCGCGGATCGCACGGACCGGCAGGTCGAAGCCCGCCATCAGGACCAGCGTCTCCAGGCGGGACAGCGTGTCGCGGGGGCTGTTGGCGTGCACGGTCGTCAGCGAGCCGTCGTGGCCCGTGTTCATGGCCTGCAGCATGTCGAGGGCCTCACCCGAACGGCACTCCCCCACCACGATCCGGTCGGGCCGCATGCGGAGCGTGTTCTTCACCAGGTCGCGGATCGTGACCTCACCGCGACCCTCGACGTTCGGTGGCCGGGACTCCAGGCTGAGCACGTGTTCCTGGTGGAGCTGGAGCTCCTTGGCGTCCTCGACGGTGATGATCCGCTCGTCGGTCGGGATGAAGCTGCTGAGCACGTTGAGGAGCGTGGTCTTGCCGGTGCCCGTTCCGCCCGACACGATCACGTTCAGGCGGCCGACGATGCAGGCCTCGAGGAACCTGGCCGAACGCGGATCGAGCGAACCGAAGCGGATGAGGTCCGAGACCTGGAGCGGGTCGGCGGAGAACTTCCGGATGGTCAGGAACGGCCCGCCGATCGCCAGGGGCGCCACGACGGCGTTGACCCGGGAGCCATCGGGGAGACGCGCATCGACCATGGGGGTGGACTCGTCGATGCGGCGTCCGACCTGGGAGACGATCTTGTCGATCACCCGACGCACGTGGTCGGCGTCGAGGAACCGGACCGACGGATCGCGCTTGAGCTTGCCGTTGCGCTCGACGAACACGTCGTCGGGGCCGTTGACCATGACCTCGCTGACGTCGTCGTCACGGAGGACCTGGTCGATCGGGCCGTATCCGAGGATGTCATCGGCCACGTCCTGGATCAGCTGGGCCTTGTCAGCGGCGGACAGGGGGGCCTGCTCCGCTGCCAACGCCGACTGCAGTTGCTCCTGAACCCGCCGCCGGAGGTCCTCCTCGCTCAGCGTCCGGTCGAACAGGAGCGGCCCCAACTCGTCGATCAGCAACTGGTGGATGCGCTGGCGCAGCACTCCGATGGCCGGATCCATGCGTCGGGCCGTGGCGACCGCCGCGGGGAGCCCGGCCTCGATGGGGTCGGCGTAGGGGTCCTCGACGACGTCGCCGAACGGCGGCGGCGTGGCGGGTTCGGTGGCGGCGACAGGGCCGGCGACAGCGCCGTTGACGGGGTCGAACGGGTCGACGCCGGGCACCGGCGACGTTCCCTCTCGGTCGGCCACCACGGGCGCGGCCGGTTCGGCCGGGGCCGAGTGCGGCGGCTGCGGCGGCCGGTCCGCTCCGCCCTGGCGCTCGCTGATCCGCTCGAACAGTGACACGTCGCCCCTCCGTCCCCGCTACTTCCGCCGCTTGCCCTTGGACTGGACCGGCGTCGCGTACCGGTCGGCCATGCCCACGATCGCCCGGGCCACGCCCGACCTCGGCGCGTGCGTCACGACCGGCTCGCCCCGGTTGACCGACTGCGGCACGCACACGTCGGAGGGCACCTGCACCTCGGCCTTGAACTGCAGCGCCCGCTCCACCTCGTTGACGTCGAGCTTGACCTTGCTGTCGGCCCGGTTCAGCACCATGAGGAGCTTCTCGTCAGGAATGTCGAGCAACCTGAGCGTCTGGAGGGTGACCTTCAGGTTCTTGATGCTCGGGATGTCCAGCCCGGCCACCAGCGCGATGCTGTCCGAGACGTCGAAGACACTCAGCACGACGTCGTTCAGGTACGAGGGCGTGTCGACCACGACGAACTCGCAGAACGAGCGGAGCGTCTCGATGATCCGGCTCAGATCGCCGGCACCGACCTGATCGGCGTAGGCGGGCTCGAGCGGCGCCGGGAGCACGCGGAGGCCCGTCGGCTCGTGGGTGAGGAGCAGCGACTCGAGCAGCGCCGCGTCGAGCCGCTCGCCCGCCGCCACGGCGTCGACGATCGTGTGGACCGGAGCGAGCTTGAGACCGACCGAAACGTCTCCGAACTGCAGGTCCGCGTCGACGATGCACACCGGCCGGGTCGACCGTCGGGCCAGTTCGACGGCCAACGAGGTGGCCACCACCGTCGTCCCCGAACCACCCTTCGGCGAGAAGACGGTCACGACCTGACCCCGATGGGGGCCATCGGCCGGAACGGAGGTCGCCGGTGGCACCGGAGGGGCGTCCGTCGGCGTGACGGTCACCGGCACCGCCATGGCGTGCTCCAACGTCACCGACACCCGCTGGATGGCGTCGACCAGGGGTTGCAGACCGCCGCTGACCGCCAGCACGTCACGGATCCCGGCCCGCAGCGCGTGCTGGAGCAGGGCCGTGGTGAGCTGCTCGGTGACCAGGATGCAGCCGACCATGGGGAACCGGTCCACCACGGCAGCGACGCGGTCGACGGTCGCGGCCTCCGAGCAGGACGGTCCGAGCACCGTGACCACGGGGACGGCTCCGGTCAGCCGGCCGGCCATCTCCTCGATCGTCGAGAACGGCGACACTCCCTCACCGAGCGAGATGCACAGCTGGTCCCGGACGACCGGGTCGGACTCCACGACGGCGAGCGAGGCGCTGATCGTCGAACGGACCGCCGGGACGGCGACGTCGGCTCGGGCGGGCACGGGGTCGATCGCCGGGGCGACCGGTGCTCCGACCGGCTGCGCCGGAGCATCGAGGGGCTGCTGGCCGACCTCGTCGTGGGTCATCGTCCAGCTCACTGACCGCCCGTCCCGCTCGGCAGCTCGTCGGAGTCGCTGGAGACACCGGCCTCGCCGGGCAGGCTCGGGATGTCGGTGATGAAGGGGATGGGGGCGGGCTCGTAGCCCGCCGGGTTGAGGGTCAGGTAGAGGTTCCCCGGCGGGATGGAGAGCAGCAGCGCCGCCTCGGCCGGCACCAGCTCGAAGGTGAAGAGCCGTTCGTTGCCCGGGGGGACCGTCGTCTCGCTCGGGTCCGCCTGGGCGGCGTCACCGGGCTGGGCGGCGGCGACCGGCTGCCCGAACCGGTCCCCCACGGCGATCACCTTCACCGACTGGAAAAGCGCCCGCGCCGGCCGGGACGACAGTGGCGTGCCACCGCTGGCGTTGATCCCACACGCGCCGGTCGGCGCCGCCGGCGCAGCCCCGCCCGAGTCGCCACCGGCGGCCGCGCAGTCGACGAGCGCGAACACGTTGACCTTGTCGCCGACCTCGATGAGTCCACCCAGGCTGGCCGCCTCGTCGAGCTGGACCGACACGGCCACATGGCCCGCCGTGATCTCGTTCGTGTTCGACGACTCGGCGACGGAGTCGGTCTCGAACATGGCCGTCGTCAGGATCTCGCCACCGCTCAGGTCGAGCGCCGCCTGTTGCCCCTGGATGTCGGCCAGACGCCGGACCGCGTTCTGCGGGACGTCCTGCTGCGGTCGCTTCGCCATCGTGATGCGTCCCGCGTCGATGGCAGCGTCCGATGCGATCCCTGCGGGGATCGGACCGGCGGCGACCGCGACGTCCACGAGAGCATCCGCCTGTGCAGCGCGCTGCTCCACCCCGTTGACGTACTTCAACAGCACCAGGCCGGCCAGTGCCGCCACCACGACCGCACCCACCAGGGTCAGCGTCCTGCGCGATCCCACGACGTACCACTCCGATCCCGACCCCTCCGGGTCGACGTTCGGTGGTGGTTCGGCCGTTCAGGCCCGCAGCTTGAACAATCGGGCTGATCAGCCCTCGTCGGCCTCGACGGCGGTCTCGACGGCTCCCTCGGCGTCGGCGAGCTCGACCTCGGCCACCTCGGCGGCCTCGACCGCGTCGCCCTGATCGGCAACGGCTGCCGCAGCGGCCTCCTCCTCGCCGTAGACGTCGCCCCAGGCAGCCTGCGCCTCCGAGGGTTCGCCGTCGCCGAACTCGGTGGCCGGGCCCACGTAGTTGCCCTCGGCGTCGTAGTTGTGCTCGCCGAAGTGCTCCTGGAACTCGGCCGCAACGGTTCCGCCCTCGGCCGCCTGCTTGATCGACAGGCTGATCCGACGGCGGTCGACGTCCAGGTCGATGATCTTGACCCAGAGTTCCTCGCCCGGCGTCACAACCTGCTCGGGCAGGTCGACGTGGTGGGCCGACATCTCGGAGATGTGGACCAGACCCTCGATGCCGTCGCCGACCTGGATGAAGGCACCGAACGGCACGAGCTTGGTGACCCGGCCGTAGACCAGTTCGTCGACCTGGTGCGAGGAGGCGAACTCCTGCCACGGGTCCTGCTGGGTCGCCTTGAGGGACAACGAGATCCGCTCACGGTCGAGGTCGCCCTCGAGCACCACCACGTCGACCTCGTCGCCGACGGACACGACCGAACCGGGGTGGTCGACGTGCTTCCAGGAGAGCTCGGACACGTGGATGAGCCCGTCCATGCCGCCCAGGTCGACGAACGCACCGAAGTTGACGACGCTGGAGACCACACCCTTGCGGCGCTCGCCGGGCTTGAGGTTGGCGAGGAAGTCCTCGCGCTGTTCCTTCTGGGTCTCCTCGAGCCACGCCCGGCGGGACAGCACCACGTTGTTGCGGTTCTTGTCCAGCTCGATGATCTTCGCCTCGATGGTCTTGCCGATGTACGGAGCCAGGTCACGAACCCGCCGCAGCTCGACCAGCGATGCCGGCAGGAAGCCGCGGAGGCCGATGTCGATGATCAGGCCGCCCTTGACGACCTCGATGACGGGGCCGGCGACCATGCCGCCCTCGTCCTTGACCTTCTCGATGGCACCCCAGGCCCGCTCGTACTGCGCGCGCTTCTTGGACAGGATCAGACGTCCGTCCTTGTCCTCCTTCTGGAGGACCAGTGCCTCGACGGACTCGCCGATGGAGACGATCTCGGAGGGATCCACGTCGTTGCGGATCGACAGCTCCTTCACCGGGATCACGCCCTCGGACTTGAAGCCGATGTCGAGCAGGACCTCGTCGCGGTCGACCTTGACGACCGTTCCGTTCACCAGCTGGCCGTCGTCAACCGAGACCATGGTGGCGGCGTAGAGGTCGTCGAGCGTCATCCCGCCCAGGTCGTCGTCGATGATCTGGCGGGGAACGTACTCGTCGCCCATGGTTGCGACCGCAGTGTCCTGCGGCTGGGCCTCAGCGGGGGTCTCGTCGGACAAAGGGGGACTCTTCACACTCGGGGACAGGAACCCGGAGAGGCTACCCGAGGCCGCTGGGGCGTGGAAATGCCGGGTCCGGCAGGTCCGGCGGGGCCGGCGAGCGGGCGGGCCGGTGCGCCAGGAGGAGGAACTCGTGCGAGTCGACCGTGGGTGGCTGCGGGGCGTACCGACCCGGGCTGACGGACCAGACGTCGTCCACGACCAGACCCACTCGCTCGGCGAGGAGCCGCAGCTCCCGGGGCGTGTAGCAGGTCGTCCACAGGTCGGCCGGCACCGACAGGCCGTCTGGGTCCCGGACCTCGGTCCGCTCGTGGTTCACGGCTCCGGCCGCATCGAAGGCGTCGCCGTCCTCGAGGAAGCGCACCTGGAAGTACGACGAGAACGCCGAGACGGCCAG
Source organism: uncultured Microthrixaceae bacterium (assembly GCA_964391365.1). Taxonomy (GTDB): domain Bacteria; phylum Actinomycetota; class Acidimicrobiia; order Acidimicrobiales; family Microtrichaceae; genus SXMI01. Next base: position 7,725 of record CAYMKW010000001.1, on the reverse strand, counting down.
CGGTGCACCCGGACGCAGCGCTGCGGACATCCCGCTCAGGACGGCGGCATCAGGGGCCAGGTTCTGGGGATCGTCGGCGCGCGACGGTCCTCCCAGACCGAACGCCCCCTGGCAGAGCGACACGGCGGCGTCGAACCCCTCGAACCCGTCCGGCGGACCGGACCCGCTCGGCTCCGACGTGTCCCACAGCTCACCGCTGCGGACCGCACCGGTGAGCGTCCTGGCGTCGAGCCGCGTGAACCGGACGAGGTGGTCCAGCCCCGCAGCAGAGGCCAGCTCCCGGCCGACCTGCACGAACCGCTCGCTGACGTCCACGCCCAGCGACCGGATGCCGCGTCGAGCCAGCTCCAGGACGTGACGCCCCGGGCCGCACCCGACATCGAGCACCAGGTCGCCCGGTGACAGACCGAGCGCATCGACGAGCGCATCGACCTCCTGCACCGTGCCGAGCGTGAACGAGTAGCGCAGGTAGGCGGGGCCCATGTGGTCCGCCAGCTCCTCGAACCAGTGGCGCTCAGCCCGACCGGCACCGTCCTCGGTGTCCGTCACGGGACTCAGGCCTTGGCGGCGGCCCACGAGCCACCGACCGCCAGGTTCACATCCAACGGGACGTGCAGATCGAAGGCGTTCGACATGGCGTCACGGACGACGGCCTCGGCGGCCGCCTCCTCGCCGGGCGGAACCTCGACCAGGACCTCGTCGTGGACCTGGAGGATCAGCTGACTCGACAACGAGGCCGCGTCGATCCCTCGGTCCAGCCGGACGAGTGCGACCTTGAAGATGTCGGCGGCCAGCCCCTGGATCGGGGCGTTCATGGCCTGCCGTTCCCCGGCCAGACGCACGTTGCGCTGCGGCGAGGACAGTTCCGGGATCCGCCGGCGGCGGCCGAACACCGTCTCGGTGTAACCACGGTCCCTCGCCTCGGCCACGGTCCGGTCCATGAAGTCGCGGACGCTCGGGAACGCCTCGAAGTAGGCGTCCAGGATCTCCTGGGCCTCGCCCGTCGGGATGCCCAGGCGCTGCCCGAGGCCGTACGCCTCCATGCCGTAGGCCAGACCGTAGGAGACCATCTTCGCCTTGGACCGCTGCTCGACACTGACCGCCGACGCATCGACGCCGAAGACCCGGGCCGCGGTCCGGTCGTGGATGTCCTCTCCCGAGGTGAAGGCCTCGATCAGACCGGGGTCGCCCGACAGGTGGGCGATGCAGCGCAGCTCGATCTGGTTGTAGTCGGCGACCAGGAACTGCCAGCCGTCCCGGGGCACGAACGCCTCACGGAAGCGGCGACCCTCCTCGGTCCGGACGGGGATGTTGTGCAGGTTCGGCGCGTCGGACGACAGCCGGCCCGTCCGGGCGACCGTCTGGTTGAAGGTCGCGTGGATCCGGCCGTCGCCCGCCACCTCGGCGAGCAGGCCCTCCCCGTAGGTCGACCGGAGCTTCTCGACCTCCCGGTAGCGGAGCAGATGCTCGACGACCGGGTGGTCGTCACGCAGCTTCTCGAGCGTCGCCTGGTCGGTCGAGAAGCCGGTCTTGGTCTTCTTCTGCGGTGTCAGACCCAGCTCGTCGAAGAGCACGGTGCGCAGCTGCGGCGTGGAGTTCACGTTGAACTCGTGGCCGGCCAGCTCGACGACCGCAGCACGCTCCTGCTCCGCGGTCCGGGTCAACTCCGTGTTGAGGGAGCGGAGCACGTCCACGTCGACCCCGATGCCCAGGTGCTCCATCCGGGCGAGCACCCGGACGAGCGGGACCTCGACGTCACGGCTCAGGTCGTCGAGGGACTGGGCCACCAGCGCGGCGCCCACCGGGCCGACCAGCTCGGCCACCCCCAGCGCCCGGCGCCCCGCCTGCACCGCTGCGTCGACCTGCTCGCCACCCAGGTCGAGCTGTCCGTCCGGAACGGCGTCCGACCCCGCCAGTTCGGCCGCGGCGTGCGCCGCGAGCAGGTCCTCGAGCTCGTAGGCGGTGTCGGCGGGGTCCAGCAGGTACGCCGCCAACTTCGTGTCGAGCGTCAGGCGCCGGAGGTCCGAACCGAGACCCAGCAGCGAACGCACCAGCGGCTTGGCGTCGTGGGCGACGACGTCCGGTCCGGCGCAGAGCACCGCTGCGAGCGGGTCCAGCACCTCGGGCACGATCGCGGCGGGGAGGTACGTCGCCGCCCCCTCGCTCGGGTCGCCGACCAGTGCCAGTCCGAGCAGCTCGCTGCGACCGGGCTCCCCCACCCACGCCCCCGCCACGGCCACCACCGGGGCGCCGGCCAGCGACTCGAGCGCCGCCCGGGCTGCTGGGGCGTCGGCCACCGTGTCCACCTCGGCCTCGAGGACCCGCCGTTCCGGGCCGTCGCCCGGTTCCGTCGACGCGTCGAAGATCTGGGGGAAGGCGGCCGACAGGCGACCGATCAGGGAGTTGAACTCGAGGAACCGGAAGAGCTCGTGAACGGCGTCCACGTCCACCGGCCCCTGGTGCAGGTCGTCGATGCCGACGGGAAGCGGGACGTCCCGCACCAGCCGCATGAGCTCGGCGTTGGTCCGGGCCTGCTGTTCGTGCTCGGTCAGGTTGGCCCGCAACGCCGGGGTCTGCTCGTCGACGTGGGCGAAGATCCCGTCGAGGCCCCCGTACGTGGTGACCAGCCTGGCGGCCGTCTTCTCACCGACCTTGGGAACCCCCGGCAGGTTGTCCGACGGGTCGCCGCGGAGTGCGGCGTAGTCGACGTACTGCGCCGGCGTGACCCCGGTCCGATCCAGGATGCCCTGCTCGTCGTAGAGCGCGTAGTCCGAGACGCCCCGCTTGTTGTAGAGCACCCGGACGTGCGGATCCTGGACGAGCTGGTAGCTGTCCCGGTCGCCGGTGACGATCACGACGTCGTGGCCGGCGGCGGCCGCCTGGGTCGCGAGCGTGGCGATGACGTCGTCGGCCTCGAAGCCGACCATCTCCACCACGGGCAGCGCCAGCACGTCGACGACCTGTCGGACGAGCCCCATCTGCTGGACGAGGATGTCCGGGGTCGACTCCCGGTTCGCCTTGTAGGAGTCGAGCCGCTCGTGACGGAACGTCGGTTCGGGACGGTCGAAGGTCACCACCACCTGGTCGGGGCCGTGGTCCCGCACCAGGTTCACGAGCATGGACGTGAAGCCCAGGACGGCGTTGGTGACCTGCCCCGACGCCGTGGTCAGATCGGTCGGCAGGGCGAAGAACGCCCGGTAGGTGAGCGAGTTCCCGTCGATGAGCATGACCGTCGGCACGGCGGCGAGCCTAGGTGCAGGAGGTGACGGCGACGACCGCTGCGGGAGTCGGGCTCAGGGCCGGAACTCTCCGTCGAGCACGCCCTGGGCGACGTCACGCATGGTGCGCCGGGTCTGCATGGCGGTCTTCTGGATGAAGCCGAACGCCGCCTGCTCGCTCAGGCCGTTCCCGTCCATGAGCGCGCCCTTGGCCCGATCGATCACCTTGCGCGACTCGAGGCGCTGTTCGGCACTGGCGGCCTGGTCGACCAGCGTCTGCTCCGCCTTGAACCGGGCCAGGGCCACCTCGATGGCGGGAACCAGGTCGTGACGTTCGAACGGTTTGACGACGTAGCCGTGGACGCCGGCGTCGCCCGCCTCCTCGATCAGCTCCCGCTGGGAGAAGGCCGTGACCAGGACGACGGCCGCCAGCCGGTCGGCTGCGATCTCCCGGGCGGCGGAGATCCCGTCCAGACCCGGCATCTTGATGTCCAGCAGCGCCACGTCCGGCTGGTGGGTCCGCACCAGTTCGACGGCCTCGTCGCCCCGGCCGCACTCGGCGACGACGTCGTAGCCCTCTTCGCCGAGCAGCTCGCGGAGGTCCATGCGGATGATGGCCTCGTCCTCTGCGACCACGACTCGAGTGGGCAACGCCGCCCTCCGTTCTCCGGTTCTCCGCCGGGTCCGCCACAGGCCCGGATCGGGCCGCCAGGGCGGTACCTCAGCCCGTCTGCGGCGTCAGTCTAGGCACGCCGCCCGTCCCTCCGGAGCCGCCGACGGGGCGCTCAGCGCGCCGAGAACTGGTCGAGCAACGCGTCCTGTTCCGCCTCGAGGCGGGCGATCCGATCGACGAGCTCGGCCCGGTGCCGAGCCATGGCGCTGCTCGTCCGCTCCGCGTCGCGGTGCTCCACGTCGGCCAGCGGCGTCTCGGAGACCAACGATCGGATCCGGGTGTCGTCGGTGATGTCGGCGAAGTGCGCCAGCTGTTCGTCCGCGACGGCGAGCTCGCCCCGCAACTTGGCGAGACGGCGTCCCACCGCCCGGAGTCGTCGCTCCACGAACACAGCCACGGCGGGAGTCTAGGTACCGAACCGGCGCGGCAGGAGACCGGTTCCTCCCGGTGGCGGCCAGACTGGGAGCGTGGTCGACGAACGTGACGCCCCCGACGCCTGGCGGGTCACCGCCGGGTGGTGGGACACGCACGGCGTCTGGCGGGACACGGACCCGGCGACCCGGGAGGCGCTCCACCGGGCGCTCGGCGATCCGGGCGGACCGCCGGAGGTCCCCAACTGGTTCGTCACCTCGGGCCAATCGCCCGAGGTGTGGTCGCCCGGAACCGTCGAACTCGAGGACGGCGGCGAGGTGGCCGTCGCCGACCGACTGCCCGGCGACCTGCCCATCGGTGTCCACACCCTGCACTCGCCGGGCGACCACCGGACCCGCGTCTTCGTCGTCCCCGCCCGGAGCCGCCGTCTCGCCCGGACCTGGGGCTGGGCGCTGCAGGTCCATGCGGCGCGTTCCGGTCGGTCCTGGGGGGTCGGCGACCTGGCCGACGTGCGCGACATCGCCGAACGGTCCGCTACGTGCGGCGCCGGCGTCCTCGCGTGTTCCCCCACCGGCGACCACATCCCCGGGGCCATCCAGCCCTCCCCGTACTCGCCGTCCTCACGGCGGTTCCGCTCGCCCGTCTACCTGCGGGTCGACGAGGTGGACGGCGCCGAGCTGGCCGCCGAGGCGGTCGCTGCAGGCGCTGCGGCCGGACGTGACCTGGATCGGACGACCCTGCTCGACTGGACGCAGTCCTGGACGGTGAAGGTCGACGCCCTCGGTGCGGTCTTCGACGCCCTGGGCCGGCCGCCGGTGCCCGAGCTCGCCGACCGGCCGCTGCGCGAACACGCCACCTTCGTGGCGCTCGCCGAGGTCCACGGCGGCGGCCGCCACCGGTTCCCGGCCGAGCACCGACACCCCGACCTCCCGGGCGTGGCCAAGTTCGCGGTCCGCCATGCGTCGCGGATCGCGTTCTGGGCCTGGGTCCAGGTGCAGTTGGACCGGCAACTCGCCCGGGCGGGTCGGCAGATCGCCCTGGTCGGCGACCTCAGCGTCGGCGTCGACCCGGACGGCGCCGACGCCTGGCGGGACCAGGACCTCCTCGCCGAGGGCTGTCGGATCGGCGCCCCGCCCGACGAGTTCAACCAGCTCGGCCAGGACTGGGGCCTCCCTCCGTACGTTCCGTGGCGGCTCCGCGACGCCGGCTACGGACCGTGGATCGAGACGGTCCGGTCCGCACTCCGCCACTGCGGCGGGCTCAGGATCGACCACGTCGTCGGCCTCACCCGGCTCTACTGCGTGCCGCCGGGCCACGGCCCCGACCGGGGCGCCTACATCCGCCAGTACGGCACCGAGCTGCTCGACATCGCGTGTCTGGAGGCCGAGCGGGTGGGAGCGGCCCTGATCGGAGAGGATCTGGGCACGGTCGAGGACGGGTTCCGGGCGGAACTGCGGGCCCGCGACGTGGCGGGCTACCGGGTGGCCTGGTTCGAGGACACCCCGCCGGAGGAGTGGCCCGGAGCGAGCGTCGGGATGCTGACCACCCACGACCTGCCGACGATCGCCGGCGTGTGGTCCGGCAGCGACGAGGTCGACCGGCTCGCGGCAGGACTGCCGCCCGAGCCCGGGTCGCTGGCGGAGCTCCGCCGACGGCTGGAGCGCCTGACGGGGGCCGACGGGAGCGAGACGAGCGATCAGGTGGCCGCGGCGGCAACCGGTCGACTCTGGCGTTCGGGTGCGGACCTGGTGCTGTGCACCCCGGAGGACGCCCTCGGCCTGACGCACCGGCCGAACCTTCCGGGCACCACCTCGGGCCACCCGAACTGGCGCCAACCGTTGCCGAGCTCCGCCTGGGCCGACCGGGTCCCACCCGGGGGCGACCCCTCCGGCGTTCGACCGGACCGCGGGTGAGCAGCGGCTCCGATCCCGAGCTTTGGTTTCCTACAATCCCCTCGTGAGCGATGGAGCGAGCGAGGAGCAGCCGGAGCAGCGGCGCCCCGTCACGTCGGCCGAGGATCCGGTCCGACTGGTCGGCCTGCACCGGCTCGTCCGCTCGACGATGCGATCGTTCAGCGACTCGGTCGCGGCGAATATCGACGCGATCTTCGAGTCGGCACTCGGCGCCGTCGGATCGTTCTGCGAGGTCGACCGTGCCTACATCTTCCGGGTGGACGCGGACGGCGAACACCTGAGCAACACCCACGAGTGGTGCGCCGACGGCATCAGGCCGGAGATCGCGAACCTCCAGCACATCCCCATCGACGTCGCAGAACCGTGGATGGAGGCCTTCGACCGGGACGACCACGTCTACATCGGGCTCGTCGGTGCCCTTCCGGACGACCAGTCCGACCTGCGCGCCATCCTGGCCGAGCAGGGCATCCAGTCGCTGCTCGTGGCACCCCTCCGCTCCGGCGGCGCCTTCCACGGGTTCATCGGGTTCGACCACGTGCGGGCCCCGGCGGAGTTCTCCAGCGCCGACCTGGACGTGCTGCGCATCCTGGCCGACTCGATCGCCGCCACGATGAGTCGTCTGGCCGCCGAGGAGCGCACCCGGCACGTCGAACTGGTCGACCCGCTGACCGACCTGCCCAACCGGACGATGTTCACCGAACTGATCGAGCAGAGCGTCGCCCAGGGTGTGGCCCGGGGGCTGGCGGGCGAACCAGCCGAACGCGACCCGGAACGCCGGGAGACGCGGCCGACGGCCCGAGCGGTGGTCGGCTTGATCGACCTGGACAGGTTCGCCCAGATCAACGATGCGATGGGCTTCGAGGCCGGCGACGAACTGCTGCTGGCGGTCGCCGCCCGGCTGCAGCAGTCGCTGCGACCCGAGGACCACCTCGCCCGCGTCGGCGGCGACGAGTTCGCCGTCCTCATCGACGGCGCCGACGACGAGAGCTCGGCCGAGGCCGTCTCCGGGCGCCTGGTCGCCGCACTGGCGCAGCCCGTCGCCATCGGCGACCACCTGCTCACCGTCACGGCGAGCATGGGGTTCAGCATCGACGACGGCTCGTTCGCACATGGAACCGAACTGATCAGCGCAGCGGAGGCGGCGTTGCGGGAGGCGAAGAAGCTCGGCGGAGCGAGAGCGGTCGCGTTCGACAAGGACAACGGCCAGCGGTTCGCCGAACGGGTCAACGTCGCCATGTTCATGCGATCACCGGCGGGGCTCGACGGGCTGCACGTCGAGTACCAACCGGCCGTCGAGTTGGCCACCGGCAGGGTGCTGGGCGCCGAGGCGCTCGCCCGCTGGGAGGACAGCGACGGCAGGCCCGTGTCACCGGAACTGTTCATCCCCATCGCCGAGGAGTCGGGCCTGATCCCCGAGGTGACCCGCCGGGTGGTGGCGATCGTCCTGCGCGACCTGCGTGAGCGACTCGCTCCGCTGGTCGAGGAGGCCCTGTCCGTGTCGGTCAACGTGTCGGCCACGCACCTGCCCCAGCCGGGGTTCCTCGACGAC